>SCTB01000055.1 GCA_004297545.1 Alphaproteobacteria bacterium
CCTGCTTTCCTGCACCATCAGAGATTCAAACGTGACCATCATCGGCAACGTCCACACCATGGCGCTGATCGACGCGGCCTTCACGAAAGAAATCGGCTATGTAAGCGTTCGCAAATATGCGCCGCCTGCTCCTGCGAAGGCAGCGGGTAGCAAGTTAGGCCGAGCGCTTTGATTCCTAGGCCTACCAGACTTGCCATTTACTATCCCCGGGCTTCTTCACGCGTCCAAAAATACTATTGAACATGTACCATTCACCATTGCCGTCCTTAACACATGCAACAGGTAATAACGGAAGAGTCGGAATGCTAACCGCCGAAGCGCGCGACTTATATGAAATATCTAATTGGACTGGAATTTGTATCTTTTGAAGTTGGGATTGTTCGCAAACCCCGCCCTTCAAGTGCGTTACAACGCCATAGAGCACTTCTCTAATAGTACCATCTTCTTCGCTTTTACGATGCAATACATAAACTACTTGGGTTTGCGACGTAGACACAAAGTCGAGGTCGAAGCTCACAATCACCTGGCCTTCAAACAGAGGGGCACGAAAAAGGCCCCCCGGATTGAAAACTTCAAAGTTTGGATTAGTCCCGTATCCTGCTTCACCAGGCCGATAGAACTCCAACCGATCAAGATCACCGGGATCGAATTCTTGCGCTTTTAGGGCAGCGTCAATCGCCTTGCGTATCCCTCCAAAAGGGCTAAATAGCTTCCTATTTTCGGACTCGATCGGCTTATAGTCTCTGCCTACAGCAAAGATTTTTAATTTTCCCGGTACCGCTTCGTAATCCGCAGCAGAATGCTTATTCCCGGACGGATTGGAATCTCTAGAATCCTTGATTAAATCAATGAAAAGAAATCCAGCTGCCAAAACTGCGATAAATAAAATAATTCGATGTTTAACGCTGAACATCATACCCCCTAAAATCCCTCACTCGTTCGGGATGACAATTTTAAGGGTATCAAACCCGCTTTCTCAGCGTAAGGGGCTTTCTGATGGAAATGCCCGCTTCAAGCCCCTTGTCCATGGCGTCGGCGACGATATCGGGCGTGGCGGCGGCGTCGGCGAGGATTTTATTGAGTGCGGCGTCCGGGGCCGACATGCAGTGGCTGGAAAGCGATATCTGCTGCACGTTAATGTCTTCGAAGGCAAGGCCGAATTTTTCGGCCAGCACGGGCGCGGCAGCCGCGTGGATTTTGCGGGCGATATAGGCGCGATCTTCCCAGACCTTTGCAAGGCCGATGCCCGAGACGATTTCCTTCGCCGCGTTGCGGATTTCCTTTACGGCCTCGTCATAGGGCTGCTTCGCCGCGCAGTGGTATTTTTCCGCGTCGCGGATCTGGAATTCCATGGCGACGCTGACGACGATATTCGCCTTGTCCTGCGTGGCGGCCCCGATGCCGTCGATGCTGTTGAAAGTTTGCGTCGTCAGGCGACTGACGGCTTTTTTCCACGGCGCTATCAGGTGAAAGCCGGGGTCGCGGATGACCCCGGCGAATTTCCCGCCCCGCGTTTCGAGGACGATCATCGCGTCCTCTCCGTTTTTGACGAGGAGCGTGTTCATGCCTGTTACCAGGTTTTCGGCGCGGGCTGCACGAGGCGGCTGGGCGGCGAGATGGTGCCGGGGACGTAGTGGATCACCTGCTCGCGCGTCAGTTCGATATTGCGCTCTTTCGCGGCTGCGATGAAAACGTCTTCGGCCTTGGTCACATCCGCGACGGGTGTGGTTTCCGGCATGATCAGGCCTACGTTCTTGCGGCCGTTGACCATGCGCGTATCCTGGCAGCCGACGTCAAAGCCGGTCGCCTCGCGCACTTTCGTCTGGATATAGGCGACATCGCCAGCCATCATGCTGTTGACGGGCGGCGGGCCTGCGATGGCGCGGCCGAGTTTCTGGAAGGCTTCTTTAATGCTGAATTTCATCGTGGTCTCTCCTTAAATCAGGGTTGGGGTTTGGATTCAGGTGTCGCGGGTTTGGCTGCAGGCAGTTCTACGCTGCGGCCCTTGTAATCGATAACGTCCATATCGGGGAAGGCCTCCTTCACGGCCTGAGCGGCGCGGCGCGTGGAGCCGAACATGATGCCCTGCGGGCTTTCCCGGGTCATCCCGATCACACCGATGCCGACCATCTGCACTTCATCCGAAGCCCAGAACGGCTCCAGAACTTTCTGGACCTTTTCGGCCAGTTCTTTCGCTTCGGGCGATCCCCAGTTCAGCGATTTACCCAGTTCCGGAATCACAAGACCGAACTGGCTCATGCATTCGACTTCGGGCAGGTTGTTCTTCTGGCCCCAGTGCATATGGCAGGCGGCTGCTGCGGCATCGACGACAAGATGGCGGTCGCGGATATCGAGCTGCAGGAAGGCATCCACGATTTCCGCATCGTCCGCCCCGCGGCGCGCCTTGCGCACCAGCCTGTTCAGCTTGTGCGCCGAGAACAACCCGTCACGTCCATTTGTGGCGGCCGCCCAGAAGATGTTCTTGAGGCCCGTGATGACGGGCATTTTCTGCGCGAGTTTTTTCGCGTATTGGGTGGCGAGGTAGCTGTCCATCTCGCCGTCTTCCTCGTGGTACGCCATGTCGCGCGCGCCCGAGGTGGCGCCCCAAGCGCCAAGCTGTTTGTAAACGCTTACGCCCTTGCCGTCGGTGTCGTTGAGGCCGTGATAACGGATCATCGGGCCCATAAACCCTATCGTCCAGCGCATCTTTCCGACCGCTTCAACCAGGCTCTGGTCGTCCATAGCCGCCGCGAGGGCGCCGAGCGGCGACTGGTTCGTCGCAGGATCGACCGCGCGCAGCTTGTCGATGTTCTGCTGGCACACGGGGCCCGGCGAATGCGTCTCGAGCAGCTCAAGCGCTTCGTTGATGGATTTGATGAGATCGGCTTGTTCAACACCGCGATAGGAAGGCATGGAAATCCTCGAATAGTTATGAAATGTCGAGGCATCATGATGCATCGTTGCTATTATGTCAATGCATAAATTCTGATAAAAAATTATTGTAATTCAGTCCCTTACTGAATTCCCGGCGGCTTTGGCGTGGGGGGCTTCGGCGCGGGCGGTTTGTAGGATGGCGGCTTCAGGACCAGCGCGGGCTGCTTCATGCGCTGCACGGTATTGTTCAGGTCTTCCAGATGCTCCAGCGCCTTGGGCAGCAGCTGGCGGGCCTCGGTGATAAAGTCGAGGTTATTGTCGCGGTTGGAATCGGTATCGAAACGGCCGAAAAGGTTGAGGCCGTGCATCATGGGGCCCCGGCCCGCATAGAGCGTCACGATGCCCGGGCCGATCTGGCTGTCGTCTTCCCAGCTCCAGACGCCTTTCGTCGCCTGCGCGGTGATCTCCTTCGCGCGCGCGATCTCCGTCTGCGTCATGATGGGCGGGTTGGTTTTGGCGAAGCCGGCCCTGATGTTTTCGATGTCGCCCTTCAGCGCTTCGATATGCATCAATGCCTTCGGCAGCAGCACGCGCGCTTCGGTAATGAAGGTCAGGTTGTTGATGCCGTTCATGTCAATTTCAATGTTGCCGAAGATTTCGGGCCCGCGCGTGATTGCATCGGGATCGGCGCGCACCGAAAACTTCGACGCGCCAACCCAGCTGGTATCCTCGTACGACCATGGGCCGGGCGTGGCCTTGTCGCAGATTTCCTGTGCGCGTTTGCGTTCTTCCGGCGTCATGAGCGTGACTTGTGCTTTCCAAAAAATCCAGATGATGGAATGTTGTAGCATTTTGATAATAGTTCTGTCAAATGAATACTGCAGTCGACTGTTTTAAAAAGGGAAAATTTTTTGTTCTCTTTTTGTCCATTTTGTTCTTGCGCTTTGGAACAAACGAGGTACAGTGGTTATCAGAGATTCGAACGGCGCTTCATGCGCAAGACCATTGAACGACATCATCAAAAAGGGGTAAATCAACATGTCATCCGTCACCGCACTGCGTCCCGAAGGGAAAAATGAAATGAACGCCGCTGATAAACAGAAGGCTCTCGATGCTGCCTTAAGCCAGATCGAACGCGCCTTCGGCAAAGGCTCCATCATGAAGCTGGGATCGGACGCCCACCAGGAAGTGGAAGTCATCTCCACCGGATCGCTGGGCCTCGACCTTGCCCTTGGCATCGGCGGATTGCCGCGCGGACGGATTATCGAGATTTACGGGCCGGAAAGCTCGGGCAAAACGACGCTGGCCCTGCAGGTCATCGCCGAAGCCCAGAAGGCCGGCGGACTCTGCGCCATCATCGACGCGGAACACGCGCTCGACCCCTCCTATGCGACCAAGCTGGGCTGCGATATCGGCAGCCTGATGATCTCCCAGCCGGACGCCGGCGAGCAGGCGCTTGAAATCGCGGATACGCTGGTGCGCTCCGGCGCGCTCGACGTCCTCGTCGTCGACTCGGTCGCCGCCCTTGTGCCGCGCGCCGAACTCGAAGGAGAAATGGGCGACAGCCACATGGGCCTGCAGGCAAGGCTGATGAGCCAGGCGCTGCGCAAGCTCACCGGCTCCATCTCCAGGTCGCGCACCATCGTCATCTTCATCAACCAGATCCGCATGAAGATCGGCGTCATGTTCGGCAACCCTGAAACGACGACGGGCGGCAACGCGCTGAAATTCTACGCCTCCGTCCGCCTCGACATCCGCCGCATCGGCTCCCTGAAGGACAAGGAAGTCGTGGTCGGCAACCAGACCAAGGTGAAGGTCGTCAAGAACAAGCTGGCGCCCCCCTTCCGCGTCGTCGAATTCGACATCATGTACGGCGAAGGCATCTCGAAAGAGGGCGAGATCATCGACCTCGGCGTGAATGCCGGCATCATTGAGAAATCGGGCGCCTGGTTTGCCTTCGACGGCGAGCGCATCGGCCAGGGCCGCGAGAATACGCGCAAATACCTCAAGGACAACCCCAAGGTCGCAGCCGCGATCGAGAAGAAACTCCGCGAGAACGCAGGCGTGGTCGCCAATACCATGCTGGCGGGCCCCGAAGAGTCCAACGACGATGGCGACGGCGACGAAGCCCCCGCACCGAAATCTAAAAAAGAGAAGGCCTCCGACTAACCCCCCAACACCCGCACATATCTGCCATAGATTCCTTCTCTTACCCCGAAAGGCCCGGTTTTTCCCTGAACCGGGCCTTTTACTTTTTTAATGTAAACAGTCACTTGCACGGCGTTACCATAATCATCCTTGACGGCGCGGCCTTTGGGTATATAGTTCCGGCAGCCTGAACCGGAGAATGATCATGGCCTTCAAAGACACGATGCACTGGCTGAACACCCGCTCAAAACATTCATGGACGCTGGGTGAATTATTCCTGCGCACTGTCCCCACCGGCGCGCCGATGGAATTTTTCAGAGACTCCGCCACACGCGCGGATCGCATCGCCGAGCGTGTCGTCACGATCGGCGCCGCCGTCACGCTGGGCGTCACGGGCTTTATGTCGGGCGGCTTCCTCGCCATCGCGGGCTGCCTGCTTGCCGCAAAAGCCGCGGGATTTTTCGCGGGCATGGCGGCTGGCTACGCCGCCGAAAAAGTCGACAACAAGCTTACCCCTCCCCCCGTCGACGAGAAAGATTATCGGGGCTATACGAAACTCAGCCGCGCCGTGAACAAAAAAGACACAGCCGCCGTCAAGCGACTGCTCGACGCGGGCGCTGACATCGAGGCGGCGATCCCGTCCGGATACGGATCCGAAACCGTCGCGGAACTTGCCGCGCACAGCACGCCCGAGATCAAAAAACTCTTCGAGGAAGCCGCCGCCAAAAAGGTTGCGGCCCAGCCTGCTCCGGCCATCCTGACCACCCCCGCAGCGGAGCCGCCCAAGGCGACTCCGTCCGACGCGAAGCCGCTCGAGATGAAACCGTAGACGTTTTTCATGAAACAGCGCAAGATGCAAAATGCCGATGGCGGCAAGCGCACCGGACTTGCGCGGGTCCTGTCCAAGATGGGCTATTGCTCCCGCACCGAGGCGGCGGAACTGGTCCGCGCCGGGCGCGTGACGCTCAACGGCGACGTGCGTCGCGACCCGGAAACGCCTGTCTACATGGGTCAGGACCGCGTCGAGGTGGATGGTACCCTGCTCAAAGCCACGGACAAAATATACTGGATGCTCAACAAGCCGCGCGGCCTTGTCACCACGGCCGATGACGAAAAGGGCCGCGACACCGTCTATACCCTGCTGCCCGAAGGACTGCCCTGGATGGGACCCGTGGGGCGGCTCGACATGGCGAGCGAAGGCCTGCTTCTGATGACCAACGACACCGAATGGGCCGCGCGCATCACCGCGCCGGAAAGCCATCTTGAAAAAACCTATAACGTCCAGATCGGCCGCCTGGCGGACGACGCGCTTTTGGAAAGACTTGAAGCGGGCGTCCTGGATGAGGGCGAGCTGTTGAAAGCCAAGCGCGCCCGCCTGCTGCGCAGCGGCGACAAAAATTGCTGGATCGAGGTGGTGCTGGAGGAAGGCAGGAACCGCCAGATCCGCCGCATGGTCGAAGCTTCCGGCATCGAAGTCCTGCGGCTGGTGCGCGTCGCCATCGGCGGGCTCCTGCTGGGCGACCTGCCCAAGGGCGAAGCCAGACCGCTGACCCCCGCGGAACTGCAGCTATTAAAATAAAAATATCGTCCGAAGGACGTCGTTAGTCCCCTCTCCTCTTGGGAGAGGGCTAGGGTGAGGGTACTTCGAGATGCTCGTCAATGGTGCGACATGCCGGAAATCATAACTCGTGCCCGAACAATGCATGATCACAGGGACTAAAGTTGTGAGGATACAGAACAACAAAGTTTTGGAGAATACCGAGGCCGTTGTAAGTACCCTCACCCTCTCCCAAAGGAGAGGGGATTCCTGACTTTCGCTACGCGAAAGAAAATATAATTTTAGTTACCATCCCCTTTTCTTCTTCGTCTCCGCCCGCTCCGCATTGCCCTTCTTGCGCATTTCCTTCAGCGACGGGCGGCGGTGGATTTTGTGCGCGGCGGGGCCGAAGCTCGTGCCGCCGTCAAAACCTGCGCGACGGCCGATGGCCATGACATACTCGTGATATTCCTCCACGGCGCGCATATGGCCTTCCTTCCCGTCCAGCCCCAGCATCTTCTCGCCCTCTTCCTTGAACAGCATGGAGGGATCCTTGAAAAGCCGCGCCAGCAGCACGCCGAACAAAAATCCGCCGATATGCGCCCAGACCGCGACCATGAAATACTTGCTGCCCCAGGTCAGCAGGCCCGTGCCCACCTGCGTCGCGACGAAAAAGACAAGATACATCCATGCCTTCATGCGGAAATACTTCGGTTCGAACATCCACGACCAGAAAAAGCACATGTTGATCATGGCGCGCGGATAGAAGACGAGGTAGGCGCCCATCACGCCGCTGATCGCGCCCGAAGCGCCGATGCAGGAAATATCGGCATCCATCCCGATGAACGCCTGGCTGAAAGCCGCCAGCATGCCCGTCATGATAAAAAAGGCCACATAGCGCAGGCGGCCCATCACATGCTCCACATTGTCGCCGAAGATCCACAGAAAGAACATATTGCCCGCAATATGACCGGCGTCGGCATGGATGAACTGTGACGTCACCGCCGTTATCCAGCCCGTCCGCGTCACATCAAACGTCGCCTGCAGCGCGCCCTTGAACTTCGCCCAGCCCTTCGCGCCGTTGATATACTCATGCGCGTTGAAGCCGAAGGCGCGCACGAAATCGTCGAGCGCATGTTCATCCAGGTACAACTCGTAAAAAAAGACGGCAAAACAGATAATGATGATGGCGCGGTTGATGAGGGGGACGTCGTAATCGTCGTTTTCATCCGACAGCGGTATCAGCATGCGCCGCCCCTTGCCCGGCGAACAGGCGCTCCAGCCTGCCGCGCATGAACTCCTTCGCCTGCAATCCGGCATAGCCCGGGCCGGAATGATCGCGCAGCGCCGCGAACAGGTATTTGCGCCCGTCCTTCTCCAGCCAGCCCGCGTACCAGCCGCGCTGCAGCCCCTTTTCGATGTCGATATAGCCGGACCCCGTCTTGCCGAAGATACTGCCGCGCGCGCAAGCGCCCGACGCCACGAGCCGCTTCGTCATCGCGACCGCCTGCGCCGAAACAGGAAGCTCGCCCGCCAGCATGCGGCGGAAAAATCCCGCCTGCTCGCGCGGCGAGATCGCAAGGCTCGTCGTCAGCCAGGCGCGCAGAATGCCCCCCGACAGGTCGCGGTTGCCATAGCCGAATTTGTCGATATATTGCTGAAGCCGTTCCATGCCCAGCTCACGCGTGACACGCTGCGAATACCAGACGCAGGAATTCTGCATCCACTCTTTTGGCGTATAGGGCCGCTTCCAGTTATCAAGCATCCTCAGGCAATGCGGGTCGTATTCGGGCTTGTAATCCCAGACAGGCGACGATTCATCTTTCAGGATGCCGCTGTCGTAACCCATGAGCGCGATCGGCGCCTTGAAGCTCGAACAGGGCGAAAAACGCTCTTCCGTATCGCCTTCGCTTTCCAGCACTTCCCCGGTGTCGAAATCGCAGACGAGATGGGCCATTGCTTATCCCTTGTCGCGCATAATGCGCGATTTCTCGCGCTGCCAGTCGCGCTTTTTCTCGGTCTCGCGCTTGTCGTGCTGCTTCTTGCCGGTCGCGATGCCGAGCTCCACCTTCGCGATGCCGCGGTTGTTGAAATAGATGGAGAGCGGGATGAGTGTCGTGCCCTTGCGCTGCACCGCGCCGATCAGCTTGTTCATCTGGTTCTTGTGCAGCAGCAGCTTGCGCGGGCGCAATACTTCGTGTTGCCATTTCGCGTTGGACTTCGTGTATTCCGGGATATGCGCGTTGACGAGAAAAATCTCGTTGCCGTTCACCTGCGCATAGCTTTCGTTGATGCTGGCCTGGCCCCCGCGCAGGGATTTGACTTCCGTCCCCGTCAGCACGATGCCGGCTTCCATGACTTCTTCGATGAAATAGTTGAACCGCGCCTTGCGGTTCTGGGCGGCGGTCTTGTTATTCGGGTCTTTTTTGCCCTGCTGTTTGTTTTTCCCCGCCATGACGCGACATCAGCGCTTCCCCGCCTTCTTCAGCGTTTTGCGTCCTGTTTTGAAGATGCCGGCGAATTCCATCGCCTCGTCCAGCTTCTGGCGCGTGGGCGGCGTCACGGGAACGAGCGGCAGGCGCAGCTCCTCGCCGATTTTGCCAAGGCGCGACAGGCAGTATTTGGCGGGAGACGGGCTGGTTTCGATGAAAAGGGCCTTGTGCAGCGGCAGAAGCGCATCCCGCGCGCGCTCGAAATTCTTCCAGTCCTTCTTCGCCCAAGCGTTGTGCAGGTCCGCGCAGAGGCGCGGCGCGACGTTGGCGGTGACCGATATGCAGCCATGCCCGCCCTGCGCGAGATAGGCAGCGACCGTCGCGTCCTCGCCCGAAAGCTGGATGAAATCATCCCCAAGGGCGACGCGGATCTGTAGCGGACGGCCGAGGTCGACCGAGGCATCCTTGATGCCCGCGATATTCTTCAGCGCCGCAAGCCTGACCACCGTTTCAACCGAGATTTCGACGCCAGTGCGGCCAGGGACGTTATACAGAATGACCGGAATGCCCACCGCATCGTTTACCGCCTTGAAATGCTGGTACATTCCCTCCTGCGTGGGCTTGTTATAATACGGCGTTACGACTAAAATACCATCAGCGCCGCTTTTGTCGGCAAAGCGCGCCAGATCCACGGCCTTGTCGGTCGCGTTGGAGCCCGCCCCCGCAATCACCGGCACCTTGCCGTTGGCGGCTTCAAGGCAGGCCTTGACGATGGATTTATGTTCTTCCGTCGAAAGGGTGGGCGTCTCACCCGTTGTCCCGCAAGGAACAAGACCATGAGTGCCGCTGGCGACATGCCATTCGACAAGCTGCTGAAACGCATCAAAGTCCACCTTGCCCTTCTTGAAGGGGGTGACAAGCGCAACGATGGAGCCTTTGAACGTCATCATGTTTCTCCTGAAAAAGCTGCGACTACTTTACCCGTCCGCCGCGGCTGGCGCAAGAATATGACGTATTTGGGCGATTTTGCAAGGATTTTGGCGGTTATGGCCATTTGCGGCGGCATGGTGCTCCTTCCGCAGGATAGCGCCGAAAGCGCGAAAAGGAAGACTTCTTCGCATAAGACCACCCGCCATACGCCCGTCAAGAAAAAAACCGCCCCCGCCAAGCGAGAGGCGCCCGCGGCCCGGGAAATGGACCAGGACTGGCAGAAAACGGCCGCCCTCGTCCAGAACCAGAGCGACCCCGTCGCGCGCAAGCTGCTGACCTGGATATACGTGACTGGCACGAAACTGCCCATCGACTCAAAGCAGCTGATTGCCTTCCGGACCGCCAACCCGAACTGGCCGAAGATGGGCGATTTCCGCGAGAAGATCGAGCAGAACATCGCGGCCTCGCTGCCGCCGAACGACGTGGCCGCCTGGTTCGCGCAAAATCCGGCCGTCACCTTCGATGGCATCCGCGCCAGCGTCGATGCGCTTATCCGCCTGAACCAGCCCGTGCAGGCGCAGGCCGCGCTCTCCGCCTTTTGGAAGGACGCGGAGCTCGGCAAAAACCAGACGGCCACGCTGGCCGGCGCTTACAAGCCCTATTTTGCGGCGGGCGACCATGCCGCGCGGCTCGACAATCTCATCTGGGAAAACCGCTACGATGAGGCGCAGTACATGCTGGCCTTCGTCGATGCGGACGCCCGCGCGGTGGCGCAGGCGCGCATTGCGCTCGGCAGAATGTCCAAAAACGCCCCGCAGCTGGCCGAAGTCGTTCCCGCGGCGCGCCAGAACGACGAAGGGCTGCTCTACGAACGCCTGCGCTGGCGCCGCCGGCACAACATGGACGACGGCGCGCTCGAGATCATCCGCCAGATGCCGGCAACGGTTTCGCAGCCCGAGCTGTGGTGGGGCGAGATGAACGTGATGGCGCGCCGCGCGATGGAAAAGCACAATTATAACCTGGCCTACCAGATCGCGCGCAAGCACACGCTGACCAGCGGCATCCAGTATTCCCAGGCGGAATGGCTGCTCGGCTGGCTGGAATTGCGCCGCCTTAAAAGCCCCACCTACGCCTACAAGCGCTTCGACAACCTCTTCCGGCACGTCGGCACGGCCATCAGCAAATCCCGCGCCGCCTACTGGGCCGCGCGCGCGGCGGATGCCGTGCCCGACCGTACGCTCGGCGAACAATGGGACAAGGTGGCGGCAAAGTACCCTTCCACCTTTTACGGCCAGCTCAGCTATCAGAAGCTCTACGGCGCGCCCGCGCCCGACGCGTTCCGGGACCCGCCGCCCGATCCCGAAGCCGTCGCCGCCTTCAACCAGCACGAACTGGTGCGCGCGGTGCGCCTGCTGCATAGCGTGAAACTCGACCAGCTGATCGACCCGTTCCTCGCGAAGCTGGATGCGCTGGCGCAGTCGAAGCTGGACTATATGCTGACCGGGCGGCTTGCGCTTGAAACGGGGCGCTATTACTACACCGTCGAGGCGAACAAGGATCTGCAGCAGAAACTGGGCCTGTTCCTGTTCGAGGAAGGGTACCCGACGCTGCCGCCCCTGCCCGCCCAGACGCCCGAAAAAGCGCTAGTCCATGCCATCATCCACCGCGAAAGCATGTTCAACCCGCTGGCCCTCAGCCAGGCGGGCGCGCGGGGCCTCATGCAGCTGATGCCCGCTACGGCGAAAGCCATCGCGAAGCGCGAGGGAGAAACCTATAACATCAAGCGCCTGACCGCCGACCCGCGCTATAACGTGCAGATCGGCTCCGCCTACCTGCATCATCTCGTGGACAATTATAACGGCTTTTATCCCATGGCGATCGCCGCCTATAACGCAGGTCCCGGCAACGTGGCCGAATGGGTGCAGGAATTCGGCGACCCGCGGCAGGGGAACATTGATCTTATCGACTGGATCGAAAGCGTGCCGATTTATGAGACCCGCAATTACATCCAGCGGGTCATGGAATCCTATTACATCTACCGCCTGCGCTTCGGCGAACAGCCGAAGACGGTGCTGGATTTTGTGAAAAAATAATCAAGCGTGTCGTCCCGGGCCAGTGACCGCGAAGCGGGAACGCCGAACCGGGATCCAGCATTTACTCGCGCCGATAGGCGCTCATCAGAGACAAATTGCTCCGCAATTTGGATTCACTCCTGGGTCCCGGGTCAGGCGCTCGCGTTGCTCGCTGGCCCGGGATGACAATAAAAACAAAAAGCGCCCGTAATGCGGGCGCTTTGATTGCCGGATAAAACGAAATTACTTCGTCGGCGTCGTGGGTGCCTGGTTAGCCGGAGCTGCAGGCGTGCGGTTGTTGGAAGGCGTGCCGGGAACGAACGCTTTATTCTGGTTTTGGCCTTGCGGCTGACCTAATTTCGCCTTCATGCTCATAATCGATAATCCTTTAATGGAACACGTTTAGAGACCGTAACGACCATTCTAAGGAGAACCGGAAACCTGTCAAAGGATTTTTAGGAATCATTCGCAAGGAGGAGGTTCAGCGTACCCCGCTCTCGCGCCACCATGCCCAGACGCAGAGGGATAAAATAACCAATAAACACAGCCAGTTAGGCACCAGAGACAGGCTCTCGACATTGTCGACCGTATAGGCCTTATTCCTCTTTAATCCCAGCCATTTATCGCCGCCCATATTACCGGCAGAACTGCTGACTTCTTTCAGGGAAAAGCCCCGATTCTCCTGAAACCAGACGATCCCCCCCCTGGTCTTGTCGACGATCGGCTTCACCTTGTCCTCCGTCGTCTGCACGTCGGCGAACTCCTGGTTGCTGGCGGCGCCCACCACAGCAAAGGCCTTTTTTCGGCCATTGTCGAAGGCGTAGATGCCGCTGGCGCTGGCGATGATATCGGCCGTAATCCAGCCCGGAACCCGGTTCGTCAGGGTGACTGTCTGCTGCTCGCCCGAAGGCATGGTCATCTGCACGGTCTTGGCCTCCGGCGTCAGGTCGCGCTCGGAAACCGTGATGACGGAGCCCTTGGCTTCGGCCTTGATAAAATCGTCCTCCAGTTCCGGCTCCTTCATCAGCCAGTGGGCGACGTTGCGCAACAGGTCCGTATAAGGGCCCGCCTGGTTCTGACCCTTGGACCACAGCCAGACGTTATCGCTGGCCAGCACGGCGACCCTGCCCTCACCCGCCTTGTCGAGCAGCAGCAGCGGCTTGCCGTCCACGCCGGCCATCAGCGTATCGCCGCGCAGCTTGCGCGCGTCCACTTGAGTCTGCCAGGCGCCCCATTTCTTTTTTTCGTACTGCTTTTGCAGGTCGGCGGTGACCGGGTGCTGTTTGCCGAGCGCGGTCAGCTCGGGCACATAGGGCAGCTTCACGATCGGCGCCTGACCGCCCGTCAGCATGCCCGACAGGTCAACCGGCAGTATCTGCTCCAGCGTGCCGGGAAAAGTCGTCTGCGCCGCGTCGCCTGTGCCCAGCGCCATCAGGAACGCGCCGCCGCGCCGCACGTAATTCGCGATATTGGTGAAATAGAGCGGCGTATCCATGCGCGCATAATTCTGCCAGCGATCGAGGATGATGAGATCGAATTCATTGATCTTCTCGACGAACAGCATCCTGTCCGGGAACTGGATCAGCGACAGCTGCGATTCAGGCGTGGTGTCCCATACATCCGGCGGGCGCAGGATGGTGAACTGGATAAGGTCGACGGACGGGTCCGCCTTCAAAAGGTTCCGCCACGATCGCTCGCCCATATGCGGCGAGCCGGTGATGAGCAGAACACGCAGCCGGTCGCGGATGCCGTTCACGATGACGGGCGCGCGGTTGTTGGAGGGCGTCAGCTCGCCGTCCGCCACCGGCACGGCAAATTCATAGACGTTCTGGCCCGGATGCTCGACCTTGAATGAAAACTGCCGCGTTTCGCCGGGCGATATCGTCACGTCCTGCTGCTTCTGCCCGTCCTGGTAGATGTCCATCTGCATCGGCCCCGAATTATGGCCGCCAGTTTCCTCGATCCTCACCGAAATCGAAATATCCTCGTTCAGCACGCCGTACTTGGGCGCGGCGACGACGGTGATCTTGCGGTCGAATTCATCCTTGCGCCCCGTCAGGATGGCGTGGAAGGGGGCAAGACGCTCCATCGCGCCCAGCTCGGAGGGCACGTCATGCACCTGCCCGTCGGTGATAAAGACCGTCCCCGCCACCTGCGCCAGCGGGATGCTCATCAGGTTGTTGCGGAGCGAGGTGAACAGATTGGTGCTCTCCCCTTTGTTCGCGAGAAGGTCGGAGCCGGAATGAATGACGACGGGATCGACGTTCTTGAGGCGTTTTACCTTGTCGAGCAGGTTCTGC
The DNA here is from genome assembly GCA_004297545.1 of Alphaproteobacteria bacterium. Taxonomy (GTDB): domain Bacteria; phylum Pseudomonadota; class Alphaproteobacteria; order Micavibrionales; family UBA2020; genus JAPWJZ01. Next base: position 14,294 of record SCTB01000055.1, read on the forward strand.
AGCGCCTGTTCCGTCACCTTGTCGCGGCCGCCGATGCGCTGGCTTGCGGAATCGTCGACGACGATGATGAACTTGTCGGCCAGCCCCTGCCGTATTTCATTGAGGATGATGGGGTTGAGCAGCAAAAAGACAAGCGCGGCGAAAAACAGGGCGCGCCATGAAAAATCCCACATGCGCTTGAACAGCACGAACAAAAGCGCGGCGCCCGCGCCCACGGCCAGCAGGACGTAGTAGATGTAAGGCAGGTATGGCGAGAATTCGAAGGTCGTGCTCATTGCCGGTGCAGCCTCTCAAGAATGTAAGGGACATGCACCTGGTCGGACTTGTAGTTCCCGGCCAGCGCCATCATCAGCAGGTTGACGCCAAAGCGGTAAGCCATCTTCCGCTGATCCTCGCCGCCCGGCCTCACGAGAAAGCGTGCGCGGTCGGACCCGTCGCGCGACCAGGCCGCGGCCCAGTCGTTGCCGCCGATGACAACCGACGTGATGGAGTCGTAACTTGGGCTCGGCTCCTTCTCGACCCATATCTTGCCGCCTGTGTAGAGGCCCGGGAAATCGTCGAGCAGGTAGAAAGTCTTGCCGAGGATATGCCCCGGCGCCACCGCGACAAGTTCCGGTATCTGGATGTTCCGTGTCAGCTGGCGCAGCTTCTTCGTGCCGAGCGTCGCAGAATTCAGATTGCCGAACTGCTGGTCGCGCGTGTCGAACAATATCATCCCGCCCCGGCCCAGATAGTTCTGGATGTTCCGCGCCGCGGCCACCGACAATTCCGGCTGCGCGTCCGTCATCGGCCAGTAGAGAAATGGATAATAAAACAGCACATCACTTTCAGGATTGACGTTCTGCACGCCCCGGACCTTGATGGTCGTGCGCGCGTTGATCTCCTTCATGAGGCCGAAAAGCCCGTTAAAGCTGACCTGGTCGGCGTCGCGGTCGCCCGTTTCGATGTAGCCGAGGTAAATGCCGGAAGCCAGATCGGCGGGCGTGACATCGGCTTGGGCCGGCGCCGTAACCAGCACCAGCGCGAATGCAAAGGTCGCGCCCGCCCGCACGAAGCCGCCGAATAGCCCCCTCAGCCACAGCGTCAGCAGCGTATCGAGCGCGAGAAGCCATAGCGCCCATTTCAGGAAGTCGGCCTTGAGGCTCTTTTCGCCGGACAGGGCATAGGTCTGCACATCCACCGAGGACGGCACACCTTTAAGCGCCTGCAGGTCGCCTAAAGAATCTCCCAGGTTATAGACGCGAAACTGCCTGTCGTCGCCGTAAAGGCCGGGCGGTGTCGCGGGCGACGGCTTGAAGTCCTGATGCGGATCGACCGAGCCGATCACGCTGTGCCGGTCCGGCGGCTGCAGGCGGCCGAAACCGTCCATGACCATCAGCGGCGGCAGCACCGTGTCCGCCTTGTAATCGCTGATGCCGGCGCTTAAGGATATCATGCGCTGCAGCGCCTCGACATACAGGCCGGAATAGCAGAAATCGGACCAGTCGGGCCCCGCCGTCGTATGGATCAGCACGACGAAACCCTTGCCGATGTTGCCGCCCGTCATCAGCGGAGTGCCGTCTTCCAGCTGCAGCCAGGTCTTCTCGAAAACTTCGGGCGTGGGATCAGCGAGCAGCTGGCGGGAAACCGTGACATCGGTTGGCACGTCGAGGCCGTAGAGCGGGCTGTGCTGCGCGATGGGCCCCAGCTTCGCGGGCTTTTCCCAGGTCATGGCGCCCGCCATGGCGCGCTCGCCGTAGCGCAGATGCACCGGCACCAGCGGATCGTCTTCCGCGCCGCCCGACAGGTTCGGCCCCGCAAAGCGGATGAGAAAGCCCCCGTCCTGAACCCATTTCAGCAGCTCATGCCGCTCGATGGAGGTCAGCGCCGCGCTGTCGGGCCAGATGATGGCTGAAAGAGATTTTTCCAGGAGCGCGCCCGGCTGCTCGATTTCAGGCGCGCCGTTGACCTCGAGCGCGCGCCGCAGGTAATAAACCTCGTTCAGGAACCCGGCGTTGTCCTTGCGCGACGGATCGGCCACGATTCCGACGGGATGCTGGCGCCACTGGGAATCCGTCAGCGACACGGCGGAGGCCATCTGCGGCGATTCAAGCCCGAAGCGCGCGATCTTGCTGCGCATCTCGCTCAACAGATCCCACTTGATATCGGTCGTTTTCTTACCCGCGGGGAAACTGAACTTATAGGTATCCAGCACGTCGCCATCCGCCGTATATGCGGCCAGGACCATCGGCTCGTTCGCGGCGGCCTCGCGCAGGCGTTCGAGACTGAAGGCGACGTCGCCCGGCCGGGATGCCGTGCGGCGCAGGATGAAGGGCGTATTGACCTTCTCGTCGTTCAAAAGCGTAAGTCCGCCGCTGCTTTGCAGCGCGGCCAGAAATTTCGCGGTATCGGACGGATTATCCCCCGTGCCGTCGCTTAAGTACACCGCGTAGGAAATGTGGTTTTGCTGGATGATCTCCTGCGCGGTCTTTGCGGCGGCTTCCGGGTCGCGCGGCCAGGGCCAGGGCTTCATGTGGTCCACCCATTGCTCGGCGTCATCCGCCTTCATCAGGCTTGATGCATGCATCTTGCCGTCCTGCGCATCCGGGGCGGTGGGCAGGAAGACGACGGCGCGGTCGGCGCGCTTGAACATCGTCACAAACTCTTTCAGCTTGTCCTGCCGCTCCTGCCAGTGCGCGGCGGCGGACCAGCCGTTATCGACCGCGATCAGCACCGGCCCCTTCCCGGGCAGCCCGCCGGAAAGCCTTAAGACCGGGTCGGCCATCGACAGGATAAACAGGGCAATAATAAGGGAGCGGAGCAGCAGCAGCCACCACGGCGTATGCGCGGCGGTCTTGATGTCGGTCTGAAGGCCTTTCAGCAGGAAAAACGCCGGGAACTTGATGCTGCGCGGGCGCGGCGGCATGACGCGCAGAATCCACCACAACACCGGAATCCCCGCGATGGCGGCCAGCAGGAACGGAGACAGGAACGTAATGCCGCCGAGGCTGAACACTAGGCATCTCCTCCAGTGGCAAGTACCCTCACCCTAGCCCTCTCCCAAAGGAGAGGGGACTGACGACGTCCTTCGGACGAAAATATTATTTTTTTTGTCTCTTTCGCGAAGCGAAAGTCTTTAGTCCCCTCTCCTTTGGGAGAGGATCGACGACGCTTGCGGGCGTCGTCGATGGTGAGGGTACTATCCATCCCGCGCTCGCTTATTTTTCCCAATACCATCATTTCTTCTTCACCGCCAGCTGGTTGTAGAGGCGGCCCAGCACGTCTTCGGGCTTCTGTGACGTGTCGGCGGCCATGAAGCGCCAGCCCCAGGATTCAGCTGCTTGCCGCAGGCTTTCCTGATGCGCGATGAATTTTCTTTCGTATTCCTCGCGCACGGCTTCGACCTGCGGCAGGGTGATGGGCGGGGCGCCCGTCGCCTCGATGTCGTAGAATTTCATGCGGCCCTTGAAGGGCAGGGTCTTTTCCGACGGGCAATGCACCTGCACAAGGCTGCCCTTGACGTTGCGGCGCGCGAGGCTCTCGCAGAACGCCGTCAGCTGCTCAAGCGGATAGAAAAAGTCGCTGATAAGCACCACTTCGGATCGCGCCGCGACCGGGCGCCCCGTCTGGGCGAAATGCGTCTGCACCGGCAGGTATTCGAAGATGCGCTGGATGGAATTATAGGTCGTCTGCGGCGCGAGGTTCGTGCCGAGAAGACTTACCTGCTCCCCGCCGTTCAGGATGACGATGGCTGTTGCGAGCAGGAGAATCTCGGCGAATTCCTTCTTCGTCGGCAGGTTCTTGTAGCCGCGATAGTTCATCGACTCCGTCGCGTCGCGGTAAAGCCACGCGGTCTGCGAGGCTTCCCATTCGCGCTGGCGGATATAAACGTCGTCGCGCTTCGCGCTCTGACGCCAGTCGATGTCACGCGGCTGGTCGCCATGCTGGTATTGCCGGAACTGCCAGA
>SCTB01000056.1 GCA_004297545.1 Alphaproteobacteria bacterium
CCTCGAAAAGATCTTCCGTCACTTCGATGATGAGATCGCCGCCGCCTTTAACCGCGGAAGGCTTCACAAAGCTTTTCGCCGTGATGCCGGGCAGATCGTCGATAAGAAGAAGATAACGCTCGATTTCTTTCGTATTGGCCGCGGCGGAGGACTTGATCTTCTCGGCCATCCTGTGGATGAGGCCGTTGTTGTCGTGGAAGTTTCCGACCACCTGCACATTGGCGATGCGGCCTTCGACGGCCTCAAGATGAACGACGCCGTCCACGATTTTCTGCGGCGGCAGAACGGCGCGCGAGAAAATATAGCCGTCTTCGCGGTATTTGCGCGTCACCTGCTGGGCGATGGCGTTCAGGTCGGCGAAGGAAACCATCTGGCCGATCATCTTCTTGAACAAGGGCGCGATATCCGAATCCCTGTATGCCGTGCTGCCGTCAAGGACGACCGCTTTCAGGGTGAATACTTTCTTGTCGCTCAGTCCCTTGCCGGATGCTTCGTCTTTCGGCACGACCACCGTTTCCTCGAGGCGGGACGGGGCGCGCTTTTCTTCCATCATGCCTTTGCTGATCAAACCCGGATCGGTCGACGTCGGCGGCGCTGCAAGAGCGGCCGGGCCGAAGGCCATAAGCGTGGCAGCAATCAGTAGAACTTTCGCATCGAATTGAGTTTTCATTATTTTCTTTCCCTGGTGGGTGAGAAGAATCCCGGAAGGAGCTTGCGCAACGTAAACATTTTCATGAAACATTGCAACAAACGTAATCTTATTAACTTCTTAGCATGTTGCCTTGAGATTGAACAGATTCCGGATACCTGTTTTATTCGGGAAAATTCTCTTTATTATAATGTGTGGTTTTTCGGCACCAGGTTCCTAGTACCGGAAGGTACCCCGGAACAGGCCTGTATGGGCGCCATAGTCGGCGCGGTAATCGAAATCATATCCCGCCTTGAACTCCCAGGTGCTGGTCGTATACCAGGTCAGGCTGCCGCCGATGTTGAGCCTGTGGCGGGCCGGGCTGGGGCCGGTCGCTATGATCGTCGTGCAGCAGTCCACATACGACGTTTCGATTTTATCGCCGATCAGGTCGTAGCGGTAACCGGTATGCACGGAAGGCACCAGCCAGCTTCCGTCGCTGTTTTTCTTTTTCCACGTCGCATCGAGGGCAGGGCCTGTCTCGAGTATATCCATGCTGCTTTGGCTGACATGGTAGTCCGTGCCCGTGCCGGACTCCGTATAGTCGCTGGGGTCGTAATGCACCCAGCGCGCCAGCAGGCTGGGGGTCAGTGTCGTATTTTGGTATTTGTAGGCGCGCCCGGTCTTTGCCAGCACGGTGAATTCATTGGCGCCGTAACTGCCGCGTTCGATGGACCCGAATTCATTGCGCTCCGTGTCATTGTCGCTATAGGCATAGGCGATCATGCCGCGCAGATAGGCCTGATTTTCAAGCTTATAATCGCCATAAAGCGTGAGCTGATAGCTGTCGATATCGGTTTCCGACAGCATGGGATCGCGCGGGTCGGCCTTTGCATGACCGTAGCTCAGGCTCGCGCCGACGATGGCGTTCGCGAACCGGCCGGCCGTATCGGCGCCCAGCGCGACGCCCCCCGCGCGCGTATCAAAACCCTGAAATCCGTCGCGCGTACCCTGATGGGCCGCGCTGCCGAACATCTGTCCCCACTGGCGAACAGAAGTTTTCGCACTACCGGACGCTGCGCCGGAAGCGACCTCGTTCAGCCGCTCATCCGACAGGAGAAGCGCGCGGTCTGAAAAGAGCTGCGCGCCTGAAAAGGCGCCATTATCAGCGACCGGCGCTTCGCTGTAAATTCCGGGATTGGCCGTACCGCCGAGGTTGTCGAGGAGCAGCGGGATGTCGTCAGGCGCAGGCATGATAATTTCCGTGGGGAAAGACGTGTTTCAAAAATCACTCTAAGGGAAGGCTATTTCCGCCGCAAGGGAGTGTCCGTGCCGAAATGACGTCATGACAATATGCCTGGCCTCCGTATTCCGCTTGCGCTCCGGGCCAGATGTTTTCATATAACCAGGTGTTCTGCAGATGATCCTGCGCCTGACACGGCCCGCCGAGTCTCATTTTGATACTATTTTTTGCGATTTTTAGCTGAAAAAGACCGCTTTGCATGATTGCATAACGCGCCCGCCGGGCCTACACTCCGCCCTCGAAATATCAGGATATCTGAAAACACGCGGAGTAAAAAATCATGGCCACGCTGACCTCGACCGGATCGCTGAATACGCTTTTTGCAACGAACTTCAGCGTCTTCTGGGATGCATATGAAGCGGCTGCCAACACTTATTGCGAGACCACTTTCGACGCCATCAATCTTTTCAGCTCGTCGTCGGACTTCGTCTTTGACTCCGGCTACCCGACCAGCACCGTGATTCACGGACACAGCCCGAGCGCGCTGGGCACTCTTGTGCTTCTCGGCACAGGCCTGAACAGCAATGCGAGCGGAACCATCTCCAGCGTCGATTTCACCAGCGACAGCGGCGACAGCTTCGTCCTCACCGGCTCCGCGCACTGGGTGTACGATCAGGGTTTTGACACCGGCGGCCTTGGCTCTGTCACCATCCATCACGGCACAGACGTCCTGACCATCACCAGTACCTCGAAAAATCTTGTGCCCGACGATACGGATGGCGAGTTCCGGGGCATCGCGAACACGTTGACGCTCACAACGGGCGGCGTTACCGTTTCTCTCAAGGGCGCATTCGATGTCGCGGACCTGACCGGGACGCTGACCAGCGTCTCGATTCAGGACGGTTCCGACAGCGTGACCGTCACGGGCGCCACCATCGATGCGCCGACGTTCTTCGCCCTCACGACTGTGGGAGACATCTTCACCACGCAAACATTCTTCACCGGCAACGACATCTTCACCATCAACGACACGTCTGCCCTTGCCTGGCACGGCTATAACGGCGCGGACAAGCTGACGGGCGGCGCGAACAGTGATACGCTGTTCGGCGATGCAGGCATCGACGCTCTCATCGGCCTTGGCGGCAACGACACGCTGGACGGCGGCACAGGTGCGGACGTGATGACGGGCGGTCTCGGCGACGACTATTATTTTGCCGACAACTCCCTCGACAAGGCGGTCGAGCTTCTGGGCGGCGGCCACGACACCGTCGAGGCAACTGCAAGCTATGTCCTCGGCGCCTATGTCGACGACCTGCTGCTCGCCGGATCGTCCGACATCAACGGTACCGGCAATACGCTTGCGAACGTGATCGCCGGCAATTCCGGCGACAACACCCTTAGCGGCGGCGTGGGCGCCGACACGATGATCGGCAACGGCGGCGACGACACTTTCTTCGTCGACAATGCCGGCGATACCGTCACGGCAAGCTCCGGCAACGATACCGTTATCGTCACTCGCACCAACGCCTCGCTCGTCACGCCGATAACGATCCACACTGCGGATTTCACCAGTGTCGAGAACCTGAAGGTAACGGGAACCGGGCTTTTCAACCTGGAGGGCGACAGCGGCGACAATATCCTGACCGGCAACGGCTCCGTCAATATCCTGACAGGCTTTGGCGGCCATGACACTCTGGACGGCGGCCTGGGCGCCGACACCATGATCGGCGGCAACAACGACGACACCTATATCCTCGACAGCGCAGGCGATACCATCACCGATACCGGCGGCACGGATACGCTGATCGTGAAGCTTGGGTCCGGCACCTATACGCTGGGCGCGGATTTCGAGAATCTGACCCTGTTCGGCATCGCCTCCGCCAACATCACCGGCAATGACGGCGTGAACATCCTTACCGGCAGCACCGGCAACAATACGCTGGATGGCGGCTTAGGCGCCGATTCCATGATCGGCGGCCTGGGCAACGATACCTATATCATCGACGACGCAGGCGATACGGTGACGGAAGATTCAGCGGGCGGCACCGATTCGATCAAATCCAGCCTCAGCTTTGACCTGAACGCCGACGGCGGCAACGTCGAGAAACTGACGCTCGCGGCGCTTGCCGGAAACATCGACGGCACGGGCAACGCGCTGACCAACATCATCACCGGCAATGAAGGCAACAACACGCTGGACGGCGGCCTTGGCACGGGTATCGATACGCTGATCGGCGGCACGGGCGACGATACATATCTTGTCGACCTGGTGAAAGTAAGCGGCATCGTCAAGCTGATGGCACTCATAACGGAAGTGGCTGGCGCACCGGGCGGCATCGATACTCTGGTGGTGCGCAGCGGCGACCTGGCGCTAACCACAGCCATCAACGGGGGGCTCAGCACCAACCTGGAGAACCTGGATATTTCGCAGACCGGCAGCAACCTGCTCAACCTGACGGGGAATGCGTCGAACAATACCCTGACCGGCAACGATGCGGACAATACCCTCAACGGCCTTGCCGGCGCCGATAACATGTATGGCGGCAACGGCAACGACACCTACATTTTCGATTCCGCCGGCGACGTGGCGCACGAAAGCTCCGGCGGCAACGCAGGCGACAGCGACACCGTCGTCATCGCCTATGCCACGGCCGCTCCTGCCGACCTCGACGTGGCCGACTATGCCAATATCGAGAACCTGAAGGTGACCGGAAGCGGGTTGTATAACCTGATCGGCGACAGCAATGCGAACATCCTGACCGGCAACGCCTCTGTCAACAGCATGACGGGCGGCGACGGCGACGATACTTACTTTGTCGGCGCGGGCGATGTTGTGATTGAGACCCCAACCGGCGGCACCGATACAGTTATGTCGGCCATCACCTGGACGCTGGGCAGCAACATTGAAAAACTGACCCTGACGGGAGCCAGTTCGGTTAACGGTACCGGCAACGATCTCGACAACACAATCACGGGGAATTCAGGCGCCAATATCCTTGATGGCGGCGCAGGCGCAGGGTCAGACTCCCTTATTGGCGGCGCAGGGAATGATACTTACATTGTTCACAGTGTGAGCGACGTGATTACCGAACTTACCGGCGGCGGGACGGATACGGTGAAGACGTATGTGGATTATACGTTAGCGACTAGTCCAAATGTAGAGAATATCTCAGTGCTAGGCTCCACTGGATGCAATATAGAAGGTAACAATCTTAACAACATCCTAACAGGCTCGTCAGGCGATGACGTTCTCGACGGAGCCGCTGGCGCTGACAAACTGGCTGGCGGTCTTGGCAATGATAAATATTACGTGGATAATACCGGTGATGTGATAGCAGAATCTTCATCCCTTGGTGGAACAGACTTGGTCTCCAGCAGTGTCAACTGGACCCTTGGCTCCAATCTCGAAAATCTAACTCTGGCAAGCACTGCAGTCGTGGGCATCGGCAACACCCTCAACAACACCCTCACAGGGAATGCCTCTGGCAACACGCTAAACGGTGTGGCGGGTAATGATACGCTGATTGGCGGTGACGGGCTGGATACCCTGATCGGCGGGACAGGGACAGATACCTTCGTCTTCGACCACCTCACAGCTTACAACAATGTTGACGTCGTCACCGACTTCAGCCGGACCTTGGGGGACCATCTGAATATCAGCGACCTGCTGACCGGATACAATCCCGGCATTGATGTTCTGTCTGATTTCGTTCACCTGACACAGAACGGCCTGAATACCGACGTGTCCATCGACGCCAACGGCACATCGGGCGGTGTAAACTTCGTCCAGATCGCGACACTGCTGAACACGAGCGGATTGACCGACGCGGCCGCGCTTGTCCTCGATGGCACGCTGGTCATCGCGTAAACTATAACAGGCTCAGTTGCCTGTCCCTTGCATGACGGTTGAAATGCGCGGTGGAAAGCCGTACGCACCGGGTCAGGCCAAACCGACGGCGCGACAGATCGAAGACATGTGAAATCTGCTCCGCATAAAATCCCTCCCCGCGCATGCGGCTGCCGAATTCGGAATCGTTCAGCTTTCCGTCGCGGATGGAGCGGATGCGGTTCAGCACCTTCTCAGCCCGGTCCGGGTAATGTTCCCGCAGCCAGGACTGGAACAAATCCTTCACGCCGTAGGGCAGCCGCAGCATCGTATACCCCGCCCAGTGAGCACCGGCGGAAGCCGCGCTTTCGAGGATGGCGGGGATTTCATGCTCGGTCAGCCCCGGCAGCACGGGGCCGATCATCACATTCACGGGAATGCCCGCCTTGGCCAGATGTTCGATGGCGCGAAGCCGCAAAGACGGCGTCGAGGCGCGCGGCTCCATCAGGCGGGCGAGCCTGCGGTCCAGCGTGGTGATGGAAAGATTCACCGAAACGGCTTCCTTCGCCGCGAGGCGCTGCAGCAGATCTATATCCCGCGTGACCATATGGTTCTTGGTAATGAAGGACACCGGATTGCAGAAATCCGCCAGCACCTCGAGGCAGCCGCGGGTGATTTTCAGTTTTTTCTCGATCGGCTGGTAGGGGTCGGTCACGCCGCTCAAAAAAATCACCTTGGGCTGCCATGACGGCGACTGCAGCTTTTCTTCCAGCAGCTTCGGCGCGTCGGGCTTGGCGAAAATCTTCGTCTCGAAATCCAGCCCTGCCGAGAGGCCGAGGTATTCATGCGTTGGCCGCGCATAGCAGTAAATGCATCCATGCTCGCAGCCGCGATAGGGGTTGAGTGTCGCCTCCATGCCGATATCGGGGCTGTCGTTGGTGGAAATGATGCTGCGCGATTTGTCGCGGAAGACCTGCGTGCGGATGCGGCGCGGCAGCACTTCTCCGTCTTCATCCACCTCCGGCGGCGCCTCCAAGTCGGCTTCCACCTGCAGGGGCTCGAACCGGCCCGCCGGGTTTTCCAGCGCGCCGCGGCCGTTCGTTGCCAGGGGATGAGAAGGCGTTTTCATTCCCCAATCATATCAGGATTCGAAAATTTGTTCTAGTTTTGTTCCAAATCAGCCCGCGGCCGTTTTCTGGCAATACACAATATAACTATATCTTCGGCTGATCCCGGAAGGAGCATTTCGGCGCCGGCGCGATATCCCCGGGCTTCGGCGCAACTTCCACCGGCAGGGGCTTGTATTCGGGCTTGCGCTTGTTGGGCGTACCGCGCGGGTGGGAAACGTAATGGATGCCGTTGACCGTTTCGTCCTGCGCGCGGTGCCAGTGGCCGTAAACCCAGGTGGTGATCTTCCCGTTCACGTCTTCCTTCAGCACTTCGGCCATTTCGCTATTGGCGATATTGCTGAAGAAGGCCGGCATGTTGGGAATATTCTTCGGCATCAGGTCTTTCGAGGGCATCGTATGCGTGACGACAAGGATGCTGTGGATTTCCGGATCCGCGTTCAGCTGCCGCACCAGCGCCTTCAGGTCATCGACGTCCTGCTTCGCCTGTTTCGAAAACGCGGCTGCCTCTTCGGCGGAAATGCCCAGCTTGTCCGTGACGGCGGTCTCGCCCTCTTCCGCCGATACGCCCTCGAGCCCCTTGTAATCCCAGTGGCCGTTGCGGCCGATGATGGCGGTGCCGTTCACGATGAAAA
>SCTB01000057.1 GCA_004297545.1 Alphaproteobacteria bacterium
ATTTTGAGCGCCGTTGTGCAAACAAACGAAGTGAGTGTCATAACATGGCAAAAGTAACCCAACCGACCGTTACGCTGAAGAATATCGCAGCCGAGATTGCAGAAAAGCATGAGCTGTCCAAGAAACAACTGAACCTGATCATGGAAGATCTGGTTGCATCGCTGGTGAAAAACCTGAAAAAAGGCAACCGCGTCCGCATGGCCGGCCTCGGCATCCTGCAGGTCCGCAAGCGCGCCGCGCGCATGGGCCGCAACCCTGCAACGGGCGAAACCATCAAAATCCCCGCGAAAAAGAAAATCGCTTTCCGCGCTGCAAAAGAACTCAAAGAAGCAGTCGGCAAGTAATTATTTTCGCGCCGCGCGTTTAAGCCGGCGCGAGAGACAGAAAAACCCGCCCAGCAATGGGCGGGTTTTTTCTTTTACGTGATTGCCTTGTAAACCCACATCAGCAGGGCCGCCAGCGCGAAGGTCAGCGGCAGGGTCAGGAGCCAGGCCCAGAGGATATTGCCGACGATGCCCCAGCGCACGGCGGAGAGGCGCTTGGTCGCGCCCACGCCCATGATGGACGATGAGATGACCTGCGTCGTCGAGACGGGGATGCCGAAGTGAGAGGCGCCGCTGATGATGGCCGATGCCGTCGTTTCCGCCGCGAAGCCGTGGATGGGCGTCAGCTTGATCATCTTGTTGCCCAGCGTGCGCATGATGCGCCAGCCGCCCGACATCGTGCCGAGACCCATCGCGATCGCGCAGGTGAGCTTCACCCACAGCGGGATCTCAAAATGGCTCTGCGGATGCACCAGCAGCAGGGCAAGGCCGATGATACCCATCGATTTCTGCGCGTCGTTGAGGCCGTGGTTGTAGGCCATAAACCCGGCCGAGACAATCTGCAGCCGCCCGAAGATGCGGTTGATGCGCCCCAGCTTCACCCTGAAGAAGCTCCAGGTGAGCGCCATCATGAGGATGAATCCGATGACAAGGCCGAGGACGGGGGAGCTGACCATTGGGACGATGACTTTCTCCAGCACTTTTCCCCAGATGATGTTCTCGTTCCCCACGGAGACGAAGGTCGCGCCCAGCAGGGAGCCGATGAGCGCATGCGACGAGCTGGTCGGCAGCCCGTTGTACCAGGTAATCAGGTTCCAGACGATCGCGGCAATCAGCGTGCAGAAGACGGTGCCCAGTGTCAGCGTCGGCGCATTGACGAGCCCCTTGCCGACGGTGGCCGCGACCTCGGTGCCCGCCATGGCGCCCGCGAAGTTCAGCACGGCGCCGAAGCAGACGGCGGTCACGGGGCGCAGCACGCGCGTGGACACCACCGTGGCGATCGCGTTCGCCGCGTCGTGAAAACCGTTGATAAAGTCGAAAACAAGCGCCAGGCCGACCACCAGGCACAGCATGAGAAGGGTTGCGTCCATTCCCGGCGTCCCCCTTAGCTGTGCTTCAGGGCGATTTGCAGCGCGATGCCGGCGGCGTCGCGGTAACCGTCGATGACGCGCTCCAGCAGGTCGTAGACGTCCTTGCGGAGTATCATCCGGCGCACGTCCTTGGTGTCTTTCATCAGGTTGACGAGCAGCTCGCTTAAAATCGCGTCGCCCTTGTTCTCCAGCCCGTCGAGCAGCGTTGCCTTCTCGACGATCTGCTGGGGCTTGCCGCCCTTGATGAGCGCCTGCACCATGCTGGTCATGGCGTCCGCCTCCTGCAGGATCAGGTCGATCTGGCGCGGCAGGTCGTCGATGTCGTGCATGTCGTGGATGTCGAGGTATTCGCGGACCTTTTCGATGGTCTTGGTGATCTTGTAGAGGTAGGAGGAAAATTGCTGGATGTCTTCGCGGTCGAAGGGGGTCACGAAGGTCAGGCACAGCTCCTGCGTGACTTCGGAGGACAGTTTCTTCGCCTGCGCGCGGCAGCTGGTGATCGCCCTGCCGGCTTCGGCGCGGGTTCGCGGATCCTTGTTCTCAACAAAAGTTTTCAGGTGCACCGCGCTGGTATGCGCCTCGGCCGCAAGCTGCTCGAGGTAACGGTAAAATTTCCCTTCACTCGGTAGCAGTCTGGCGATGTTGAGCATGTGACGGATTCCCTCCCAAAGTTGCTGCTATGCAGCAAAGTATCGGTACATTTGTCCGTTGTCAAATTTTTTCCATAAATTATGGGAAAAATCCTATCTTCCCTTGGGCTTGGCGATAATCGCCGATGCAGCGTAACAAACCGCCGCCAGCGGCAGGAGCGCCTTCAGGCCGATCACGAAGGACAGGTTCTGCGACAGCCCGCCCAGCACAGCGCCCATCACGTTGGCGCCAAGCGCGCCCGATTTCTTTTCCGCCTTCTGCAGCGAGGTCGTAAAGATAACCCCCGCCATGAGGATAGAAACGGCAAAAGCCGCGCTTAAAATCAACCCGACCACCCAGGGCGCGAAGGGCATGCGCTCCCACGGCACGAAGTAATTCGCGATGAGGGAGAGGATCAGCACGATATAGGCCGGTTTTCGCATGTCGGGCCGCTTGCCGGTTTCGAGATATACGTTGGCCAGCACAAGCACCAGCAGCACGGCGCTGATGGCGATGCTGTTCACGATCCAGGTCGTCCCGAAGTAAAGGCTGAGGCGGCTGACCAGCTGCGTTTCCATCAGCATGAAGCCCGCGCCCAAAAGGAACATCACCCAGGTCTGGCGCTCGCGCACGTCAAAGGTCTTGCGGACCATGAAGAAGGCGATGACCAGCAGCAGCGCGGAAACCGTCAGGTAGGTCTGCGGTATCGTGCGCCCGCGATGGTAGGGATAGGGCCAGTCGTCGGTCGAGGATTCCGGCGCGTTTGCGACCTCCGGCGTGAACAACGGCGGATTATCGGCGATCAGCTTCTTCAGGTCCGGCTGCTTCGCGCGCTGCCATAATTTATCGCTGTTCGATTCAAGATAAACCGTGCCGGACCACATATTGCCCGCCGTCTTCGGCGCATAGACCAGCGGCTTGCGGCCGTCGAAAACATCCGTCAGCGTGCGGTAGAAACGCTGGCCGATCCATTCCCAGGGCTTGCGCACCTCGAACTTCAGCGCAAGAATGCCGTCCGGTTTCAGCAGCCGGCGGGCCTGTTCGAAGGCCTCCTTGGTATAGACGTAGTTGTCGACGCGGATATTCGTATAGCCCGACACCTCGGTATGTGAATCCAGCAACCCGAAGATGATCGCGTCGTATTTCTTGTCGCTGCGCCGCAGGAAGTTGCGTGCGTCGTTGATGATGACGTCCACCTTCGCCGACTGATACGGCTTGTCCGGGTGCAGCCTTTTGCCGAGGTCGTAGATGACCGGGTCGATTTCCACGGCGTCGACATGCGACGCGCCCGCCCGGAGCGCGGCGGAGGCGTCGTTGCCAGCACCCGCCCCCACGATCAGCACATCGGGTTTCGGGTTGGCGAAGCGGAAGGGGCTGTCATAGGCCGTGTCGCGATAGGCCTTCTCGATCCCGGGATGGCGCTTCAGGAAGGCGGGTTGCGTGTTGCTGATCGTCATATAGCCCGCGTTGTTCGTTTCGATCAGATATTCGCTTTCATTGTTGATGGGCGTGAGGGTCAGCTTCTGGTAAGGCGACCAGGTCGTGCGCACGGAGGTCGCCTGGATCATGATGAGAACCGGCAGCAGGAACAACAGGCCCACGCCCCAGTTCTTCTTCGATTTCGGCGTCGCAGCGAGGATGACGAGGAAAGCCAGCGTCACCCAGACGGCGGGCGGCATCGACAGGGCGGCCAGCACGACCAGCACCCAGGTGCCGATCAGGCTTCCCACTAGGTTGACGGAATAAGTGCGCGTGATGTTCTTCGAATGGTCGAAGCAGTATCCTATCCAGCGGCCCAGCGGCATCATGGAGGCCGCAATCACCCAGAGCAGCGCCGCGACGACGACGACGGCCATCGCAAAATAGCCGGCATACTGCATCGGCGTATAGACGACCATGTGGTCGCCCCACAGCGCCGCGTCGGCGGACAGCGACAGCAGATTCGACAGGTGCAGCATGAAAGTCTGCCATACGGGCGAGGGCAGGCTGACGATCAGGGTCAGGACCACCAGCCCGTCGAGCACCGGCATCAGCGTGCCCGGCTTGTCCGACTGAAAGCAGCCGACCCCGAAGCCAAGGAAGCAGGCGATCAGCACCAGGTTCTGCACATAGGCGAAAATCCGCACCTCCGTCCCCATCCAGCGGATCAGCACCAGCTCCACATACAGCCCCGCGATGCTGACCAGCAGCAGGAGGAGAGGGGTCGCGTCGCGCGGCTTCAGCGTCTCGGCGTCCTTGCGGGGCCGGAAAATCAAAAGATAGACGCAGGTGATGACGCAGGCGGTGAAAAGGGCGTAAAGGGAGGAGGAACTCGTCATAGGACCGTTCTTTCAGGATGGAGCCGGGAACGAAAGACAGTTGAATTGTAAATTAAAGCGCCGCCCGCCACAACCCCCCGGAATTGCTTGAAAAAATGTGATTGCACGCCAAGTCGGGCATGTTATCCTGCCCCATATCCATCCGGGAGACATAATCATGAACAGTTACGAACAGCGCGTGCGTGAATTCCATGCGGCGACAGAGGCGGCCATCGACAGGGGCTTCGATATCAGCCTGCTGGAGCTGCGCAAGGTCCTGATCGCCGAAGAGGTGAAGGAACTTTTTGCGGAAATCGACCGCGCGGTCGAGGAACTGAAAACCCAAGGACAGGTCAGCAAGCCCACGCGCCTGAACATGATGAAGGAAATCGCCGATGTGCAATATGTGCTCAGCGGCACCAACGTCACCTTCGGCCTGCCCGCCAACGAAGTCTTCGCTCGCGTGCATGAAAGCAACATGTCGAAACTGGGGCCGGACGGAAAGCCGCTGCTGCGCGCCGACGGCAAGGTGCTGAAAGGCCCGAATTACCATCCGCCGGTTTTGGAGGACCTCGGGTAATGCTAAAATTTTCTGTCATACCGGCGAAGGCCGGTATCCACGGACTACACGCTGTCCGTGGACCCCGGCCTTCGCCGGGGAGACAAGAGAAAGGGGCCGCTAGGTGCACCACGCCATAATCCACACCGCTTTCGACCTTCTCGCCGTCACGCTGGCCGTGGCGGTGGGGTGGGTGGTGTACAGGTGGCGGTTGCATGAACAGCTGGTGAAGACGGCGGCCAGCGTCAGCAGCGGGTACTTCATCGCCTTAAGCCTCGGCAGCATCACCGGGGCGTTTTTCTTCGGTACGCTGAATCTTTACCTGATGGGCCTGCACGATATCGGCCGCAGCGTGCTGGGCGCCTTGTTCGGGGCCATCATGATGGTCGAGCTATACAAGCTCCGGCGCGGCGCCAGGGGCTCGACGGGGTATATCTATGTCGTGCCGTTCTGCGTCGTGATCGCTATCGGGCGGCTAGGGTGCTTCTTCTCAGGGATGGAGGACCAGACCTATGGCGTCCCGACAGGCCTGCCGTGGGGGCATGATTTCGGCGACGGGATTATGCGGCATCCCGTGCCGCTTTATGAAAGCTTCTCCATGCTGGCCTTTATGGTTTTCACGCTGCTGACGCTGAAAAGCCATAAAGACATCATCATCCGTTACGGCTTCTACCTCTGCGTCGGGTTCTACGGCGCGCAAAGGTTTGTCTGGGAATTCCTGAAACCTTATGCTGCAATAGGGCCATTGAATATGTTCCAGTACCTTTGCATTGGTTTAATTATTTACAGTTCCATCATGATTTACGGGGCAGGACATGCACATCGAACAGCGTAAACAGACGCCGTATGTTTTCTACGGCCAGACGACGTCGCTCTGCGAGGAATGCATGGGGCTGGTGCCCGCCAAAATCCTTATCGAAGGCGATAATGTTTTCTACCAGAAGCGCTGCGAGCGTCACGGCGTGCAGAAAACGAAAATCTCCAGCGACACCGGCTATTTCAAATGGTGCAAAGACTTCCAGAAGCCGGGCGACCGGCCTCTTACATATCAGACGCGCACGGAACACGGCTGCCCGCTCGACTGCGGGCTATGCCCCGACCACGAGCAGCACAGCTGCCTTGCCCTTATCGAGATCAACGAGGAATGTAATCTGGAGTGTCCCGTCTGCTTCGCGGAATCCTCGCCGATGCGCAAGAAGAACCTCGACCTCAAAACCATCGAGCGCATGATGGACGCGCTGGTGAAAAGCGAGGGCGAGCCCGACATATTGCAGATTAGCGGCGGGGAGCCGACCATCCACCCGCAGTTCATGGAGATCATGAAACTGGCCAAGAAAAAACCCATCCGCCACCTGATGGTGAACACGAATGGCGTGAAAATCGCCTCCGACAAGGAATTCGTGAAACAGCTGGCGACCTTAAAGCCGGGGTTCGAGGTTTATCTGCAGTTCGACTCCCTCGAAAAAGAGGCGCTGATCAACCTGCGCGGCGTGGACCTGCGCACGGTGCGCAAAAAGGCGCTCGAAAACCTTGAGGAAGCCAATATTTCCACCACGCTGGTGGTGACGGTGAAAAAGGGCGTCAATGACCATGAAATGGGCGCCATTATCGACCATGCGCTGGGTTACAAATGCGTACGCGGCGTAACCTTCCAGCCCGTGCAGGACGCGGGCCGCAACGAAGGCTTCGACAAGAACACCGACCGCTGCCTGCTCACCGACATCCGCCGCGCGATCTATGAGCAGTCGGATGTCTTTAAAGCCGAAGACATCATCCCGCTGCCCTGCAACCCGGAAACGATTTCGATTGCCTACGGTATCCGCGACGGGCGCAAGGTGACGCCCGTGACCTCGCTGATCCCGCAGCACGACCTGATTGCCGCGGTGCCGAATGCCGTGTCGTTCGAAAAGAACAAAGAGCTGAAACAGCGCGTCATCGACCTGTTCTCGCTCTCCTCGGGCGACCTGAACACTGCCGAGCGCATGGAATCATTGCTCTGCTGCCTGCCTGAAATTCCCGTGTTGAAGAACATGAGCTACGACAATATCTTCCGCGTCACCATCGTGCAGTTTATGGACCGCTATAACTTCTGCCTCGCGAATATTAAACGCTCCTGCATCCACTTCGTCACCCCGCACGGCCAAATTATCCCCTTCGAGAACTACAACATGTTCTACCGCAACGGCCTGGTCGAACAGATGCGCGGGAGGCTGAAGAAGGCGGGATGAGTGCAGGGAAATTCGCAGGATGGTGTTTGATTATTATTGGAGGGCTAATGGCGATTCTCTCCGGGGGTTGTACGCTTTTATATGCCTTCCAATATCTCACCGGAACTTACCATCAAGAAGGCGGACCATTATTTATTTTTGGAGCTATTCCTTTTGCTATCGGCTTGGGCTTAGCTTCTGCCGGAGTTGGCCTCGTCAGGTTGAACCTCAATCGAAGTCGGGACTAAGAAAATTGGTGAATTTATATCAAAGAGTCTTTGCGCCATCCCGGCGAAAGCCGGGATCCAGCCGCGCGAAGCGCATTTGTTAATGCGGCGGCGCAGATGCAACCTGATGCTGATTGGAAAATAGGCAGGGAATGAGAACGGAAGTGAAGAATAGAAAATGTTTCCATGCCGGACTTGTTCCGGCATCCAAAAGGCCGTCCGGCCGTCATATGACGCGCGGACGCGCTTTTGGACCCCGCAACAAATGCGGGGTGGTGTTACGGGAGAGTAATTGAAACAGGAAGAGCATGGGCAATTTCTTTGGTGCGATTTTCAAGCTTGTCGGCGGGCTGGTCATGGTGCTCTCCGTGGTCGTGGGCCTGATAGTGTGTATCGCGCTCATGGCCAAGACCGGTTCTGTCCGCGGGAATGTGTGGATTATCGCTTTGGTCACGGCTGTCCCGTTCCTGATCGGCCGTTTTTTCTACGGCATCGGCAGGAAACTGCAGCAGGAAGACGGGGAGGCTCTTACGCAGCCGCCGCCCGGCAATCAGGCGCGGGAGACGGTCGTCACCCGGCGGCCCGCGCAGTCTGAATTCAAGCGCTGGAAGGAGGCGGTGGACGTAGACATCGCGCCTGAAACCGGGCCCTGGGCCTCCGCCGCAAAGCCTGCGCCGAGGAAGGAAGCCGCGCCCGCGCCGCGCCGCGAAAACAAACCGGACCCCTTCGCCATGGGGGTCGATACGTTGTATGATCCGGACAAGGACGGGAAAGGGAGCGCATCATGACCGCAAAATCCTTCTGGGGAAATTTCTTTATGGTGATCGGCGGGTTCTTCGCCGTATTCTGCGGCGGCTGCGGGGCGATTTTCGAGATTTATGCTTTCACGCATGAAAAAACCTCCCGCGAGGACTATTTCGCCGATCCCATCGCGCCGCTTGTCATCGGCGGCGTTCCTGCGTTTTTCGGCCTCATGCTCTTTCTGCTGGGCAAGTGGCTGAGGAAGCGGGCGGTAAAGAATGTCTAGCGGGCTGTGGAAAACCCCTAATGTCATTCTGAGGGAGCGTAGCGACCGAAGAATCTTCCTTGGTTTAAAAGGAAGAGAGATTATTCGCTGCGCGCAGAATGACAAAAATCCAACGTGGCATAGGACGCTCACATGAGTTTAAAAGTTTTTTTCGGGATGTTGTTGATGATTGTCGGCGGTCTGGTCGCGCTGGGCGCGGGCGGATGCACGATTATCTTCGCCGGGTCAGAGCTCTGGCGGCACCTGGAGCACGGGCGCATGGGGCGCGCCGGCGATGTCCTGCTCACGGCCTCGCTCGTCGGCGGCATTCCTTTCCTGATCGGGCTTGGCCTTTTTCGCCTCGGGCGGGGCATGTCGCGCGCGCCCCGGAGCTGGCAGGCGCCTGCGCCTTCTTCCTTGTCATCTTCTGCCGGAATCGGCCTGGGCGGGCATCTGGGCTATGCCTTCCGCGAGATGTGCGACGAATTCGCGCATCTTTTCGGCCGCGGCAAAAAGCGCCGTCCGGAAGACAGGGATGACGCGCCGGAGGGGTAGGGGGAAGCACCCTCAGCTCATTTCAGCTCAAGTTCACTATCCGGTTTTATTTCGACAATGCCGTTTTGAGACGCGCCTCTCTTTCATCGTAAATACTGGCGGCGTTTTTCGAGTAGTCACCGGAGGAGCGGTTAAAGCCGGTCATCGCTGCCAGCTGCGCGCGCTGTCCGTTATCGCTGATCCCAAGCGGCGTTGCAACGGCAGGCCGAATTTGAAAAGGCTGGATTGCCGTCATTTGGGGCTCTTTGGCAAAGTGGAGTGCCAGGACCGCGCCCAGAAGCGCTGTGTTCAATGAATTGTGCAACTGCATTGTTCTCTCCTCTTTAAGAAACCCGATAACCCGTGCAATTTCCTCTACCCTCGTCAGGCATTGTACTTTGTGGGGTCGTTCTCTGACAGCCGTCCGTAGGCGTCATACACCCTTCCATCCTTCAGGCAGAACCAGATGCCCTTGCCGACGCCGCTTTTTTGCAGGTAAAGGCCTGCAACTTCGTTCGCGGTGAAACAATACTGGACATGCTTCGCGCAGCCCGGCGGATTCAGGAGCTGTATCGCCCTGCGCATCGCAAGTTCCACAATTTCTTTGTTCACCGTTAACATCGCGAGTTCCCCGCGGCTCCGGTTCAGTAAATCACGGCCACTGTGGCGTCACCCTGGGTCGTGACGTGATGTTCGCGCGTGCTGGTATCCCTTGAAACAACGAATTTCTGGCCCAGAATCAGCACCATTGTATATTTTTTGATTGATACCGCGTCCTTGTTGAATGAAACCAGTTCCCGTTCATTGTGCGCGGACCATAGATCGTTCATGATTGTGGACAGCCGGGGCGTGGCGGAAGCGGGATGCAGGGGGGCGGAAACAAGGGTTAAGCTGCCGAAAATCAGCAGCATCAACAAAAAATGCCTGGACATGGTCAACGACCCTTTCCCCAGGCATGTAACAGACTCCGGCAATCCGCCGATCAGGCGCCGATTATTTGGGAGTCGTGAGCCGATAATTCCCTTAAAATAAGGTTAACTTCGGCTTTGTAAGAAAATTTACCATTTCGTGATATTTTGGAATTACTACACTGTGAATGTGGTCTATCCTTGCCTGGAAACGATGGATAGACCGCATTCTATTTTCAGGCTATCAAATTTGATTTAAAGCCCGGTCAATTTTGCTTTGAATTTACATTGAATTTTAGGCAATTTGCGCGCGCTGCTCTCCAACAGCCTCATCTTCTTGACTTTGTCAAATAGGGACGGCGCGAAATAGCGCATTGAAAATGCCTGCATCGTAATGGCTTTCATTATCGCGGGACAGTCGACTCGGCTGCAGCCCATGCGGGTTTCGGCGGAAGTAAAGATTTGATCGGGTGTTCAAATTTTAAATGCCGCGCAGACCGCCGCATCCACCCGCATCACCGCTTCCTGCGCGAATTTTTTCTTGTAGCTGCCGATAATCTCGCCAACCGCCTTCTCCTCTGCCGCTTCGTGCAGGCGGATGACGATTTTGCTGTTCTCGGAAACCGTTTTGCCGTCCTTGCGGCCCAGCCAGGCGCCCTGCGCGTCGACAACGGTGAAGCCTTCGGGGAAGCGCGGGGCGATGTCGGTATCGACGAATTCCTGCCAGTCGCGCCCGCTGACGACGCCGCCTGCGGGCTTGTTCAGGCCGAAGTAAAGCTTCGTCTCGGTGAAAGGCTTGCCGGATATGCAGGAGGCCGTCTGCAGCGCGGGCGCGCAGGCGGAAAGCATCAGAACAAGCGCGAGCGTGGGAAATACCTTCAATCACATCCCCAGCATAAACAAGACCAGCCAGCCGAAAAAGGCGTTCGACTTGAAGATCTCGAGGCAGCTTTCGGGGCTTTTCATGTCCCAGTGCAGCAGCTGCCAGATGGCCTGCGCGATGACGGGCATCGTCAACAGCAGCATATAGGGGCTGTCGGCCGCGAACAGCTTGGTGATGAAAAGGAAAAAGATGCACAGGAAAAAGCAGATGCCCACGAACCAGGTGCTGTTCTCGGCCCAGAGCAGCGCCGTGGACTTGATGCCGACGGTCAGATCGTCTTCCTTGTCCTGATGGGCGTAAATCGTGTCATAGGCCAGCGTCCACAGGATGCCCGCCAGATAGAGGTAAAAGGCCGGCAGGCCGAGCGTTCCCTTGATTGCGGCCCATCCCATCAGCGCGCCCCAGTTGAAGGTAAAGCCGAGGAAAAGCTGCGGCCACCAGGTGATGCGCTTCATCAGCGGATAGGCGCCGACCAGCGACAGCGACAGCAGGCCCAGAAGGATGGCGACAATGTTCAGCGTTATGAGAATAAGGAAACTCGCGCCCAGCAAAAGCCCTAAAAATATCATCGCCTGCCTTGGCGTGACCTCGCCGGCGGGCAGGGGGCGCGTTCTGGTGCGTTCCACCTGCGCGTCCAGCTCGCGGTCCCAGAGGTCGTTCACAACACAGCCGGCGGCCCTCATAAGGACGGCGCCAATGGCAAAGCGCAGCGCAAGGCTCCATTCATGGGATGTCATATAGGGCAGGCCGCCGGACGCAAGCGCGATGCTCCACCAGCAGGGAAAAAGCAGCAGCCACGTGCCGATAGGCCGGTCGAGCCGCGCGAGTTTCACGTAGGGGTGAAAGCGGGGCGGGGTAATGCGGAAAACGAGTTTATCGGTGTTGATGTCGGTGGCCATGACGGAAAGAGGATAGTTTATCAACAGCCAAAAATGCTAGGCTTTTCATGCATGACGACGAACCATAAAAACCTGCTGCGCCTCTATGTTTCCCGTGAAACAATTTCGGGAGAAGAAAACGCTGAATTATCAAAGGGGCAGATTCATTACTTGAGAAATGTGATGAGGCTGGAGAAAGGCGGCACCTTGCGCGCCTTCAACGGCCGCAACGGGGAATGGCTGGCCGAGGTCACGGAAATCAGTAAAAAGAAGGCGATAGTTACCTTTCTTGAAAAGATACGCGAACAATCCACGTCCTCCGACATCGAAATCCTGGCTTCCCCCGTCAAGAAGGAAGCCTTTGATTTCATGGTAGAAAAAGCAACCGAACTCGGCGCCGCGCGCTTCCGGCCCGTCATATGCGAGCACACCGTCATACACCGCGCGAACGAAGAGCGCCTCAAGGCCCTTAGCATCGAAGCATCAGAGCAGTGCGAGCGCCTCGACCTCATGGAGATAACGCCATTAGAGAGCCTGCTGAATGCGCTAACAAACGCATGGCCATCGGGAAGAAAGCTCATCTTCTGCATTGAGAGAGCGGAAGCGCCCCCCATACTTCGTGCGCTAGAAGCGCATACCAAGGCGCCCCTAAGCATACTCATCGGACCCGAAGGAGGCTTCTCGGATGCGGAAGTCCGCGCCATCTCCGCCATGCCCTTTGTCATCCCCGTCTCCCTGGGCCCCCGGATCCTGAAAGCGGAGACCGCCCTTATTGCCTCTCTCGCCTGTATTCAGGCCCTGCGAGACCGAAGCCCCTGAAACTATTGGATCCCCTTATAATTATTATGAAAACAGCAACAAGAGTGTAATTTTATTGACATAATACACCATTTCCGCTAATAATCTATGCATCCCGTGATAGCGCCCGGAGATAGAACGACACCGAACTTCAAGGTGCGGCGAGGCGACAGCGGGGAAGAAAAAACGAATACGGAATACGGTGTAACGAAATGTCCAGCGCAAGCAAAGTCGACCAGAAGGTAATCGAGTCCAAGCAGGAGCTTGTGGACTGGTTTGCGGCTGGCTGCACGCCGGCGGACAAGCGCCTGATCGGTGTCGAGCATGAAAAGCCCCCGTTCTACCTGGATACGGGCGAGCCGGTGCCGTTTATCGGCCAGAACGGCAAGAACGGCGTGGAAGATTTCATCGCCGAAATGGCGGCGAAGAAAGGCTGGAGCCTTGGCACGCCCGAGCAGGGGGTCGTCGTCGACCTGCACAAGAACAACATGAACTGGACCTTCGAGCCGGGCCTGCAGATGGAGCTGGGTGGCGCGCCGCTGAAAAACGTGCACCAGAACGCGAAGGAAACCGACGAAACCATCAAGGAAGCGGTCGAGGTCACGAAAGAACTGGGCTTTGGCATGCTGGCCACGGGTTACCACCCGACCAAGCTGGGCAAGGACATGCCCTTTATGCCCAAATCGCGCTATCAGGGCCTCTTCGACTGGTTCGAGGACAAGAAATTCCCCAATGCGGTCGATGTCGCCTCCTGCACCGCCACGGTGCAGGTCAACATGGGCTATATGTCTGAAGAAGACATGGTGAAAATGGTGCGGGTCAGCCTCTCGCTGCAGCCCATCGCCGTCGCGCTGTTTGCGAATTCGCCGTTCTCGGAAGGCAAGCTGAACGGATATCAAAGTTACCGCTCCCATAAACTCTATAAAAACATGGGCGGACGCTACGGCTTCATGCTGCCCGTCGCCTTCGAAGACGGCTTCGGCTTTGAAAAATTCGCCGATTACGCGATGCACACGATGCCGATGCTGGGCATCTATAAAGGCAACGTCTTCATGGACGCGAAGGGCGCGCCCTTCCAGGATTTCATCGACGGCAAGCTCGCCATCTGCCCGGGGCAGAAAGCCACGCTGGCCGACTGGCAGAACCACCTGAACACCATCTGGCCGGAAGTGCGCGTGCGCCGCTTCCTTGAAATGCGCGGCACCGACAACGGCCCGCAGGAAATGATCAAGGCGCTGCCCGCTTTCTGGGTCGGCCTGCTGTACGACAAGCAATCGCTCGACGCCGCCTATGACATGGTGAAAGACTGGTCGAACGAAGACCGCGACTACCTGCGCATCATGACGCCGCAGCACGGGTTGCAGACGCCCTTTATGAACGGCACGACCACCGTGCAGGAAATCGCCAAGAACTGCCTCGCGCTCGCCGACGCCGGGTTGAAGCGCCGCGCCGTGCTGAACGCCCAGGGCCAGGACGAAAGCATCTACCTCGAACCCCTCAAGGAAATCGCGACCTCCGGCCGCAACTGGGCCCTGCGCCTGACCGACCTTTACAACGGCGCGTGGAAAGGCGACCTGTCGAACCTGTACAAGGAAATGAACTACGGCAACGAGCCCTCGGTCCTCAAAACCGCGCAGCCCGCCGAAACCGCCGCGCCCGCCGCCCAGAAACACATCATCCTGCCGGGCGACAAGGATTTCAAGATCGGCTGATCTTAAAGGGAGGCGCGTTCAGATGACCTTCCTTGGCGTGCGCTATCTCGCAGAAGAAAACGGCGATCCCATTCCCCCGCTCGATGACGCGCTGTTCGAAGCCGCGAAGACCGGCGACGAAGCCACGCTGCGCGCGCGCCTCGCGGCGGGTGTGCCGCCCGACCATCCTTTCGGCGACAATGACCGCATGACGCCCCTGATGTATGCCGTCTACGGCGGCTTTCACGGCTGCATGCGCCTGCTGCTGGAAGCGGGCGCGGACGTGCACCTGATGGAAGGCAAGGACGGCGGCGTGCCCTTGCGCGTCGCCATCCAGAAGCAGGACAGGGAAGCGGTGAAGATGCTGCTCGCCTTCGACGCGGATCCGGGATTTAAATGCGTGCGCGCGAGACCCGACCACACCGCCTATGGCGAGGCCGTGACGGATGTATGGCTCGCGCAGCAGGGCGACCCTGAGATTGCGGCGATGGTGACGGAAGCATATAAAAAATTTCGTGTGGTCGAAATGGCGCATGAAGAAGCGCCCGACCTTGCCGAGATGCGCCGGCTGCTGGAAGAAGGCGCGCCCGTGAATATCAAAAACGACAACGGCCAGACCGCGCTGATGTATGCCTGCATCCGCCGCAACGTGGAAACGGTGAGGCTGCTGCTGGAATTCAGCGCGGACACGGAAATTTCCTGGCAGGGCACGACCGCGCTGCGCCTTGCCTGCGGCGGCCATTACGGCCCGCCCAGCATGGAGATCGTGCAACTGCTGCTGGCGCATGGCGCCGACATGCACAAGCTGGACGAACGCGGGCGCGGCATGCTACACGCGGCGGTCGCGGATGGCGATGAGGAAATCGTGAAGCTCTTTACCCGCAACGGACTTTCCCTGACCGCGCGCGACGCCAAGGGAATGACGCTCGCCGACGCCGCGAACGAATGGAACAGCGAGGGCGAAAAAGCCGCCCAACTCGTCGAAAAAGTCGCCGCCTGGAACATCGAAGAAATCGGCCGCCAGGCCACCCGGCTCGACAGGCCGGTCAAGGCGATGAAGCCGATCAGGTTGGGGAAGGGTTAATCTCTTCTTCTGTCATTCCCGCGACAGCGGGAATCCAGTACCGTGGTTATAAAAACGGCGATGTCGCAAGCATCCAAGAATTCAATAGTGTTTGCCTCTTGTAAAAGTCCCACGTCTGTCGTGTACTGACAAGCGTAGGAAGGGCTTGTTATATTGGCAGAGTTGATTCAGTTCGCGCGAGAGTTAGGGCGCAAAATCCGCGAGGAAACGACGCTCCTTGAGGTGAAGTGCGGCACCGGGATTTTTGCAGCTGGCTATCTGTGGGTAGAATTAGTCGCCCCAGAGGTCTTTGGCAATCTCATCAGTAACGGTAGGCCGCTGCTTCGGTGGCAGCTCTGGTTGCTGCATGCGACTGACTGGTGGGATCAGCACTTCGCCTTGGTTGCAGTCGCCGCCATTTTAATATATCTCGCGCCCAAAGTGCTCAGTAAATAATTTCCGATCCCATTGAGTCATTACTATTCAAGTATAGCACTTTGTGCTATACTTGAATGAAGGGGTGAAGTGCCATGGCCAGAAAAATCAAAAAGTATAAAAGCAAGGCGATGGCCGCCATTCATGAAACCATGCTTGATCTTTATGAAGGCGGCGCTATCACCAAGCAAACCATGCGCGAATTTGACGATGCCTGCCTGACGCCCGTGCGCCCCCTGACGCCGCGGCAAATCCGCGCCATCCGGGTGCGGGAAAAGGTGAGCCAGGAAGTCTTCGCCCATTACCTCAACGTCGGAAAAAGCGTCGTAAGCCAGTGGGAGCGCGGCAAAAAACACCCGGCAGGGCCTTCGCTGAAGCTGCTGTCGCTGGTTGAGAAGAAGGGACTGGAAGCGATTGCGTAGAGGCGAGAGTTTCAAGTCACTCCGGCCACATTGTTTCGAAAATCAAACTGAGCCCATTGATTTATTGCCCGCTAATCCAGTTTTCTGTAGCAACAATGTTCGGGAATCCTTTGATTGCAGAAATATCTGCACTCAAATGTAATAGTCGTTCAACTTGTTTAGTGTCAACATTTAATATAGCTGACACGCCCATATAAAAGTCCTTTCCATGTACTATTTCTGTATCTGTCTGTTCAGAGAGAAGTCTGGTTTCGTTTTGAAACAGCAAGGAAACCTCCTCTTTTTTTGACAGGGAAATACCTGCATTTTGCAAAAGAGTTTGAAGAAGTTGATCAAAATTTAAGTGGGCATCTAAGCCTTTACCGTTCAGAAAGTGATCTAGTCCATGTCTCTCAAATGTATTCTGAAACGGTAGTTCCATCTGCCGTCGAGCTGAGACTATTCGTAACATGCCAATAGGTCGGATAACATCTTTGGCCCAAGGCAAGATTTTCTTTGCGGAAGCTTCCGGAAAAGAAGGAAAGCCTATGCTGCACATTTTTAAAATGCAAGATTCTGATTGAAAATATGCTTCGATGTCTCGCCCATCTGTGAATCTTACATTGCTTGGAGGTTGTAGATCTAAAATGCGATCGTAATCGGCATCTGCAAAGAATTGCACGCGACTAGAATAGCTTGTTTCTTGAATTTTGCGCGCGCACCACATAAGGCGCCCACGCGCGCCGCCTGTAACCTACATGATCGACGGGTATTTCAGCGACACCTGGAAGGGCGCCCCGCACAAGGAATTCACGGCTGCCGCGCTGGCGGCGCTTGAAAAGGCGGTGCCTGACGCAGAGGAACGCGTCGCGCTGCTGACCTCCGCCAATATCCGCGGGCAGACGGCAATCCACAAGGCGCTCGCCTTCGGCGGCTACCATGGAACCTTCGAGCCCGTTTTCGATGCCCTGTATAAATGGGCGGGGGACGAAAAAGCCGGCGCCATCCTGAAAGACATCCTCACCCAGCCGCTCGGCCAGATCGACAAAGATATTTCCTTTGCGCTGCAGGACGTGCGCCGGATGTGCCCGAACAAGAGCCCGGAATTTCACAAGGTCGACGCGCTGACGACCGACTCCTATCACCCCGTGACCGCGGCGGGCCTGCGCGCGGCGGTGGACGAAATCCGCCCCATCATCCGGGAATGGCTGGCGCAGGAAAAGCCCGACAGCGATTATTCGAAGCAGCAGAAGGCGAAAATGCAGGCCTTCGCCGACGACCCCGACCCCGTCACGGAAAGGGGCACGCTGCTGACCGGCTGTTTCCCCGGCAAGGCCTTTGCCGCTTTGCTGGACATTCTGCAGAAATCCGACCCGCTGCCGCCGCAGGGGCAGGCCGACCGCATTTTCGGCCTGCTGTCGAAACAAGGCCCGGACGGCAATACACCCATGCATATCGAATGGCAGGCCTCCGACCTGCTGGGCACGCCTAAAGCTGCCGGACATTTCACCGACAGGCTGTCGCCGCTGCTCGCGACCTTCGACCGCATGCTTGGCACCGAGGTGGCCGTGGGTCTTGCAAACCGGCTGCTGCTGCAGGAAAACGCGAAAGGCGAGCTGCCCATGGATATTTTCCAGTATCCCAAGCTCCCGGTGCGCGATTTCGCGCTCGACAAGTTCCTGCAGACCCTGAGAAAGGAAATGGGCAGCAAGGAAAAATTCACGACCTATATGACGGAAGTCGTCGCCGCGGTTTTGCCCGCCGATTACAAGGTCAACATGGCGTCCTTCGAACCCGTCGAGCTGAACCCCGCCACCGGCCAGCCCAAACCGAAACGCGGCGCGAAGCTGGATTTCTGAGGCCGCGCGGCCTGCATTCTTCCCGTTTGCCCTTTCGCCGGAGCCCGTGAGGGCGCAAAGAGCCAGGGAAGAGGCAGGGATTGGCTTCCACCCTGACTCCTTCATTGAAGTTGCCAACATCCGCCCGGATAATTATAAAATACAGATGCCGGGCCAATGAGGAGAACAAAATGATGACCGCATGCCGCGCAATCGCCGCTGTTCTTTGTGTCGCGATGATTTCTGCCGGTTCCACGGCGGGTTTTGCTGACTTGTTTCAGGGCTGGGAGCAGGACAGGCAAAACCGGGAAATGTACGCCGGGCGGCAGCGCGACGACATGCGCGACGCGCTGAAAAATTCAGATTTCAATCTGGGTATCAACCAGTGGAA
Organism: Alphaproteobacteria bacterium; assembly: GCA_004297545.1. GTDB lineage: Bacteria > Pseudomonadota > Alphaproteobacteria > Micavibrionales > UBA2020 > JAPWJZ01. Next base: position 18,161 of record SCTB01000057.1, read on the forward strand.
GGCGCAGGCGGAGCAGGGAAACGCCGAAGCGCAATTCCGGATGGGGAAATTATACCGCGAGGGCAATGCAAGCTCTGTTTTCTACGACAAGGCGCTGGAGTGGTACCAGAAATCCGCCGCGCAGGGATACGCGCCGGCCCAGACGGATCTCGCGGGCATGCATTACTTAGGCCTGGGCACGGCAAAAAACCTTGAGGAGGCCGCGAAGCTGACAAAAATGGCCGCGGACAGCGGTTATCTGGCGGCGGTGGCGAACATGGGAACCATGTATGAAGAGGGCAGCGGCGTGCCGCAGAACAATGTTTCCGCCTACATGTGGTACAGCCTCGCGGTCTCCGGCGATGAACAGAACAAAATTCTGCTGGCGAAAAGGGACGCCCTTGCCGCCAAAATGACGCCGGAGCAGATCGCCGAAGCGAAGAAGCTGGCCAGCGAATGGAAGGCGCAGAAGCCGGCGAAGTAACGCATTGCCCCGGAAACATTAATATTTCTTCGGCGCTGCGCAAGTCGGCGGTCTCCTCTTCCCTTCAAACATAGCCGTTGACATCACCCCGTAACTGCCCATAATTCAGGCTATGACAAAAAGAGTGCGGAAATTCATCGCGGGTCTGGCGCTGGCCTTTGGCGTGGCCGCGGGGCCGGGCGCGCAGGCGCTGGCGCTGGAAAAGCCGCCGCTGCCCGAAAACGCGCCGCAGTCGATCAGCATGGCGTTCCAGAAAGCCGCCTGCCTCGACGGCAGGGTGTCGAAAATCCTCGTCGATAAATCCGACCGCAGGATGGAGCTTCTCGACAACAAGGGCGATGTGCTGCGCGCCTATGACATCGCGCTCGGCACCAGCCCGGCCGGCGACAAGGTGATGCAGGGCGACAACAAGACGCCCGAAGGCGACTACGTCATCTCCGCGCACAACCCCAACAGCGCCTTCACGCTGTCGCTGCGCATTTCATACCCGAACGCGCAGGATTGCGCCGCCGCGCGCAAGCTGGGCGTCAACCCTGGCGGCGATATTTTCATCCACGGCGCGCCGACCGGCTACCCCGACGACTGGAAGCCCATGCGGGTCAAGGACTGGACGGAAGGCTGCATCGCCCTGAAAAGCGCCGATATCCGCGAAATCTATTCCGCCGTCAAGAACGGCACGCCGATCACTATCAGGCCGTAAGCCCTGGGCGGCTCACGATTCCGGATATGTTGACTTAGCGTTCAGGCGTTTTTATATTCATCTCTGATCATCCGTGGCGCTGAGTATTATTCAATGAAATTGCGATTGAACAGGCTGGCCGTCTTCTGTCTGAGCCTGCAGGCATTTACATTTTTATGCATTCCTGACGCCCGGGCAAACGCTTATGTCCCTTTCGTGCCGACGACGGTGCTGTTTCAGGCCGTTCTTCTGTTGCTGGTCATTGCTGTCGAGTGGCTGATCCTTGCCTGCTTCCTCCGCGAGATGCGCGACAGGAAATGGCCGTCGTTAAAAGCCGTCGCCATTGCGAACGGCCTGAGCACGCTGGCCGGCGTCGGCGTCATGCTGGTCTGTCTGGTGCTCGGCATCGTTCTGGGCGGCAGCGAAGCCTTTATCCTGCTTGACCTCCTTGCGGTCATCCCGCTGTATGTCATTACCTGTCACGTCGAATACCGGGCGCTCGAAAAGAGGTTGTCTTTTGCCAATCCCCGCAGGATGCGCTGGAGCGTCATCGGCGCCAACCTGGTAACCTATGCCCTGCTGGTCTGGCTCAGCATGATGAATACCATGGGGTTCGGGAGCACGTCCGACATGTATTCCATGCCGGTCGCCGAACTTGAAAAACTGGCGGAGCAGGGAAATGTTAAAGCCTATTACTGGCTCGGCCGCAATTACTCAGGGGGCGACAACGGCGTCAAGAAAGCAGATGGAGCCAGGGCCATCAAATGGTACCGGAAATGCGCCGAGCTTGGCGACAGGCGCTGTCAATACGACCTTGGCGCAATCTATTACCATGGCTCCACCTATTATGGCGCCGATCGCGTGAAACAGGATTATGCCGAGGCGTATTTCTGGCTTCTGCTGGCCTCGGATTACGGTTTTATCGAATACTATCTCTCGTCCGACAGAGAAAAGGGCACTCATAAACTGGGCTTCCTGCGCGACCGCGCCATGGCGCATCTGTCCGAAAAGCAGATTTCTGATATCCGGAACCGCGTGGCGCAATGGAAGCCGGCGTCACCCGCGCGGAAAGAATAGCGCCTACATGCTGATACAATTATGGCGCGGCGATCTTGAGCTTCGGAAGGCGATCATCCTCTGGGGAATGACGCACGGTGCGCCGCATCTCCCGGCGCCGGGGAAAAATTCCTTGCAAAAGGGCGGGCAGGGGGCGTTGATTGCGCCTACCTCCCGAACTCCAGTTCCGCGTGGAATTCATCGGTATTCTCCACGCAGTCGGCCAGCATGCGGCGCATGACGTCATAGATGGGCATGCCGGATGATTTCTGGAAGGCGCGCGTGTCTTTCAGGTTATGGACCTGCTTGTAGACATAGACGGTCTCGCCGTCGAGCCAGAAGATCTCGTGCAGCGTGCCTTCGCCCGCCAGGCTGGCCTCGCATTCCGCGCGGCGGCTCTCGAACTCGGCCATGTATTCCCTGAACTTCGGCAGCGCGCCGGGTTTCAGGCGCAGTTTCATCAGCACGTTCTGCATGGATTTTCAGCTCCTGCTTTGACGTTACCGTGCCGTTCATATCACCAAAAATGCGTCCTGTCCTGCCGTTGCCGCATGAAGCGACTCAAAGGGCATATCCCTCTACAACGTATCGTCCGTTCAAAAAATTGGTTTTTGGCTGGATTCAGGCCGTCGGGCCGTCTTTTAACCCATATTTGACAGTCCTGGCATCGCCGTTTACGTATCGCAAAACCCTGCGGCTTTTTTTAATCATCTGTTACGGGGGACGCATCATGGCTGAAGACAAAATTACATATTAGGCAGACGGAAGCCTGACGCCCGCAGGCCTGGCGAGGTGTCCCTCAACAACGTCGGCGACGGCGGAGACCTGAGGGCGGAGCGCTTCTATTTCACCACGTCACGTTCAGGATTTTTCCGTCTTTGCGCATCACGTATTTAACGGGAATGCCGTCGTATCGTTTCGGCAGCTGCGGCGTTTCTTCCGCAGTCGGCAGGCGCGAGAGCTCCACGCCGATGCCGATGCCCGGATCGGGAAAGTCGGATGAGAAAAGCGTCGATATGGTCTCCACCGGCATTGCGGCTTTTTTGAAACGCGCTGCAAGATATGGTTTGGTCTCCCGAACCCGGTCATCGGCTTCAAGCAGGATTTTTTGTCTGTCGGTCAATGGTTCTGACATGCGAGGGGACTCCGGGGCTATATTTTCCATATGATTATACAGGAGGAGACTGATTTTTACAATCCTAAAATATACAATAATATCATGATGGTATATTAAATATGGTACCGGATATCCGGCCATTTTCTTGACATAATCTAGCCTCGGGCATAGAGTAGCCCAGCTTTGAAAACCCCAAAAGGCCTCAAGCCATGAGTCTGAAAGATATTTTCGCACGCGCATTTTTCAGGTCCCCGGAAGAGGCGAAGGCGGTCGATCTTGAAAAGCTTCAGCGCAGGCTGACGCGGCTGATGCACAACACCCTCGACATGATGCTCGAGGACGAGATGGACAGGGCCGACGGGAAACAGCGTCCGCCGCAGCCGGTGACGGTGGAAATGGTTTTCAAGAATCTCGCGCCTCAGGATATCACCGAAGGCGTGCTGGAAAAAAATCACGCCCTCGATTACCTGCATTACCTGGCGAAAGAGGCGGAAGCGAAGCTGACCGTCGCGGTCACGGCGGAGAAAAAACGCGCATATTTCTGGCAGGATGAGAAAAATGCTGCGCCCTGCGCCAGGCTCACCATCACCATCGATCTCGGCAGACCCTATGCCGAAAGCCGCATCCTGCTGGCGGAAACAAAAGCGTCTTCAGGCAAGCCAGTGTGCAGCGACGTTAAGGCGCGACCTTAAGCTTGTTGAATCCCTTTTCTTCGCGGGCCTCGCGCTGTTCGCGCTCGATCGCGGCAATCCCCTGCGCCATCTGCGATGCGGATTTCAACAATTCGGCGGCAAGGGTGCGGTTTGGAATGGTGCCGACCTCGAGGTCTTCCTTGGCGATATCCACAACACGATCAAACGCCTCGTAAAGACGACCCTTCAGGTCGTCAAGATTTTCGGATTTCATGGGCCTCTTTTCCATTTGTTTGCTTATATGTAAACAGTAGCGGCGAAGCACAGCCAAGTCAACCTGCGCTCGATAACTCACTGACTTTCATGACTTGTTTTGAGGGCGTTTTGCCTTGAAGCGCAGCGGTTTCCCGATGGTGAGCGGCGTCTTTAAAACCGGTGCGTCCTGAATGTCCTGCTCGAACTGAACTCTCTCCCGCTCCGCTCTCTCGGTCAGCGCCCTTGTTTCAGGAGATATGCGCAGGTTTTCCGGCACGGCATCCCATGACTCAAACCTGCCCAGGTCGCTGTACAGTTTTCTGAAGGCTTTGGGCGCGCCCTCCAAGTTCGTCAGCTGGTTGTCCTGGCAGGCAAAGTTGCCACCGACGGTTTGCGGCGCCCCCTTCAGGGAAGTCAGCTGATTATTGTAGCAGGAAAAAAATCCGAGGACGGCCTTCGGCGCGCCTTCAAGGCTGGTCAGCTTGTTGTAGGCGCAGGTGAAAGTCCCGTGCAGGACGACGCAGGAAAGATCCGGCAGGCGGATCAGCCCCTGGCTGGCAAGGTGGAGAAGATTCCCCCGGGCCAGCAGCGTGCCGTCCGGCTGCCGTTCATAGGGCACCTCCTCATCAATCAGGGTCTGTTCAGCCTCCGACAGTTGGGGTGTCGATGCTTGTTCAAAGGAATTTTTCATCCGGCGGAATGTACAGGATGGCTGGCGTTACGTCAAAGCCTTGGAAAACCAGCATGGAATATCTATTTGACATAATAATACAAGAAATGTATAGTCCGCTAACCGCCCGATGTCCGGCGGAACGGGATCAGAACGCGCAATGGCAAAACAGGCAAAAAAATCACCCGAAGAAATGACCAACGACGAAATGCGCGACCGCTTCTTCGTGCTGCAGCGGCGCATCGGCTGGATCAACAAAAAAATTCCCTGGATCGCGGGCGGTATCGGCGTGGCGGGAGTCGTGCTCGCGGGCGCGGTGCTGCTGCTGGGGCTTCCGGGCGCGGCCCCGGTCCTCGGCACGGTCTGGGCGCTGGCGGGAGCCAGCATGGGCATCGCCGGCCTTGTGCGGGATACGTATTTTGAGGACGAGGCTTTCAAGCTGAAATCGGAGAACAACACACGCCTGAAAATCGCCGAAGCGCAGGAACAGC
>SCTB01000058.1 GCA_004297545.1 Alphaproteobacteria bacterium
GTGAAGGAAGCCATATCATGCCTGAGATTCTCAAAATCGATTTTTCCAAAGACGCAAAAGTCACGTCCCTTGAATTGAAGATTTACCGCGGCGACGAGCTGCGCAACCACGGCGCGCCCTGCAATCTTGTCATCGAAAACGGCGGCATGACGAACACGGCATTCTGGGACAGCATGCGCGCGGTGAACGACGCGCTGAACAGCACGCCCGACAGCCACCCCCTGCGTCTGCCGGAACTCCGGAAGAATGCGGCCAAGGATTTCAACAATGCCGGGCGCCATGTGCTGGCCGGGGGCGAGAAAGCCTATATCGACAGCATCCGCCGCCCCGACATCAGCATGGTTGCTTCCAAGGCCCTGCGCGAAATGCGCGCGATGGAGCTGATTTCTGACAGCGACTACAAATCCGGCCTGGCGAAAATGGAAGACTTCGGCCTGCCCGTGCAGGAAAGCCTCTTCCGCGATCACCGCTCCTTCAAGAAAAGCGGCGTGATGAAGCCGACGGCGTAAGGTTGCGGCTTGTTCTATCTCTATGTAGGTTTTCGCGAACGTGCGAGCGTCTCGTGCAGGGAATAGTTTTTGCGGTGTCTATACCTTGCAGGTCTATGCTTTAATGGAATTGTGTGTGAGTTTGTAAAAGTTGTGTAGCATCCAATTTCGGGATTGCCTATGAAAGCTAAAAGATTGGTACTTATTATTGGTGCGGCTCTTGGTCTAATTTTATATGCCGTTTCGTTTGCAAAATGCAGCTGGCTGGAGCCTTTCATCTTTCTTCATGCGCCTTGGAGACAGGAATGCCAATTAGTGTGCCGTGATAGGGTCTGTATAGCCTACAAGCTTTGGAAATCCCAAGCAGAGCTTGATATTCAGGAGAATATCCCAAGGTACAGAGCTCGCGCAGAAAAGGGGGACCTTGCAGCTCAAATGGCGCTTGGTGGATATTACAGCAATCCTGCTCTTGGTGCTGAAAATACCGAAGAAGCAATAAAATGGTGGGGTTTGGCTGCAGAGCGAGGAAATGCCGAAGCTCAGTATCGTCTTGGCATTCTATATTCTTATGGCGGCCAGAACGGTAAAAAAACAGAATCGCAAAAATGGCTTCGCATGGCTGCGGAGCAGGGAAAGGGAGAAAGTTTTTATTGGCTTAGCAGAGCTTACGCTGATCCATTGGAAAATTATTTTTGGGGCTACCTTGATTCCTGTATAAGTCATATCACGGGGCGTACTGAGAACCTTATTGTCGGCGCGGAGGCAGTCAAACACTGCCGACATGGTATTTGGTATGGGCTATCTCCTGAACAAAAGAGAGATGTCGAGAAGCGTGCCGAGCAATGGCTTATGGATCACGATAAAATCGAAATGCCTATTCTCCGTGCCGTAGATACTTTTTAGCGGGTTCATCAAATCCTATCCAATTGATAGAGAATCGCCCGGTTACAGGGAACTTAACATTAAACTGAGCATAAATTAACTATTTGATAATAAATATAAATTCAACTTCCGGTTGACGCCCTATCTTTACCATGTAAGGATTTAATTAACGAAAAAATAACGATGATACGAGGTGCATAGTGAGGAAGCAGAGACTGACGTTCAAGGTTGATGGTGGACTGAAAAAACTCTCTGAATTTTATTCTTCGGCAGATAAAGACACGGCGGCAGCCGATACATACTGGAAAAACCCGGGCGCGCTTCTCGAGGCCCTTGCGGTTGCCCCTTCAAAGGAAATCCGGATATCTTCCGGCTACAAACAGCTCGCAGACACGATGGACAAAGTCGATTTCGGCCAGTGGCACGCGGACGGCGTCCCGATGCTGAACGCCGGCAAGCTGGGCGATGATTTCGGCAATGCTTTCACTTCCGTCTCTGTCGCGGTCGTGGTTGTCGTCGTGACCGTGACGGTCGTCTCGGGCCATCACCGCGATGATACGCCCACGCAGCGCCTGCCGGTGCCGGGCGGTCCGAAATTCGCCGATATCGCCGACATGTCGCGCCATGCGCAGACGGTCGCGGAGCAGGTGGGCTGGTTCTCATAAACTAAAAACGAAGTTTGAAGATTGTAAAACGCGCAACCCGCGAACCCCGGGGCTTTGCCCTGGGAAAGGAGACAACGATGAAAAAGCAGAAGCTGACATTCAAGGTCGAGGGCGGACTGAAGAAACTCTCCGCCCTCTACGCCGCCACGGATAAAGAGGCAGCCGATACCTACTGGCAGAAGCCGGCAACGCTGCTCGAGGCGCTCGAAGTCGCACCCGCGAAGGAAATCCGCATTTCCTCCGGCTACAAGAAACTGGCCGATGCGCTCGATACGCTGGATTACGGGTTGTATCACGAAACTCTCGCGGAGGAGGGCGCCCATAACTGCGCGGGCGTCAATCCCGGCGTTTTCACCTCGCTCTGGCATGCGGTCAGCGGCTATGAACCCGGCCTGCAGGCGGGCCGGCTCGGCGATGAATTCAACGGCCCCATCGTGGCCGTCGCGGTTTCCATGATTACGGTATCTGTAGCTTTTGTGAACCTCAGCGGCACCAATGAGCGGAAGGACGACCGCGAAGAGCGGCCCGGCTATCGTGTACCGGCCGGGCCGCGTTTCGCGTCGCGGGAACAGTTGCGCGACATGGCGCATCATGCTCAAATCGTGGCGGACCAGATTTCCTGGTTCTCCTGATCCTTCGAGGGCTTGAATGACCGCGCATGACCTGATTGCGCATCGCAACCTGACGCTGATGCTGACCTACCGCTGCAACGCGCAATGCGCGGAATGCGGCACCTTCTCGAGCCCGCACGACAAGAACGACATCACGCTCGAAACCGGCCTTGCCGCCATCGACTGGGCGAAGGAATGCGGGCTGGAGCAGGTTATTTTCACCGGAGGTGAGCCGTCCCTGCGCTGGGATGACCTGGTGAAATGCGTGCGGCATGCGAACAGTTACGGCATGTCGACGCGCATCGTCTCGAACGCGCAATGGGCGGTGACGCCGGAAGCGGCGGAGAAAGGCATCCGCGAACTCATGGACGCAGGGCTGAAGGAAATCAACTACTCAACAGGCGATGAGCATATCCGCTTTATCCCGCTCGAAAATGTCCTCAATGCCATCCGCGCTTCCGTAAATGCGGGCCTCAGCACTGCGTTGATGTTCGAGCTGCGCGCGAAGTCCCGCGTGGATGAGGCGCAGTTGCTCAAAAGCATCGAGGGACTGGCGACGCAGGAGCAGCGTGATAAATACTTCACCTTTATTCGCAGCCCCTGGATGCCCATCCGTCCCGACAATATCGCGGAGTACCCGGACGGGCTTTACGCGAACAAGTCCAACGTCGCGCATCGTCGCGGCTGCGAGAGCATTCTTTCCAACTACGTTGTGCAGGGCTCCGGAAAAATCGCGCCGTGCTGCGGCCTTGGCATGCGCACTGTGCCGGAACTGCAGATCGGCGATGCGCTCGAAAAACCCGCCGACGGCAAGAACCCGCTCGCCAAAGCAATCGAGGAGGGGGAGAGCGACCTGTTCCTCTACGCGTTGCACAAAATCGGTCCTGAAAAAATCGTCGCCTGGGCCGCGCAGAAAGACCCCACGATAAAATGGGAGAATATGTATGCCCACCGCTGCCAGGCCTGCATGCGCATCTACCGCGACCCGAAGGTGAAACAGGTCATCATCGATCATATCCAGGAACTCATGGCCGAAATGGTCTACGGCGGCATGGTCCTGCGCCGTTTCGAGCAGCTGGCGGCGGAGGCCCTGAGTGGCAAGCCGACGGAAACGGCGGAATTCAGCCATTACGTGTAATTCTATATAATTTCCAATGACTTGGGATTTTTAATTTGCATAATGCCATAACCATGATAATCTCCTCCGATTACCGAGGAATACAAAAATCATGTTCACTTATGAATCCCTTGCCAGTCTCTTCAATAACCGTGCGGACGAGGACGATAACGCCTACGACGAGGAAGCCCTCTATCCCGGGCTGAATTTCGGCGGCTATGGCGGCTGGCCGGAGATCGATGTGCCTTCCGGCTATGAAGGGATTTCAAGACCGTTTCAGGCGGTCGTCGCGGTACCCGTGCCGCCGCCCATCGAACTGGGGGAGCTGGCGCAGAGCATGTCGGTCGGCCGCCCCTTGCGGCTCATCCGCCGCGCGGCATTTTCCGGTTTGACGTAATCCATAAATTTCCCTACCATGCCCCGGTTTCCACCAAACCGGATTGTGTATGACCGACCGCGAACCAGTCATGGAAGAAAAAGACGGCATCCGGCGCTGGACGCTGCATGGCGCATTGCATCGCGATGACGGCCCCGCCGTCGTGCATCCGGACGGCACGAAAGAGTGGTACTGGCACGGCAAGCGCCATCGCGAGTTCGGTGGCCCGGCCGTGGAACGCCCGGGCGGCGTGAATGAATGGTGGCGCTATGGCGAACGCCACCGCGAGCCGGGCCCCGCCATCGAGCGCCCCGACGGTTCTTGCGAATACTGGGTCTTCGGCCGCAAGACAGGTGAGATCACGCCCAAAGAAATGGCGGCGGCGCGCGAACGCCAGATAATGGAACGCGAGCGCGAAATTAGCAACGACATTTCCGGCGGCACCGCCCGCAACGTCAGGCCGCTGCGCCCTCTGCGTTTCAGAAAGCCGGGTGCGCCATGAAGGACGCAGACTTCCGCGAAAACTGGGACGATCTTCCCCGCACGATGGTGAAGTACGAGGCGGACTCCACCTCTTACTATCGCGAGAACGTGCGTCACCGCCCGGACGGCCCCGCGATTGAATTCAAAAATGGCGACCGCGAATGGTGGATCATGGGCGAACGCCATCGCACGAACGGGCCGGCAGTGGAGTGCACGGATGGGTATAAAGCATGGTATATCCGCGACCAGCTGCATCGCGAAGACGGGCCTGCCGTCGAGAACCCGGACGGCAGCTACAACTGGTACCTGCACGGACGCAAGCTTCCCCCGGAGGAATGGGGGCCGGTCCAGCGCCGGTGGGCGCAGCAGCACGGCGAGGGCGAGGCTGCTGCCGCCGAAGTGGAAAAAGGCCTTCAGCGGGATATCAGGCCCATGCGCCCCCTGCGGTTCAGGCCATGAGCGACTTCGACAAAAAGAACGGCATGGAAGAGCATGACGGCATCAGGCGCTGGTGGGTGGACGGTACGCTGCATCGCGACGATGGCCCCGCGGTCGAGGGCGGCGGCTGGCGGTCGTGGCTGCGGCACGGCCAGTGGCACCGCGAGGACGGGCCTGCCATCGAATACGACAACGGCGATCAGGAATGGTTTCTGAACGGCAGGCAGCATCGCAAGGACGGCCCCGCGATCATCAATGCAGACGGCAGCTGGCAGTGGTGGTTTGAGGGTAAAATCCACCGCGACGGCGGCCCGGCGATTTTCAACAAATATGATGGCAGCCATGAATGGTGGAAACACGGCAAGCTTCACCGTGAAGACGGCCCCGCCATTGAACACCCGGATGGTTCGGGACCCTGGTACCTGAACAGCCGCGAATTGACCGCGCCTGAAATCGAAGTCCTGAAGGAACGGGAACATCAGCGCCGCATCTCTGCCGAGGTCGACACGATGCAGGACGGCCTGCATCGCGAGATAAAAGTGAAAAAGCCGGTCACGCTGCGGCGGGGTCGCGGAATTTAGCGGTATCCCTTCGCCTGCAGCGAAAACAGCTTCGCGTAAAGCCCGTTGCGGGCCATGAGCGCCGCGTGGTCGCCCTGTTCGGCGAGGCGGCCTTCCTCGAGCACGATGATATTCGTCGCGTTGCGCACGGTCGAAAAGCGGTGGGAGACGAGGATAAGCGTCTTGTCCGTGTACTGGCTCTCGAGGTTGTTGAAAATCTCGTATTCCGCCTCCGCGTCGATGGCGCTGGTGGGTTCGTCCAGAATGAGCACGGGCGGCGCGGCATGGAAGGCGCGCGCAATCGCAAGCTTCTGCCACTGGCCGCCCGAGAGTTCCTGCCCGTCCTTGAATTCCTTGCCGAGCTGCTGGTCGTATTTGCCGGGGAAGGCTTCGATGAACCCGGACGCGCCCGCTTTCCGCGCCGCTTCCTCGATGCGATTGTCGTTGACGGCGCTGTCGTCGCCGAGCGCGATATTTTCCTTGATGGTGAAATGATAGCGCACGAATTCCTGGAACAGGGTGCCGAGGTGCCTGTGCCAGTGCGCGAGGTCGACGTCGCGCAGGTCCGTGCCGTTGATGAGGATGCGCCCGCCCTGGGGGTCGTAAAAGCGGCACAGCAGCTTGATGACCGTCGTCTTGCCTGCGCCGTTCTGCCCGACGAAGGCGACGCTTTCGCCGGCGGCAAGCGAGAACGACACATTATCCAGCGCCTGTTTGTCCCCGCCCGGATAGGTGAAGGTGACGTTTTCGAAAACGATGGAGGGCGGCTTGATATCGTCGAAGACGCGGGGCTTTTCCGGGCGCGGCAGGAGCTGCTTCAGTTTCAGGAAGCTGTCGAAGCTTTCGACGTAGAGGCTGAGCTCATACAGCCGCCCGATCTGCGTGGAGGCGCTGGCCGAACGCATGCCCAGCTGGTCCAGCATGGTCAGCAGCAGCGTGAAACTGCCGACCGACAGCGCGCCGCCGATAACGCCCGGCAGGAAATGCCAGGCGACGCCGAACAGCACCACGCCCTCGATGATCGGCGGGACGAGGGACAGCTTGAGTTGCCGCTTCAGCTCTTTTTCGGCATGCGTAAAAAGGTAATCCTGCGCGCCGATCATCTTGGACATGAAGGCGGGGCCGGTGCCGTTCACGCGCGCCTCGCGCACCGTCATCGGCTGCTCCATGAGGTTCAAAATATACCAAAGCTTTTTCGACTCAGGCGTGTTCTGGCTCCAGATGCCCCACTGGCGGTTGCCGGAAACCGCCTGCACCCACAGGCGCGGCAGCGACATGACCGAGAGAAGAAGCGGCAGCCACCAGCCGTAGGGCGCCAGCGCGATGAAGGCGGTGATGAAGGCCACGATGTCGACGGCCGTCACGCCCATGATGCGCAGGTATTCCGACGGGCGCCAGATATGGCTTTCGCGCGCGCGGTTGATGACGTCCTGCACGCCCGGGTCCTCGAAATGCGCGAGGTCGAGCGTCATCATCTTGTTGTGGAAGGTGCGCGCCAGCACGTTCTGCAGCTTGTAGCGGAACACGGCGTCGAGATACGACTGCGCGTAGGAAAAGAAAATGATATTGTCGAAGAACCCGATAAGATACCGCGCCCCCAGCGCGCCCACGACCGCCACGGGGATGACCGTGGCCGGCCCGGCCTGCGCCAGCGTCAGGCCGTCGATCAGCAGCTTCATCGCCACAGCGGTCAGGAACGGGATAAAGGCGCGGAAGAACGATGCCGCGTAGAAAATCATCAGGACCTTCTTGTCGGTCTCCCAGGCGATGGCGACGACCAGCTTGGCGCATATCCACATCTTGCGGAGCGGCTCCAGCTTTTCGGCCAGCGTCTTTTTCACCGCCTTGTCGTCTGTTGCAGCAGCGTCAGCCACGTCGGTTTTTCCTGTTTTGTCAGAAGAGGGGATTATCGTGCGCCGTGCGGGGTCTGTCAAATTTATAATCTTCTGCCGAAGGCAGCCGTTAGTCTCCTCTCCCAAAGGAGAGGGGACTAGAGACTTTCGCTGCGCGAAAGAAAATATAATTTATTGGTTCTGCCCGCAGCACTTCTTGTATTTCTTTTCCGATCCGCAGGGGCATGGATCGTTGCGGCCTGTCTTTTCGCCCTGGCGCACCACGGTGGCCTGTTTCGGGTTGAGTGTGCTGCCGCTGAAAACCCAGAGGCCGTTGATGCGGCGAAAGTCGGAGAGCTCATGCTGGGAATGCGTCCGGCCGTTGTACTTGTAACTGGCGATAAATTCCACCTGGCCCGTTTCATCGCCTTCGCCGCCTGCCACGGTGCGCAGGATTTTCAGCCCCAGCCATTTCGCCGTTTCGGCATCTCGCAGCATTTCCTCCCGGTCGAATCCCTTGCGCATTTCGGGCGAGCAGGTCTTTTCAAGGTAATCGACATTGCCGGTTGCAAAGGCCGTATACCGCGACCGCATCAGCGCAAGGGCCGTTGGCGCGGGCCGGCCATGATGCAGCGGCGCGCAGCAATCGTTCAGATCAAGGCCGGAGCCGCAGGGGCAGGATGACATGGGGTTCTTCCTAAAAAGGCATCAAAAAATCAGGCTTGAACCGGATTTTACTTTTGATGCCTTATTTCGGCAAGGCGTTCCGTCGTTTTAAAGCGCCAGCTTTGCCTTTGTCGCGGGCGGTGGCGCGGACGGCTCCTGCGCCGGAACCTCAGCCTTTGCCACGGCCTTGTTAAAGGTCTTGATAAAATGGTCGCGGACTTCGGGATAGTTGTCGTAGACGCTGTCGAATTTCGCGGAAGACGCGATTTCAACGGTTTTGGCTTTCAGCGTAAGGTCCACCAGCTGGGACGCCTTTTCGTTGACGGAATCCAGTTCTTCCAGATGACCGTTGAATTTGGCGAAAAACAGTTTCTGCATTTTATTCGGGATGAAATTCGTCACAAGACTTGTCATGCCGGTCGCAATGCCGACTGCCATGATCGTAAAGCCGACAGGGGCGCTTAAGGCCGTGACCGCAAAACCCAGCAGCGCGCCGCCGATGGCCGTGGAGAGGTAAAAGGCCGCCTCCAGGTTGCTGCCGCGCTCGCCCAGCCGCTCGCCGATGCCCTCTGCATGCCGCCTGATGGATCTTGCGACATCCAGCGCGGCGACCAGCCTGTCGGCCGGGGCGTCGAGTTTTTCTGCGGCGTCGAGTTGTTGCTGAAAATCCCGCAGGGCCTGTTTCAGGGTTTCGGGATTGCGGTATTCCTTGGGTAAGAACTGCATGTGCACAACCTTGAACAAAATTAAATTCATGGTTGTTTTGGGGGTGAGGAAAGAAGACAGGCGAGAAACAAACCCTTTCAGGGTAAAACCGCTCTGTCCAAATGATGCACCCGGCTTGAGAGGACAATAGCTCGATTCCGCTAATTATGCAAACGATACCGCAAATTATTACGGTATCACAGCATGTTAGCGTATCTTTCCAAGTTCGGGTCTGGTCACAGCCCCGACATCGTCATGTCCGACGGCCAGCTGACGGTCCAGCCGAGCTTGAGGTCTTTTTTCTCCTTCGGCTCCATCTTGAACTGCCAGTCGACAAGGCCCTTGATGTTGCCGGCGTCGATTTCATAGCCGGGGGTGGTCGTTTCCTTGCCGATCTCGACGCGGATTTTTTCGTTGCGCGGGGCGGGGATGGTTTCCTTCACCACGACATCCACGGCGGCGGTGTGCAGGTTCTGCAATTCGGTCACATAGCTGCGCTCGAGGATCGCGTCCTTCGCGATCACGCCCGCTTCCTTGCGCTCGTCCTTCACCACCTTGCGCTTGACCGCCACCTGGTCGTCGACCCCGAAGTACAGGTCGTGCTCTTCGTCGGGGCGCAGCATGGGCAGCATGGACTGCCCCACATAGGCCTCGTCGCGGAACAGGTTGACCTGGCCCGGAAGGATGGGCGCGTCGCCCTTCAGCTTGCTGCGCACGACAAGATAGGCCTCCGCGCTCATCTGCGGCTTGATATGCACCTGCAGCTTGCTTTCGACATCGAAGTTGCCGACCAGCAGCTTGGATTCGGTGCCGTCGGCGGGCACGTCGGCGGGCCCGGGGATTTTATACTCTGCCACGAAGCCGCGGTTGGAGGCGCTGGCCGCGATCATCGTCGCCTGCTGGGGCTTCGGGACTTCGGCTTCCCTCTTCGACTCGAAGAGACCGCTGCTGGAAGGAATGATGTTGGACGACATCGACTTGAAAGTTGTGGCTCGGCCGCCGGCCGCGCCGCCGCCGTCGAAGGTATCCACGCTGTCCATCTGGAGCGACTGAGCGGCGGGATAGCGTCCACGCTCATACACATCCACCCACATCGGCGTGAGGTCCGGCAGCCCCGCGCCGCGCTGGGGCTGGGCGGTGGAAAGCGTGAGCGTAACGCCTTTCCAGTCCTCGCCCGTGCGCTGCGAGACTGCGCCGTATTGCACCAGCCTCAGGCTGCCCTTGCCTTCGGTGGTCGCGCGCGCGTCGTAAATCGGTTTCCAGCTTGCGTTGGGCATCTGGTAGCTGATTTCGAGAGTCAGTTTGGTGGCTTTCTCGGACTCGACGGGCACCAGCACGGTGAAGATGCTGCGCGCGCCGGTCGATATCTGCTGCAGCTCGCGCTGCAGCCTGCCGATCTCGAGGTCGATGTCGCGCAGCTTGCGCTCTTCCTGCGCGCGCGCCTTGTATACCTCCGACAGGCCGTTATGGATGGCCTGCGCGGCCGCGGTCCACTGATCGGGCTTGAGGTCGATCTGCGCGAGGTTTTCATTGTTGCGCAGCGCCGCCTGCTCGCCGATGTTGTTCAGGAATTTCTCCTGCGCCGCAAGGGCGGCCTTTTCGGACTCGATGGGCGCCTTCTGGTCGTTCAGCGCCTGGATGCGGTCGTGCAGATCCTGCTCCTTGGCCGAGGAGAGGCGGGCCGTCATGATCTGCTTGCTCACGATAGCTCCTAATTTCACCGTCGCGCGCGCCGAGCCTTCGGCCCGCAGCGAATCCGCCATCAGCGAGGCGGGCAGGTCCCTGAAGGCCACCGTCTTCGCGCCCGCGGGCACCTCGACCTCCGCCACGCGCGTGACTTTCGCGCGGTCGTTATAAACCGTCACTTCCCTGATCTCGCTTTTCGCGATAACCATGTTCGCGAAAGGATCGGCAGGCTGCTGCTGCAACGGTTCGCGGCTGATTCCCAGTTTGATCACCGCCTCCGTGACATCCTGCGCCTGCTGCTCCTCCTGTACCGCCTCCTGCGCATAGCCCGCCGAGATGCCGACCAGAGAGAAGATTACCGATGCGATAAGAAATTTTTTCATGAGTTTTCCCCTGATAAAATTACAGTCCTGTAACGACAAAGTCTGATGGCCAGCTCACGGTCCAGTCGAGCTTGAGGTTCTTTTTCTCCTTCGGCTCCATCTTGAACTGCCAGTTCAGCAGGCCTTTGATGTTGTCGGCGTCGGCGACATAACCGGGCGTGGTGGTGTCTTTCGCGATATCGACATGTATCCGCTCGTTGCGGGGTGAGGGGATGGTTTCTTTCACGACGATGTCGACGGGCGTCTTGTGCAGGTTCTGCAGCTCGGTCACGAAGTTGCGCGTGAGGACTTTGTCTTTTGTTATGATGCCGGCCTGGCTGCTCTCGTCCTTCAGCACCTTGCGCTTCACCGCCACCTGGTCGTCCACGCCGAAGTAAAGGTCATATTCTTCATCCGGGCGCAGCAGCGGCAGCGTCGACTGCCCCACATAGGCTTCGTCGCGGAACAGGTTGACCTGACCGGGAAGAACAGGGGAGTCCCCTTTCAGCTTGCTGTGCACGACAAGATAAGCGTCCGTGCTCATTTGCGGCTTGATATGGATTTGCAGCTTGCTTTCGATATCGAAGTTGCCGACCAGCAGCTTGGATTCGGTTCCGTCGGAAGGCACATTGGCGGGCCCGGGAATTTTGTATTCGCTGACGAAGCCGCCGGTGTTGATAACGGCGGGACTGAAGACGGCTATCTGGTCGGGCTGCTCGACTTCCCTCTCTTCCGGCTGCTGTTCCTGTTCCATCTTGACTCGCTTGGCCTCGGTCTTTCCGCGCCATTCGGCAAGCGGGTCGCCTTGAGGGGCATTTGGTGTTGCGGGCAACGAAAGAGTTTGTTTGAGCGGTTCATATGTGTCAATCCACATTGGCCGCAGGTCAGGCAGGCTGGTGCCGCGCTGCGGCTGGGCGGTCGATAATGTCAGCGAAACGCCGGTCCAGTCTTCACCCGTCTGCTGGCGGACGGAGCCATACTGCGCAAGTTTCAGGTCGCTCTTGTCCTCTGTATTCACGCGTGCATCGTAAATCGGCTTCCATGTCGCGTTCGGCACCTGATAGCTGAGTTCTATAGCAAGCTTAGTCGCTTTTTCCGATTCCAGCGGCACGAGAACGATGAAAATACTCTGCTGGCCTGTCCTGACCTGGTTCAGTTCCAGTTGAGTCTTCTGGATTTCGCGGTCAAGGTCGCGCTGCTTCAGATACAGCTGCTCGGCGGATCCTTTTATTTCCGACAAACCGTCCCGAAGCGCATGCTGCGCCGCCACCCACTGATCGGGCTTGAGGTCGATTTGCGCAAGGTTTTCATTGTTGCGCAAGGTCGCCTGCTGGCCGATATTTGTCAGGAAGGTTTTCTGCGCCTCCAGAACTTCCTTGTCCGCTTCAAGCGGCCTCTTCTGGTCGTTCAGGCTTTCCAGCTTGTCGTGTAGCTCCCTCTCCCGCGGCGAGGTCAGTTGACTGACCATGATCTGCTTGTGGGAGATAGCGCCGAATTTCACGGCCGCCTTCGCCGATCCTTCTGCGCGCAAGGAATCCGGCAGCAGCATGGCAGGCAGGTCTTTGAAGGCGACGGTATGCGCGCCCGCGGGAATTTCCACCTCGGCGACGCGGGTGACTTTCGCGCGGTTGTTATAGACCGTCACGGCCTTGATTTCGCTTTTTGCAACGACCATGTCGGCGAAGGGGTCGTCTTGAGCCGGCGCGTCATTTCCGGAAGGTTCTAATTTTGACACCACCTTTTCAGGCCGCCAGTTCGCCAGCAATTGTTCGACATTTGTTTTCTCTGTTTGCGAGAGCATTTTTGTTATGGCGGTCTTTCTTTTTATTGCAGTGATCATTCCGTCTGAATTACCCTGCGCTTTATAAACTTGAGCCGCCATTAGAGCCCACTGATATGCAAGTGCGTGATTCTGAGGTACTCCGTCTCCACGGTTGTATTGGTCGCTTAGAATCATCATGGCGTTCGGGTCGCCGCTTTCAGCCGAAATTACAACAGACGGCGACGGGGGGGGGCGGTCGCCTGGCGCAGGAACATTAAAGGGAGCGGGTTCGCTATTTATCGACGGCGCGGCGTCCATGTAACTGCCGCCTTCCTTGCCTTTCGCCGCCTTCATCTTCGCCGTAAAGTCTTCGAATTTATCTTGCGCGCGGAAGTAGTCCTGCGCGTAGCCCGCAGAAATGCCGACCAAAGAAAAAATCACCGATGCGATCAAAAGCTTTTTCATGCTGTCCCCCGGATGAATAAAAATTTATCGCAGAAAATCATTAAGTTGCGATTAAAAGGCTTCTCATTTATACCAAAGGGATAACAGCGCACGGAAGGTATATGATGGAAAGAATAATCCGGTATGCGGCTTATCTGGCAAATCTCGTCCTGATTGCCGCCGCTTTAATTATTATGCTCAAGAGTTATGGGGGCAGGGATGCGCTGATGGCGTCGCTGCTGGCTCTGCCGCCGATACTGTCGCTTTTTGCTCTCTATTCCGGGCCCGACCTCGAGGAACGCCAGCTCCTGCGCGACGTCACCAAGGCGCGGCTGCGCAAGGAGCTGAAGGATTTGTCTACATAATCTTGCTCAGGCGGCCTCCGAAGGGGCACGTCAAAATGCACTGTCCTCTTTAAGGAAACTGAATTTTATTGCGTTTTTGATAATTTAAATTGCTAAAATCGCAATTATCATATACAATAGGTTCAGGAAGGGAGATCGCCAATGACTGCATTGGGGAGTTCATGGCCTGCGCGACCGAAACGAACCGCCTCCGCAAGGCTGGCCCCTGCCTCCCGGCCCCCCTCCGTTCCCAAGGAAAAATTTTCAAAAATCGAAAAACAATTCCGTCAGGGGGAGCCCCGGGAAGGAAAAATTTTCAAAAATCGAAAAACAATTCCGCCAGAGGGAGCCCCGGGCCGTACTCTTGCCAAAAACCGGCAGATTGATAGTTTACTGCGCCATTACGGTCCGTGGATACCGGCCTTCGCCGGAAGGGTAATGCGATTCTGAAAAATGATAGCGTGTCCCATCCGCACCAGCCCCAAAGAAAATTACGAAAATATGGCAATTGGGGCTTGCTATGCTCTTATATTTTAGGCACATTCCTGCAACTCAAAAACACGAGTCTCCACTCCATCCGGGGCAACGAAGAGGAAATATAAAATGCCGTTTGATATTCAGATTATCGTTCTCGCGTCGGGCGTCCTGGCGCTTCTGTATGGCATCCTGACCGGCTTCCAGGTCATGTCCGCCAGCGCCGGCAATGCGCGCATGCGCGAAATCGCCGCCGCCATCCAGGAAGGCGCGGGCGCTTACCTGAACCGCCAGTATTCAACCATCGCCGCCGTCGGCGTCGTGGTCGGCATTCTCCTCGGCGTCACGCTCGGCCTGCAGGTCGGCGCGGGCTTCGCGATCGGCGCGGTCCTCTCGGGCGTCGCCGGATATGTCGGCATGAACGTCTCGGTCCGCGCGAACGTGCGCACCGCTGACGCCGCGCAGCGCGGATTGCAGGAAGCTCTCACTGTCGCGTTCCGCGCGGGCGCGATCACCGGCCTTCTGGTCGTGGGCCTTGGCCTTCTCGGCGTCGCCGGCTATTACTTCTTCCTGAAAGCGAAACATCCCGGCGACATGCGCCTCGTGCTCGAAGCGCTCGTGGCGCTCGGCTTCGGCGCGTCGCTTATCTCCATCTTCGCGCGTCTGGGCGGCGGCATCTTCACCAAGGGCGCCGACGTAGGCGCGGATCTTTGCGGCAAGGTTGAATCGAACCTGCCCGAGGACGACCCCCGCAACCCCGCCGTCATCGCCGACAACGTGGGCGATAACGTGGGCGACTGCGCGGGCATGGCTGCGGACTTGTTCGAGACCTATGCCGTGACCATCGTCGCCACGATGCTGATTGCTTCCAGCGTCTTCGCGGGCGACACGCTGACGAAGATGATGGAATTGCCGCTGCTCATCTGCGGCCTCTGTATCGTTTCCTCCATCGCGGGCACATACTGCGTGCGCCTTGGCGGCAGCGAGAACATCATGGGCGCGCTCTACAAGGGCCTCCTCGTGACCGGCGTCCTGTCCACCGTGTTCATCTACTGGGCGATCAGCGCCGAAATCGGCCTCAGCAAGACCGTCGCGACGGCCGCCGGCGGAACCGTATCGGGCCTGCAGCTGCTGTATTGCGCGCTGACCGGCCTCGGCGTCACCGCGCTGCTCGTGTGGATCACCGAATACTATACCTCGACCGCGTTCCGCCCGGTCCGCTCGATTGCGAAAGCATCCGAGACCGGCCACGGCACGAACGTGATCCAGGGCCTTGCCGTTTCGCTTGAATCGACGGCGCTGCCCGTGATCGTGATCTCGGTCGGCATCTATATCGCCTACTTCTCGGCAGGCCTCTACGGCATCGCCTTTGCGGCCACCACCATGCTGGCGCTTGCCGGCATGATCGTGGCGCTCGACGCCTACGGCCCCGTCACCGACAACGCCGGCGGCATCGCCGAGATGTCGGAACTGCCGAAAAAAGTCCGCGTCATCACCGATGCGCTGGACGCCGTCGGCAACACGACCAAGGCCGTGACCAAGGGCTACGCGATCGGTTCGGCCGGCCTGGCCGCGCTCGTTCTGTTCGCCGCCTTCACCGAGGAGCTGAAGCACTATTTCGGTCCCGGCACGGCGCATCCGATGACCGTCACCTTCCCGCTGAACGAGCCCTTCGTCATCATCGGGTTGTTCATCGGCGGCATGCTGCCGTACCTCTTCGGCGCGATGAGCATGACCGCGGTCGGACGCGCGGCGGGTTCCATCGTCGTCGAGGTGCGCCGCCAGCTGCGCGAGATCCCGGGCATCCTGAAAGGCACCTCCAAGCCGGACTACGGCCGCGCGGTGGACATGCTGACCAAGGCAGCCATCAAGGAGATGATCATCCCCTCGCTGCTGCCGGTCCTGTCGCCCATCGTGCTGTTCTACGTCGTCTATCTTGTGACGGGGTCCGGCGCGGGCTCGATTGAATCCGCGTTCCAGGCGGTCGGCGCGATGCTGGTCGGCACGATCGTGACCGGCATTTTCGTCGCCATCTCGATGACCTCGGGCGGCGGCGCGTGGGACAACGCGAAGAAATACATTGAGGAAGGCCACTTCGGCGGCAAGGGCTCCGAAGCCCACAAGGCCGCCGTCACGGGCGACACCGTCGGCGATCCCTACAAGGACACCGCCGGCCCCGCCGTCAACCCGCTCATCAAGATCACCAACATCGTGGCGATCCTGCTGGTCGCGGTTGTCGCCAAGATGCTGGCGACGCCCTGATTTAAAGTTCAGAAGCGATAAAGAGCCCCTCCCTTGAAACGGAGGGGTTTTTTATTAACTGTATCGACTGACTTGCAAAAAGGCCGCGCGTACTGTATGGAAAACGCTTGGGGTTCTTGCAGGATAAAGAACTTAATGGGCTGTCGCCGCGATCAAAATGACGCCGCATAAATCAGTCCGGAAAGAATTTGATTATGCCCATTGTGATGCAGGTCATACCTTCTCTTGATTACGGCGGCGTCGAGCAGGGTGTCATAGACATCAATGCGGGCCTGATTGCCGCAGGCTGGCAGTCTGTCGTTGTGTCAAACGGAGGCCGGCGCATACAGGAAGTGCTTCATGCGGGAGGCAAGCACATCAGCCTTCCGGTTCATTCAAAAAATCCGCTGACGATGGCCTCCAACGCGGGCCGCCTGCGCCAGATTATCCGCGAGCAGAATGTGGACGTGGTGCACGCCTGTTCCCGCGCGCCGGCCTGGAGCTCTCTCCGGGCGGTGGCGGGCACGCGGGCGCGATATGTCACCAGCTGTCATTCGGCGCATGCGTTTTCGAACTTCGCCAAGCGCTTTTATAACTCGTCAGTATGCCGGGGCGAGCTTGTCATCGCCGTGTCCCAGTTCCTTGCCGACGGCCTGGTCCGCGATTACGGCGCCGATGCCGATAAAATTCGCGTCGTGCATCGGGGGGTTTCTCTGGAGAAATATGATCCGTCCGCCGTCGCTTCCGAAAAAATTACCGAGATGAGACGGCTTCTGGAGATACCAGAAGGAATGCGGATGGTTTTGCTGCCGGGACGTCTTACGCGCAGCAAAGGGCATTTTTTCCTTCTCGACGCGCTTGAGAAGCTGCACCGGAAAGATGCGTTCTGTGTTTTTCTCGGATCGCTTGAGCCAGGTTATGCCGGGGAACTCGAGCAGTATATAGCCGGCAAAGGATTGCAGGGGCGCGTACGCATGCAGTCCGCCGTGGGCGATATGCCAGCCGCATATCTCGCGGCGGATGTCGTCGCCGCGCCGTCAATCACGCCGGAAGGTTTTGGCCGGATATCCATTGAGGCGCAGGCGATGGGCCGCCCCGTCATCGCCACCCGCCACGGCGGCGCGATGGAAACCATCCGGCACGGCGAAACCGGCTGGCTGGTGACGCCCGGCAACGTCGATGAACTGGCGGCGGCGCTGAACGCCGCATTCAGCCTCGATGAGAATGCCAGGGCTGTGCTTGCGAAGAACGCGATAAAACACGTCGCGGATAACTTCACGAACGACCTGATGTGCCGGAAAACCATCGCGGTTTATGCCGAAGTGCTGGGGAATGCAGGCACAGCCAGGCGAGCTGCTTGACGGACGCGGATATTTTTCATAGTATTTAACGCTATGAACAAGCTGAGCGCCGATTTCAATCCGTCTCCTGACACGCCATCGAAAGAGGTGGTGACGTCCTTCTTTGCAGCCGCCGAAGGAGGCGATGCCGCGACAATTCAGGAACTTCTGGATTTCTTTCCGGTGCTCGCGGAATGGAAGGAGCCGCTGACGCAGGCCACGGCCCTTATCGTTGCAGCGAAAGCGGGAAGGACGGAGGTTATAGCAGTTCTGGTCCAAAGCGGCGCCGACATCAAGGCGGAGGATGCGGGCGCGATGAACGCGCTCTCCTATGCGGCTTGCAACGGCCATTATGATGTTTGCGTCCTGCTTATCCAGTCGGGCGCGGACCCGGCAGAAAAAGGACGGCATGGCATGTCGGCGATCGATTGCGCGCGTACGCAGGATTTTCCGTCGCTGGGGGACTACATGCTGCGCGCGGCGGCGGAGCGCCGGGAGAATATCAAGGCTTCGTGGGGAGACAGCGGCGAGATAGAGATCGGGACGTCGCGGCCCGTCCAGGCGATGAAGCCTATTGTGTTCAAGCCAAAGAGCTGAAAATCAGGGGCCGGATTTCGGTTTGGATGCCGACTTGTTAAACTTGCCGAGATCGCCGATGAACTGCTGGGCGGCCGTGAATTCCTTGCCGGCGGTGGGGGTCTTGCGGCTGACGAAATCGACGTTCTTCGCCTGCTTGTTGTCCACGATGGATACGCCCGTCACCTTGTCCTCGGCATCGAAGGTAACCTTGATCATCTGGCGTTTTTCGACTTCCGCGGCGAAAACACCTTCCTGAGTGTCGGTTTCGCCGATGTAGTACCAAGTGTTATTGTCGAAAGCCGAAACGGTCGTCGGCGGACCCCAATAGGATACCACGTCCGCGCGCGTCGAGACGTTCGGGGTGACCTGCTTGATCTTGTTCTCCGAGAGGAGGTTGCCGTGGGTGGTGACGATGGGCTTGCAGGCCGACAGCAGCAGAAGGCCCGCCAGGACAAGCGCAGTGGTGAATGAAGCAAAACGCATGAAAACCTCGGACAGAAAACAGCCTTTTTATACGTCTTTATGCCTGAAAACACAAGGTTAATAAGGAAATCCTTTGTTTTGGGGCTAAA
>SCTB01000059.1 GCA_004297545.1 Alphaproteobacteria bacterium
AAGCTTTCAGGTGATTTGATTTTCCTTCAGGGCTCCGGTTTCTCGAACCAGCGCTTCTTCAGGCCGTTCTGTCCCAGATTTTCTCCGCCCGCGATTTCGACGGTCATACGGCCGGTTTTGGCGTCGAGGTCGCCGCCGAAGTTGTAATAGCCGACGCGCGCGCCGCGGCCTTCCTCGATCAGCGGCAGCGCCAGCAGCGCGACGGTCTTCCAGAAGGCGCGTTTTTCTTCCTTCCCGGCTTTTTCTATGAACTCCGCGAATGACTTGTATTTGTCGTCGGTGATCATGTAATGCTGCGCGGCTTCTTTCACATCGGGCGGCAGCGGCACGGCCCGCAAGCCGTTGCCCATGTCGAGGCCAAGCACATCGAGCTTGTTCTCCGCGAATTCCTCATAGATTTTCCTGTTTGGATGCGGGTGGAAGCTGCGCTCGGCCGCGATATATTCCCTGCCGGGCGTCAGCGGGCCTGACAGCACGTGGATATGCACTTGCTGTATCTGGTTGTTCAGGTCGTTGTCGCCCATATCCTCTTTCTTGATGAAGTTGATGAGCCACATATGATTATGCGGGTCGGCCAGCCCGTGATAGAGCCGGTCGAAGGAATCCGAGATATCGTCCCAGACCGCGTCGTCTGCCTTGTTCTTCAGGAAATCCGCAGCGTCTTCGTGCGGCACTTTCGATACGGCGATGATAAAGCTTTTTTCCGCCAGTGGATCGCCCTTCGCCGCCTGCCCGTGCAGCACGGTGCGGGTCGAGGCGTTTTCCGCGAAAGCATCCTGATTGTTGGTCTTTTCGAACCAGTCGGCCACGGCAATCCCTTGAATGGTGTATTTACATGATACACGCAAAAGGTAAAAGGAAAGCAAATCCCGCGTTTTGCTGTTATTTCAGCATCTTCCGGGCCGTTTCCAGGTCCTCCGGCGTATCGACGCCCAGCGGAACCGTGTCGACCACGGCGATGTCGATGCGCATGCCGAGGCTGAGGGCGCGCAGCTGTTCGAGCCGCTCGCGCTTTTCGAGCGCGGAGGGGGGCGATGCCACGAATTTTTCCAGCGCCTCGCGTTTATAGGTATAAAGCCCGATATGATGCAGCAGCGGCCCCTCGCCGGACGGCGCGGTCGTGCGCGAGAAATAAAGCGCGCGGCCTTTCGTTTCCCCCTTGTAAAAATCGATCTCCGCAATCGCCTTCACGACGTTCGGGTTGGTCTTCTCGGACTCTTTCAAAATGATGCAGCCGAGCGTGCCGATATCGGTCTCCGGGTTTTCGAGCAGCGCGAAAGCCGTCTTGATCAGCTTCGGGTCGAGCGTGGGCAGGTCGCCCTGCACATTGATGACGGCGTCATGCGTGCCTTTCGCATCAATCGTTTTCAGCGCGGCCAGGATGCGGTCGGAGCCTGACGGAAGCGCCGGGTCGGTCAGCACCGCCTCGCCGCCGGCCTTTTCGACGGCCAGCTTGATTTCCTTTTCCGCGCAGGCGACGACGACGCGGCCCAGTTTCGCTTCTTCCGCGCGTCTCAGCACATGCACGATCATCGGCAGCCCGTGGATATCCGCCAGAGGCTTGTCCGGCAGCCGCGTGGACGCCATGCGCGCCGGGATCATGACGATAGGGCGCGCTGGCAGGGACAGGGCGGCGGGATTGCGCTGGGTCTGGGCCATAAGACACTCCTTAAAATATAACGCCTGAATATAACGGCCTGTTTTGAAAGCGACAATATCATCGTTACGTAAATAAAAAGAATTCAGTTGCCTTCCCTAGGGGCTGCGCTAGACCAGATAAAGTAAATACCTGTTTATGGGTTGCCATAATAATAAAGAAACACATGCAGTCCACAACATCATCTTCCTCCGCGCAGCACGGGCATGACGCCGGGCACAACACAGGCCTGATGACCATGGCGCTGGGCGCGATCGGCGTCGTCTACGGCGATATCGGCACGAGCCCTCTTTACGCTTTCCGCGAGGCGCTGCATGCCGTCGGGGCGGCGGAAGCGAAGGCCGTTTCGTTCAGCGACGTGACAGGCATCCTGTCCCTGTTCCTGTGGTCGATGATGATCGTCGTGAGCCTCAAATACGTGACGGTGCTGCTCAAGATCGACAACCGCGGCGAGGGCGGCACGCTCGCGCTCATGGCGCTGGCGCGCAGCGTCATCTACCGCAATACCATCGGCTTCCTGTTCCTCGGCATGGCGGGGGCCGCCCTGTTTTACGGTGACAGCATCATCACGCCGGCGATCTCCGTTCTCTCCGCCGTCGAGGGCATTCAGGTCGCGGCGCCCCATTTCGAGCCCTACGTCATTCCCGCGACGATCGCCATTATCGTCGGCCTGTTTTTTTTCCAGTCGCGCGGCACGGCGAAGGTCTCGCAGCTTTTCGGCCCCATCATGCTGCTGTGGTTCGGCGTCTTGGGCGCCACCGGCGCCGCGCATATCATGGATGAGCCCCGCGTCATCGCCGCCATCAACCCGCTGCATGCCGCAGGCTTCGTCCTGACTCACGGCAAGATCGCCTTTATCACGCTGGGCGCGATTTTCCTCTGCGTGACGGGGGCGGAGGCGATTTACGCCGACCTCGGCCACTTCGGCCGCAAGCCCATCCAGACCGCCTGGCTGTGGCTGGTCTTTCCGTGCCTCTCGCTGAATTACCTGGGCCAGGGCGCGATGGTGCTGAAAGACCCGTCCACGATAGACAACCCGTTTTTCAAGATGGTCGGCGAAAGCTGGCAGATCCCCTTCGTCATGCTGGCGACGGTCGCAACCATCATCGCGAGCCAGGCCGTCATCACCGGCGCGTATTCGCTGACCCGGCAGGCGGTCAACCTCGGCCTTTTGCCGCGCATGAAGATCATGCACACCTCCGACAAGCATTCGGGCCAGATTTACCTGCCGCAGGTGAACTGGATGCTGATGTGCGGCGTCATCATCCTCGTGCTGCTGTTCAAGACTTCGTCGACGCTGGCGTCGCTCTACGGCATCAGTGTTGCGGGCGCGCTCTGCGTCGACGGCATCATGGGCGTCTTTGTGGTCTGGCAGATCCGCGAATGGCCGCTCCTGCGCGTGGTCGCCGTCTTCGGGGTCTTTTTGCTGCTCGATGTGCTTTTCTTAAGCTCTAACCTGCTCAAGCTCATGAACGGCGGCTGGGTGCCCTTGATGATCGCGGCCTTCATGATGACGCTGATGACAACCTGGATCCAGGGCACCTTCATTTTGTCGTCGCGCGCCCGCAAGCGGGAAATCAAGATCGAGAAATTCATCCGCGAATACAAAACGCTGTTTCCGGGGTTGCAGCGGGTGAGGGGGTCGGCCTTTTTCTTCGCGGGCGATCCGAACTTCGCGCCCGCCTCGCTGCTGCAGAACATCCGGCACAACAAGGTGCTGCACGAAAAGAATATTATCCTCTCCGTCAAGATCGAGCCCGTGCCCTATGTGCCGCAGGAGGAACGCGCGCTGGTCTCGCACCTGAACGCCGAATTCTCCGTCGTGGTTCTACGCTTCGGCTTCAAGGACGACCCCGACGTACAGCAGGAGCTGCTGCGCCTGAACCGCACGCCCGGCAACGGCATCGACTTCGACTGGGAGAACACCTCGCTCTTCCTCTCCCGCCGCTCCATCAAGTCGCATCCGCGCTACGGGCTGCCCGGCTGGCAGGACATCATATATATATGGCTGTCCAAGCATGCGGCGGAACCCACCGACTTCTACAAGCTGCCCGTCGGCCGCGTCATCGAAATCGGGCGGCACGTCATTATCTAGGGATTTTTGACGCGGAGACCCGGAGAACCGGAGTTCCTTCCGCGGCGAAGCCGCAATATCAATCGCATGTTTGTTAATGCGCTGCGCGCGGCCTTCTTTCTGAACTCCGGGTCTCCGCGTTAAAATTACTTCGCCATGCTCTTGATAAGGTCCTTGGGAGGCATCAGGGGCGCCGCTTCGGGTTTCAGCCCTACGTCGGCCACGCCGCGGCGCAAACTGTCGGGCAGCAGCTTCATCGCGGCCTCGCGCACCTTGACGATCGCGCGGTCGAGGAAGAACAGGTTTTCATCGACATTGCGCGACAGCTCGGCCGCATAGCGCAGGTAGAGCTTCACGCCGTCCGCGGGCAGCGCGCCCTTGGCGGCCTGGTGCTCGTTCATCTGGCGGATCAGCGCGTTGCGCTGGCGCACCAGATGCGACAGCTCGGCCAGGTTATAGTCCAGCATTTTCACCAGCTGGACGACGTCCAGCTCCTCGCCCGCCTGCGCGAACAGCTTTTCATGCGACAGGCGCAGCTCAAAGGGCAGCTCCGGCCACAATTCCAGATTGATGCCGACATGGCCTTTCTCCGGGTCGGGGGACTGCATCATGTTATCCAGCGCCGTCGCGGCGGCCTGCGCGGGTGCCACGAGGTCCCGCTTGAAATTGATGAGCTTGCCCAGGAGCGCCACGAAAGCGGCGATGGAAACATTCGCGACACCCTGGATATCGCGGCGCGCCCTGCGCTCCCCTGCCGTGATAATCGCCCGCGCGCCGAACCACGCGCCGAAGCCGGAGCCGATCGCGCTGGTCATCAGCACGAGCAGCATCGGTCTGTTTGCGGCGGCGGCGTCCAGGAGCGGCGAAAAAAATTCGTGGAGAAAATCCATCCTCCCAATCTAGAGAAGCGGTCATGGCCCGACAAGCTTCACGGAAGGGAGGTAACCTTAAGGTCTGAATCGCCCGGGGCGCGGCCGGGCCTGAACAGCCCGTTTTAAGCCTCCGCCATTTCCAGAGCGAGGGAATTAAAACGCTTTTGAAAGCAAAGACTTATACTAAAATGCCATCTTTTTTTAACACATTATTTACGATTTATGGATATAATTAACAATAAGTTACCATGCGGGTGAAATGTGCCTTCCGTTCACGGCGGAAATGCGTTTCAGCGCATCGTGCAACATTGTTCAGGGTGTGGACATGGCAATTAAAGAAGAAGAGCGTGGCGAATTTCCGGAGACCAAGGTCGACAACGGCCTCTCCGGCACCGATGTGAACGTCCGCACCGGCATGACGAACGACCAGTTCGACATGTACCAGCGAAAAGATGTCGATATGCAGGTGGAGTTCAAGGACGAGCTCTACGACGCCGTCAAGCGCGGCGACATACAAAAGGTGAAAGAGCTGACCGGCTGGACCCGCGACGCCACCCGGCCCGACGACACGATCGTCACCGACCTCACCAAGCAAACCCAGGACAACGCCGACATTAAAGAGAAAGAAGACGCCGCGAAGCGCCAGCAGGAGGCGCTGAACGCGCAGAATGCCGGTGCAGCCGGAGCGGAGGGGCAACAGGGCCCCGTCGATTCCCTGATGGCCTTTATGATGGACCCGTTCGGGTTGACCAAGAGCGGCCCGCCCGCCGCCCAGGCCTATTCCGGCGAGAGCCTCGAAGAAGCTGTCCGCCGCGGCGACTGGTCGGCGGCGGCGCGCATCATGAACGCCATCCGCGCGCGCGAGCAGAACGAGAAGCAGGATTTCTCCGGTGACGGGGTTGTGTCGGGCGGTTCCAGCTCGGGATCTGCCTATGGTCCGGGCACGCCGGATATGTACGGCGGGACGATGTACTACGACAACTCAGGCAACTGGCAATATCAGGACCAGTATGGCAACACATGGGACAGCTACGGTAAAACATACGCGGACGGAAGCTGGGAGGGTACGAACGGCACGAGCGTAAGTGCAAAAGAGCCCACTATCATTCATGAGACGGACGGAACGACAACGGATTTGGTAAAGCTGGGTGTCATCAAGCCGGAGACGCCGCCGCAGGAGGCCGTGAAGATAACGGTTGCCGCCGGTAAACTCGGCGAAGACATTGCGGCCGCGGTGGACGGCACCACGCCGACGAACCAGCCTCCCACAGGCCTTGCGGCGAATGCAAATAGTTCCCCGAATGCGAAACCGCAGCCGCCGAGCCGTGCAAATACTCCGCTTGAAAAGGAATTCCGCAACGCGGCCCTTCAGCATATGGCCAAACTCCATCCTGAGCTCAAGGCTGAGGATATCAAGCTGTCGAAGGAACAATGGGAGGCGCTGAGAAAAGCTGGCGATATGAGAAGAGCGGGCCAGAATGCGGATGCCTACCTGAAAGGGCTGATCGCCAAGGAGCAAGCGGCTGCGGGTGTTCCACTCACATATCCGCTGAGCACGACCGCTCCTGCTCCCGCTCCCGCGCCCCAGCCGCAGGTTGAGACGAAGCCCGTGGTGGACACGGAAACGCCGGCGACCGATATCAATCTGAACTTGAATTTGAGCGCGTCCGCGCTCACCGCCGGCTCGTCGCTCGCCGTCGGCAGCAGTCTCGGCACCAGCAGTCTCAGCAGCGGTCTTGGCACCAGCACTCTCGGTAGCGGCGTCAGTTCCAGCAGCTTTGTCGGTCCTGTAGACTACAGCTATTGGGACGACGACCCGATGTACTGGAGCGACGACTGGTTGAAATCATCCGCGCCCGACCCGGCATTGGCATCCCAGTACGATGAATATCGGGATAGCGACGGCGGATATTGGGACGAGTACGGCTACAACGATAAAAATGGCGGCTATACCTGGGACGATACCGCGGAAAACGGCTCTCTGGCCGGCGGCTACCAGGACAAGAACGGCAACTTTGTCGACAAGGACGGAAACCTTTATCTCGACGGGAATTACACCGACAAGCCTGATGCGCTTGCCGCCAATGCGCCGTCGGGGGGCTGGGCGGCCGCCCTGAAGACTGCGGCGGCGTCCACCACGGAGTTTGTCCTTCCCACGCAGGATGTCACGCAACCCACAACCACGGTGGCGACGCAGGATGTCGACACAACCCGGATAACAACGCCCACGACGACCAGCACGGCCCCGGCACCCGCGGCTGCGGACCCGGTCGACCCGACCGTGACTGCCAAGACCAATACGGTCTCGACGACCGGCGCAGGCTCGCTCTATGCGGACCAGACCCCGGAAGCCGTGATGAACAACTTCTCGCAGTTTCTGGGCAGCCTGACGAGCTTCCTGAGCACTTCCGATGCCTCGCGGGCGCTCAATACCTTTGCGCCCAGCGCGTTCATCGACTTGTCGGAGCCGATTACGACCGGCAGTTCTTCGGTCTGGGGCACGAAGTTCTTCGACCCGGCGAACATCACCACGACCGGGACCGCGCCGACGGCGGAGCCCGATCCGCTTCAGGGTATCGCGCCGACCAACCCTTATTACAAACCCACATCTCAGGTTCTGATGTCGGTCTAAAGGCTTTTTCCTTCATGCATCCGGGCGGAAAGCGATTTCCGCCCGTTTTGCATGCCGGCGCTGTTTTATGCTAGGCTCGCTGCAAGGGGTATCCATTGGCGGAAGTGACGCAGAACATCCAGTGCCATCATTGCGGCAAAACGGAGCTTTACAATACGGTGCTCTCCGCCCGCAACGGCGTCATTATTGGCCGCAAGGCGCCGACCGGGGACGAATGGATGCTTGTGCACTGCCTGATTTGCCTGGCCTGCGGCACAATTATGCCCTATGTCAACGCGCCGGATGTCGAGCGGCTGCGCGCCTGGGCTTACGAGGGCGGCCCGCCCTCGGATTATCCATCCGCCGGACCGCAGCAGGACAGCGCGCCAGCGGCGCCGGCCGCGCCGGCCGCGCCGGCCGCCGACTACTCTCTCTCCAGCGACAGCAACCCGGCCGTGCATGATACCGGGCGCGGCTTTGGCACGATCGTCATCCTGTGCATCGTCGTCGGTGTGTTGCTGGGACTCATGGGCGTCTTTTACGGGCTGATGCACGACTAGCGGTTGGCCAAAGCTTCGGCGGACTCTGCTCTCGGATGGACTAAAGTCGGGGGCAATGCACCCCTGGCTCAGTCGATGCCGGACATCATGTAGAGATGCAAAAGGATCAAGAGGGAGAAAAGCGTCGTCAGCAGCGCAAAAATGCGGCAGGACAGGCCATGCTTTTCATCCTTGCGGTAAGGCGGCAGGCAAAGACAGATGAACGCCCCCAGTGTGGCTCCAAACAGTATTATGATGCCAGAATCCGCATATCCCAGCCTTATGACGCCAGAGGAAGGCGCATGACTCAGCGCCATTGCAAAGCCCAGGAAGGCCCCGATGGCGCAAAGCACGGCTACCATGTGCTTCTTGCCTGGCTTATCTATTCTCAGGCAAAGCAGGAAACATATGCAGAGCAGCAAGAAGCTGGGAAGGTAAATCACTATTATCACTATTCCAGTTCTTTCCCAAATTAATAGACAAGTATAACTATGTGTTTCGAACTTTGTCAGGAAGCGGTGGACATCTGCCTTCGCTAAAGCTGCGGCGGACGGGACAGTCGCAGAATAAACAATGGTGATTGCAGGATGGCCTGCCGCCCGAAGCTCCGGAGGAGCGTAGGGTGGTGGACACAACAGGGATTGAACCTGTGACCCCTACCATGTCAAGATAGTGCTCTACCGCTGAGCTATGTGTCCACTTACGCTGGTTTTCCTACCACGAGTCCGTCAAAGAAAGCAAGTCGCGCTTAAGAACCGGGCGCGGGCGGGCAGTTTTGCGCCGGGTTGGCGGGCAGCTTCAGATCGACGACCCTGCCCTCTTTCAGCGACTGGCTGAAGGCTGCCGTGAGGTAGGCATCGCAGACTGCGCCGTTTTTACGCAGGATCTGCTGCTCCTGCGTCATGCGTACGCCGACGGCTGCACCGTCATTGTCGTCTTGAGACAGATGGCTGATCCCGTATCCGATGCCGCCGCCGATGGCTGCAATGCCAAAGGCTGCCGTCAGCAGCATGGTACCCAGACCTCTAAACATATCGCCGCCCATCGTCATTCTCCTTGAGGTTTCAAACCGGGCAAACTTAGGCCAGTGGCGACCCTATGTCAATAGATTATGTTAATAAACACTATCAGGGACTAAGGTCCGGTACAAAAGAGTTGCCCCCGACCGGGCGCGCGGCTTTATTGCGTTTTTGATAATTATAATTGCTAAAATCGCAATTATCTTGTACAATGGGTTCAGGAAAGGAGGTCGCCGATGACCGCAACGAGCGACACCCCCGCCACCCTCCCCGAAGCCATTTTTGTTCAGCGCCGCCGCCGCAAGGCTGTCCTTGTCTCCCTGCCTGCCTTCGTCCGCCGACAAAATTTTCAAAAATCGAAAAACAATTCCCGCCGGTCAAAAAGAGTTGCCCCCAGCCGGGGGGGCGGCTGGGGGCGGGGGTTACGGAGGGGAATTGTCTCCGTTGGGGGTTAACTTGTTACTGCGCGCGGCTGCCGTGGGTCTTCTGAGCAAAATCCGCGTAGATGATGCTCCCTTCAGCCGGGGTTTGCGCCTTGAAAGGCAGGCTGCCCTGGCCCATCAGGTAGCGCACGCGGGTCACGACTTCCTTCAGGTGAAAGGGGCGCGTGGTGACGGGCGCCGGAGCATAAGCGGGGGTGGCGTGCGTATCCATCGCAACGCCGGCGAAACCGGTGATAAAGATGACTTGCAGTCCGGGGTTGTCCTGCAGCGCCTTCTGGGCGAGGACGAAACCGTCGATCCCGGGCATCACGACGTTCACCAGCAGAACGTCGAATGTCTCGCGGGAGGAAACTCTCCAGGCATCCAGGCAATTGTCGACGACCTCGACCGAATTGCCGGCCTTTTTCAGGGTGTTGTACAGGTAAGACGATGTGGACTCGTTGTGTTCTGCTATTAAGATCCTTGCCATTTGATTTAAACTCCCCCTTCGTTAATGAACCGCTGAAACCTTGTTAATCGCTCGCTGTATGTTTGATAGTAAAACATTTTCCAGAAATATGGTCAAGGGAATTTATGAATAAAATCTTAACATATACAGCAATTAAATTACGAAACGGCCGTTAAAAATGATATTTTTCAATTAATTATGGCAATTATCTCATCCGCGCAAATTCTTTACTTTTTGTTAATACCATGCGAGTTCTAGGGCGTTTTCAGTGTCAGAACGGGGAAGAATCATGCAGAAGTACCAGCGGCTTGTTTTTGCTACGAGTATGATTTCATTTATGTTTACGGGATTCGGGGCGGGCGCGCAGGAATCGCCGCCCCCGGCGCAGCCGGATTTGCAGAAATTAAGGCCCCTGACGGTCGAGGAATTCAAGGAGGCTTTGCCCACCCGTGCCGAAGAACTGCACCTGAAGGGCTTCCGGGACCTTATAAAGCAGGGTTCTGTGGTCGTCCTGGATGTGCGGTCCAAGGAGAGCTTCGCGAAGCGCCACCTGAAGGATTCCGTGAACGCCCCCCTGACCGACCTTACTGAAAAGAACCTTCCGCAGCTGGTTCCGGACAAAAATACGCCGGTGGTGCTGGCCTGCGACTACAGCTTCATGCCCGTGCGGATGCTGGCGATGACCATCCAGGCCTATCCCGTCCTGAAGGCGAACGGCTATACCAAAATCTATCGCCTCAATCTCTGGAGCGATCCGGAAGGCGGCGACATGGCGGATTACGCGGCGCAGGAAAAGGCGCTGGCGTTTGAAGGCTCGGAAGTGAAGCCCGCCGCCCCCAAATAAAAACGGCGCCGTATCAGGGCGCCGTTTTGTTTGATTCCGGAGAGGATGACTATTCTTCTTTCTTGTCGTCTTGTTTTTCGTCCTTCTTGTCATCCGCCTTGTCCTGGGGATTGTCGCCGTCTTTCTTGCCGCGGGCTTCGGAGATTTTCCTGTTCAGCTCTTCCTGGTTGGGCACGCCGGAGAAAGCCTGCTCGTTGATGACGAACGACGGGGTGCCGTTGAAGTTCATGTGGCTGGCCAGCGAGCGGTTGCGCTCGATCTGCAGCAGCACTTCCGTGCCTTCGACGTCTTTTTTGGCCTTGGCGAGGTCAAGACCGATGTTTTTCGCAATATTTTCCAGGTCGCCATCGGTGAAGGGGCCCTTGTGCTCCATCAGCTTCTGGTGGAAGGGGAAGTATTTTCCCTGCATCTGCGCGGCGAGCGCCCAGCGGGCGGAAGATTCGGACGTGGGGCCCAGGATCGGCAGGTCCTTGAAGATGATCTTCAGCTTCTTGTCTTTTTCGGCCAGGGCGCGCAGCTCGGGGAAGATCTGCTTGCAGTAGTGGCAGTTGTAGTCGAAAAATTCGATCAGCGTGACGTCGCCGTCGGGATTGCCGATGAAGGGCGACTTTTCGTTGTTGAACAGCTCCTCATGGTTCAGCTTCAGTGCGTCGGACTGGCGCTTCTGCATGTCCTGGCGCTGGAAGTCGTCGACCGACTTCAGGATCACGTCGGCATGGTTGACGATATAGTCGTGGACGATCTCCTCGATCTGCTCCTTGGAAAGCTCGGCGGCGGAAGCGGCATGCGCCCCCCCGAACACAAGTCCGACGGCCACGGCGGCCGGAAGAAGCATTTTTTTCAATGAACCCTGAAACATGTGATTTATCCCCGACTAAGGTGTTAAGGAAGACGCAGCACTATAACAATGTGAGCAGGAGGGTGCCAAAATCAATCCCCTTTTTGCCTGTTCTTCATTTTTTTGGCGTTTTTACGGGCTAAATCAAGGATATCGGCGGCCCGAAGCTGTCCCGGCGACCCCTTGGGCAGCGCGGCCTGAGCAAGCCTGGCTTCCGTGATCGCGAAATCCGGCTTGTTCTGGAGCAGGCCTTCTTCCGCAAGATGCAGACGCGACAATCCCTCCTGGCCTTGTTTGCCATAGGCAATCGCCAGCATGTGATGGGTCTGCGGCTGCAGGGGCTCCGACTGCAGGGACAGCTGTAGCTGTTTCACCGCCTCGGCCTCGCGCTTGCCGGCATCCGCCTTCGCTTCCAGCAGCGCATGCCCGTAAGCCGCGCGGATAAGCCCCGACTGCGGCGCGTATTCGACGGCCTTTGCGTAAGGCGCAAGGGATTCCTCGATCCTGCCGTTCTCGAACAGGATCTGGGCTTTCAGCTCCAGAAAATAGGGATCCTTCGGCTGCGCCGCGATCAGGGGGTCGAGGATGGCGAGCGCCTTCTGCATTTCGCTCTTGCGGTAGTGCGCGATGGCGCGGCCGTAACGGCTGGCGACGCCGTCGCCTTTGTCGAGCAGCGCCTGGTCCGGAAAAAGGTATCCCGTCAGCTTCGCCTTGATGCGCGCGTGCATCTCCGCCCATTCGGCAGGCGAAGCGTAATGGCTGCGCTCCTGCTCGACGACGCCCTGTACGTAATTCACGCGGTCCTGCGTGAGAGGGTGCGTGCGCATGTATTCCGATTGCGCGCTTTCCGGCAATAATTCCTGCCCGGCCAGCTTCTGCATGAAGCTCAGCATGCCCGAGACGGGCAGATGCGCGTGCTGAAGAAAGGACACGCCCGCCTGGTCCGCCGCCGTTTCCTGCTGCCGGCTATGGGTCAGGAACGTGCGCAGGCCCGCCGTGCTGACGGCCGAATTGACGGCTGCCGCCGCCTCGCCCGATCCCGCGCCGATGGCGGCCGCCATGCCCAGCACCTGCATGACGAGGGTTTCAAGCGAGATGTTTTCGATGGTCTGGCGCGTGCGGAT
>SCTB01000060.1 GCA_004297545.1 Alphaproteobacteria bacterium
GGCGGTTCTGCCCGAATTTGCTAACCGTATTTCTAACCTTCTTTAACCGCGCGGGCACCCCCGGTCCCGGACTTGTCGGCCATCCGACCCGGCACGCTTGCGGCGCGCAGGAAGCCGGTTGCGGAGACCTTGGAACGGAAGATGACCCGTTCCCGAAATTCCGCATCCGGGAGGCTCAGCACAATTCGGGCAAACCTGCGAACTTCACAAGGTCAAGGGCGTAGATTGGGGCTTCAACCGGAAGGCGCGCAAAGCCGTGATGCGAATAGAAAGCCTCGGCATTTGGAGAAATGGCGTGAATAATCAAAAGACGGGCTGACACTTCCATGGCGGCACGGACTGACCTTTGCACAGCGTCTTGAAGTAACGCCTTGCCCAACCCCTTACCTTGCCATCTTTCATCAATGGCCAACCGCCCCAATATGACCGCCGGAATATGTTTCGGCATATTCCGGCGCATAGAGCCTATAACTTCCTGATTAAGAATGTGCCCCATGCAAATGGCGTAATATCCGATAACCTGGCGCGAACCCGATGGGCAAACGACATAGGTTTTACTCGCCGCTGCCGCCATATTTTCAATAGCACGCTCACGCAACCAATTATCCAGCGTTTCCTCGCCGGATTGGAAATGCTCCAGATCATGCTTTGCGGTTAAATGAACCGGTGTGCAAAACTCTTCGATACTTTCAGTCATGCGGCCACGGGGCTTTCACGGCACGCAAGCGGTTCATACCGTCTATCTGATTCGGTGTTGCCGGTGTGTCCAGCCAATCCAAAACCTTCTGGAAGGTTTTGTTGTCCACGTAAACTGAGGTTTGGTCAAGTATCACATTCTTGGCCTCCTTAAGAGCGGAAGCCATCATAAATTGTGAACGGTTCGCCCCCAGTATCTCGGCGGCTTGGTCAATGAGCGCCCTGTCGTGAGCACGGGCGCGCAAGTGAATATTAACCTCGGCGGGGGCGTGTTCTGTCTTCATGGTTTCTGTACCTTGATTGAGTGAGGTCTTCTTGAACTATTGGCCAATTATGTTGCTGTTGTCAACACAAAAACAAGTCTAGGCTTCCGGCACATCGCGCCGCGCCAGTGATTTCAAGCGCTTAGCCGTACCATAAATCAAAGGTTAAGAATGGCACTCTGTCCAACAAACCAGTAATTCCTTCTCGCCTATGGCAGCAGCCTAGCCAACGTAATGAAATCCCGCGCAGAAACAATCTTGGTTCTGTCGTGGTGTCGAAGGGCAAGGAGGTCTGGCTTGTCACCAGTGACAAGGTAATCAGCTTCGCCACCGAACGCGATAGCCAGCAAGTAATTGAGGATTCCATCAGCAAGGCGCTGATAAGGACATCTGTATCCATCACAACCCGCATAGATCAGGATTCTTTCTTGGGGGTGCTGGTCAAGGTCTGCCGCATATCGTTACGGACGGCTTCGGTAGCCTCGTCAATGATGTCTTGAAAATGCTCCGGCACAAGGTCGGAAAACTCCGCCCGCGTCTCGGCCATGGTCTGGTCGAACACGCGCCATTTTGAACTTGGATAGATCGCCTTTTTTCAGGCCGCGCTGTGCTAAGAGGCTGCGCATGGCGATGTCGGTATCTTTGGAGACCGTAACTGTCCGGCGCGTGGTGTTGTCGCCCATCATGGAATACCTCGTTTCTAGCCTAGACGTATAAGCATCTATCAGCATGGCAAGCTATGAGGCAACTTGCGAGTCTTTTCATAATGGGTGGCATGAAAAAATCGCGACTCTACTCCATTTCATGTCAAGGGGCGGAATAGCGCGATTGCCCTGGTTCTTCGGTAGGTATAGCTGACAGGTCGCAAAAACTCGGTAGGTATAGCTGACGGACCGGCTTTGTGGGATATTTTCGAGATATTGGCTTTTAATAAAAAAAGGCTCTATATGGGTTCCGGGGTCTTTTTGAGCAAGCCTTCCAGCAGTGCGGAGAGCAAGCGTTTGCCGCGCCGCTTGGCGTTGTAGACGAACTCGAAGAAGCCCAGGTAGAGCGGCAGTTTGTCCTGCGAGATGCCCCGGTGGGGCCGCAGCCAGGAGCGCAGCAGCGACCAGAAGCCTTCCATCGTGTTGACGTGGACCTCGTGGAAGCCGTCGCCGTCCTCGTCGCGGGCGTACTCGCCCGCCGAGTGGTTGACCGTCCTGTGCCCGTAGCCCCACTCGGGCAGGCGGCCATAGATGGAATACTCGTCGGTGTGCACTTCCGTCCCCGGCGCGATGCTCCGCAGGATCAACGGCTTGATGGTGGCCTGGCGCACGTTGTCGAGCATTCGGACGACGGCCTCGCCCGAGCGTTGGATCATCCCGAAGATCGGGGGTTTCTCGGTGGCCCGTGTGCCGCGCCCCCGTGCGCCCTTGAGCCGACGGCGGCGCGGGGGCCGACCGGCGGCGGCGACCTTTTCCGGCTGGCCCTTGTGCCCGGCGACCACGCAGGTCTCGTCGCACTCGACCACGCCTTCCAGGATCACGGGATCCTTTTTTTGACCAGGCCGTCCCGCAGGCACTCCGTCATGGCCTGCACGTCGTCCTTGTTCAGGTCCAGTTCCTGGGCGATCTGCGCGTTGGACAGGTTCAGGCCCATGAAATAAAGGCACAGCACCCACGTCGAGAGCGGCTGGTGGTGGCCGGACAGTGCCGTCCCGGTCAGGTCGTCGAAGCGCCTGCCGCAGGGTTTGCATTCGTAGCGGCGCAGCTGCCGGTCCGGCCCGTCGAAGCCGCGACGGATGGTCTCGCAGCTATCGCAGTGAGGGCAGACCACGCCCTTCTGCCAGCGAAGTTGACGAATGGCCTCGTAGCATTGCGCTTCGCTGACCAAGTGCTTGATTGATAAGAGAGATGTTTGCATCCGAACATCTTAGCAAAAGACCCCGAAATCCATATAGAGCCTAAAAAAATACCAAAAAACGCAAAATCAGAACCCTTATCCTTTTCAATCTTTAATGTATTCTTCTTGGCCGTCAGCCGCCCCCTCAACTCCACCCCTCGCTCTCCAGCAAGCCAGCCAAGGCCTCTTCCAGCACCGCGCGAGCCTCTCCCGCGGCCCGCTGCAAACGCAGGTGCAGTTCGGCATCCTGGGGATTGCGGGTTTCGCAATCGGCGCTATAGGCCTCGAACGCACCAAGACGGAACAGCAAATCGGTCAGATGCTGCGGACATTCGCACTGTAGCCGGGTGGCCGTATTCGCGATGGCGGCCAGGGCTTCGCCGTCGAAGCGGCGCGGCGGGGCTTCATCTTCGATCCGCGCCCAGCCGGTTTTCAGCGCCTGCCCGGCGGCGGGAGCCAAGCGGCAGGCCTCTTCCAGGACCGCCGCCGTCACTGGCGCGCGCAGGGTCGTGACGCCCTGCCGATGCAGCTTATCCAGCAACGACGAGGCCGCGAAGGCGTAGACGATGACGACGCGCCGCGCCGCGCCGCGATGCGCCAAGCCGCAGATGCGCCCGGCCACTGCGGGTTGCAGGGCGGGCGCTTCCACCAGCAGGACCTCGGGCCGCTCGGCCAGGACGGCCCGCTCGAAATCGGCGGAGACGGTGTGCGCTCCGATGATGTCTAAGGAAGGCATCTCCTCCTTCCAGTTCCTCGCCTGGAAGGGCAGCCCGTCGCCGAACACCAGGACGCGGGCGGGACGCTCCGGCCCGGGATCGCGCCCGGCGGCATCGGCCCGGAGGCCGGCATGGATGCGCATCCGCTCCTTGAGCGCTTCCTCCGGCAGGTGGACCACGGAGCTGACCGCGTGGCCCTGGTCCACCAATTGCTTGATGAGTCCCAGGCGGGCCAGGTCGGCGCGCGTGTAGCCGCGCCGGTTGTTGTCGGGGCAGCGGCGCGGCGCGACGGCGTTGTAGCGGCGTTCCCAGGCGCGGAGGGTGTCAGCCGGGATGCCGGTCAGGCGCGAGGCCGCGCCGATGGTGAATATGGGTTCTTCGGTGGCGTGGGTCATGGTCGATCGCCCATTGCTGATGGATTACTGGCGGCGCATGAAACGCCGCCGGGCTTCCCTGTCTAACTCGGGGCTGCGGTTCAGCTTCCTTTGAACATGCTACGCAAAGGTTCTGTCAATGACAATTTATTGACAATGAATTTTTCACGTGCAATAACATGTTCAAAACATCAGCAAGTCCATGAAACTGGATGAAGAAAGCCTAGGGCACCGGGATGGCGCGGGCGGATTAAGATAGGGCTGGCGATTTCTACCAGATACCGGGAAAACCAAGCATGAGCACCATCAG
>SCTB01000061.1 GCA_004297545.1 Alphaproteobacteria bacterium
ACCACTATACCGATCTCGGCGGTCTCGAAGGCATCCTGCAGCACGGCACGATACGCCTGACGGATATTTTTTCGCTCAACGATCCGAAAGAGCTGCGCCACGGCATGGATTACGCGCTTTCCGCCCTGCAGGGGGAAATCAGCAGGAACGTCAATCCCGGCCTGCCGACGTTCTATTACAGGTTCAGCAAGATTCTCTCCGACGGGATGGAGGAGGTGGGGCGCTTTTTCGTGACCGCTTTCAGCCCGCGCGGCGATCACCTCGACAAATGGCGCGCCTATGCCGACAACGGCAACGGCTTTGCGATCGGCTTTCGCACGACGGGAATGAAGAAAGACGCGTTTCTGCTGCCGAAGGGGCATTCAAAACCTTTCGAGAACCACACGTTTTCGATTCAGTACGAGGATGAAACCTTAAGGCAGCGCCACGCGCAGCTTGCTGAATTCGTGACGCGCCATCTGCCGCCGGATATGGATGCCGACGCCATGAAGCCTTTCCTGGTCGAATATGCGCTCAGGTGCCTCACCATTTCGCTGCTGCACAAGCATTCGTCTTATCTGGATGAGGCTGAATACCGGTTTCTCCAGACATGGGGCCCGGCCAATTACAGCGCGCTGAACAAGATCATCCGCTGCCGGAGGCGCACCAACGGGCGTTATACGCCCTTTCTGGAGCACGACTGGAAGACCCCCGCGATGAAAGCTTTGAGCGATATCATCATCGGCCCGACCATTTGCGCCCGCCCCGGCGAATTTGAGCGGGCGCGCACATATGTGGAGATTCTGTTGCGCGACAACGGCTATGACGTCTCGAAGGTGAAAATCACCCGCTCCGAGATACCATATCGCGGATAATTTATTTTCTTTGAATTCAGCAGGTTCTGACGTTTCCTTTCCCGATTAACCGGAAATTAATCCGCGCCAAGATAAGATGGGCTCCATGGGGGAAGGAGCACGTTTTCTAATGGGAAAATTGGCGCACCTTATAAAGAAGAACAAATCGGGATTGGTCGCCATACTGCTGGCAGCCGGGATCGCCGGGTTTTCAACCGCGGCCTGCGCCGGCCCCCGGGTCGACGGCGACCTGCTGATGGGCGACATTAGCAGCCACACCGTCAAGAAGCGTGAATCGCTGTTCGATATCGCTCGTAAATATGACATGGGCATCATCGAGCTCCAGGCCGCCAATCCGGGCGTCAATCCGTGGCAGCCCAAGCCGGGAACGACGGTCACCGTCACGAAAAGGCATCTGCTGCCCGGCATCACGCGCGACGGCATCGTCATCAATCTGGCCGCTTCGCGCCTGTTCTATTTCAAAGGCCCTTCAGAGGTCATGACCTTCCCGATCGCGCACGGCAAGGACGGCTGGGAAACGCCGGTTGCCGCCACGACCATCGTCGAGAAGAGGCTGCATCCGACCTGGACGCCGCCGCCGAATATCCGTGCGGAAAACCCGGATCTGCCCGATTTCATCCCGCCCGGTCCCAATAATCCGCTTGGAGATTATGCGCTGGCGCTGGGCCTGAACGGCATCATGATCCACGGCACGAACGCGCCTTCCAGCATCGGCAAACGGGCCAGCCACGGCTGCATTCGCATGTATCCGGAAGACATTCAGTCGCTGTTTAATGCCGTCAAAAAGGGCACGCCCGTGCTGATCACCAAGACGCCCTATGTTCTGGGCTGGAAAGGCAACAAGCTCTACCTGCAGATGACGCCGAAAGTGCACGCCGTTTCCAAGTCGAAGACCCCGAAAAAGCCCAAGCCTGACAAGTTCCTGC
This sequence comes from Alphaproteobacteria bacterium, assembly GCA_004297545.1. Taxonomy (GTDB): domain Bacteria; phylum Pseudomonadota; class Alphaproteobacteria; order Micavibrionales; family UBA2020; genus JAPWJZ01. Next base: position 1,781 of record SCTB01000061.1, read on the forward strand.
ATGCGGCCGTCGAGCGTGAGGCAGGCTCTGAGGCGACGATCGACTGGGATCTGGTGGATGAAGTCATGGCCCGGGCGGACGGGATTCCCACTGAAATCGCCCGTCGGCCCTTCTTCGGCCCTCCCGCGCCCGGCAACAATCTCGATCATCCGCAGCGCGCATCTCTGACCATCATCAACGAAAACAACCTCAGCCTCCGCTGAACTTGCGATACGGCGCAAATTTTGGTGCTTATGTACCAGCAATCCCGTCTTTGAAACGATTCCGCCAGGCTTTTCAAACCAGAAATTGACCCTGCCCGCAGAATCACGCTAAGGTTGCCATTGTTAGCCATAACCCGAAGACTTCCAGGGGCTTCTGAAGCTCCGCAAAAGCTTTGAGGACGCAGGGAGCACGCCATGACCGAACCTCACGACCATGACGACTACTCGCACTTTCATCTTGGACTGAACTCGCTGTTGAACCATATCGTTCACGGCAACCAGAACATAACGGCAGAAGAAGCGAACGCCATGAAAGGCGTTCAGCAGCCGGAAGTCTTCCTCATCTGCTGCATCGACAGTCGCTTTCAGCCCGACAAGGCGCTGGATTACGGCCCCGGCGTGGCGCTCGAATACCGGCCAATCGCGGCCGTGGTTCCGCCCGTCAAGGATGCCGACCAGGCTTTTCTGGCGCGTATGGCGTTCCGGCGGCTCAAGGACGTGAACAACATCGTCATCATCGCGCATTCAGACTGCGGCGGGGCGCAGGCCTCCATCAACGTGCCCAAACCCGATCTCGTCAACGGAGGCGACCTCGATATCGTGGCGGACGAGACGCACCGCACCGGGCTTGATGTCACGAAGCTCAGTCAGGAATTTCTCAAGGCCGCGAACGGCGACGTGCGCGCGGCCGGCAATCATCTTGCCAAGGATGTCAGCGTGCAGTCGCTGAAGAACCTTCTGGAGTACAAGGGACGCGGCAAGCACGCGACGATCGCCGACGAAATGAAGTCGGGCGATCTTCATGTCGCGCTGCTGTTCTACGACCTCGAGAAGCACAGCGTCGAGCAGTTCGACCTTGCGAAGGGAGTATGGGAGCCGATGGTCGGCTTTGATACGGGCGCTCCCGCGCCCAAGGCGCCGCCGCCAAAGCCTGCGCCGCCGCCGCCGTAAGCCGCGGATTCCTTCAATTTCTATAACCTCTTGACGCCGCCGAAGCCGCGTGTTATTAAATTGCGCATGTTGACGGTGACCTTTTATACGGCCCTTCTGGCCTCCATGTCCCTCGCCTGGGCAGCGCCCCTCTGGTGGCGTTAAGCCATCATTATTGTTTGAGACGGATTTTGAGCCGTCCTTAAATAAATCTCCCTGACTCCAAAGACAAAACAGATACCAAACGGAGCGCATTCATGTCACGCGTTTACCATTCGGCCGACCCGAACCATATTTTCACGTCGCGCCTTGAGATTGAAGAACACCTTCTGGCCAAGATTTCCGGCAATGCCGGCGGCAAGGTCGGCACGGAACTCGAGCTTTTCGTCACGGGCAGGGAAGGCCTGCCCATCACTTTCGACCAGGTCGAAATGGTGCTGGAGCATATGGCGGGCCAGTTTCCGGGCGCGGTTCCCGCGACGGAAAAAGGGCGCATCGTCGGCGTGAGCATTCCCGATGTGGGCGATATCTGCCTTGAGCCCGGCGGGCAGGTAGAGCTGTCGACCAAGCCCTGCAAGGATATTCAGGAGCTTGAAAGCGTCAATATCCTGATGCGGGCGGCGCTGGAGAAAACGGCGGCGTTTCTGGACCTGAAGGTCGAGGGCAGCGGACATATGCCATCTTTTCTTGACGCCGAAGACATGCCGCGCTCCCGCTTCGCCGCCTATTGCGAATACCTGCGGGGCGTACACGGAAAAAAAGCGGATGATCTCATCGACACCATGAAGTCCTGCTGCGGGCTGCAGGTGAACGTCGATCCGATGGGGTCCGAGTTCCATGAAATCTACCGCGCCCTGATGCTGGTCGACGTCGCGAACGCGCTCTCTGAGCGCACGGAGCGTCAGGAACGCCTGCATGAAACCTACGCGAAGCTGGTGCCCGCGCAGATGACGCCCTTGTTCGAAGCGCTGAAGGCGGGCTCCAACGAAGGCGTTGTTTCCTGCATCGCAGACCGTTTGCTGACGCTGAAAGTTCCGTTCATGCCCGATACATCGTCGCCGGAAGGATTCAAGAGCACAGCGTCGGTTTTCGGCGCGACGCCGACCGTGGGCGAGCTGCTGCGAAACGGCGCGCTGACAACGGAAATTCTCGACAATTCCCTAAGTCTGCAGCTGATGATGCCGAACTTGCGGCGCCATGGTGTGCTCGAAACGCGCGCGCCCGACAGTCCGCAGACGACGGAAGCGCTAATGGTGACAGCGGAGCAGTATCATCGCTTCGCATATGATGCAGCCGCGCGCCGCCAGCTGCTGGAAGATTTCAGCGACATTAGTCCACAACTTCTGAAAGAGGCATTCCTCGAACGCTTCGATGATGCGGCCATACTCGGCCGGGATATCGGCGGTGGCAAGGCAGTGAATGACCTTGTGTCTGCGGTGCAAAAGTACCAAGCTGTGACGCCGAAGCCGCAGGCAGGCATCACGCGTCAATTCCGGATTTAAAAATCGCCTGCCCAATTGTCATAGGTGAAAATTGCCTAACATAAATTATAGCAATTTGTAACATTCCTATGTTACTTTTTTGGGACCGACGTTTTAAAAAACCAAGAAAATGAATGAAAACCATTAAACGCCGCGAACTGCTGGAAGGCTGCTTCAATGTTATCGGAGCAGCGACCTACATCCTCTCCTGCGGCTTTCTCCTGGTGGATTTTGACGCAACCCACCGCACCAGCAACCTGTTCATGCTGGCGCGGCGGTTTATCTTCGCGCTGTTTTTCATTACGCGTAAAACGCCGCCCAAGCAGACAAACACGTCGCCGCGCGACTGGATCGTCGCGTTCTGCGGAACGTACATGCAGAACTTCCTTATTCCCGCGCCGGAAATTCATGACAGCATCTATATCGAGGCCGTGCAGGCGCTGGGCTTCATCGTTTGCATCGCGGGCGCCCTGTCGCTGAACGAGAGCTTCGGGGTTGTCGCTGCGAACCGCGGCATCAAGTCCACGGGCATGTACAAATACCTCCGCCACCCGATCTACTGCGGCTACTTCCTCGAGGCGGGGGCATATCTCGCCCAGAACCTCACCGTCCAGAATATCATCGTGATGCTGATCTGGACGATGTTTCAGCTCCGCCGCATCGTCGTCGAAGAGCAGTATTTGTCGAAGGACGAGGCCTATAAGAGCTACATGCGGAAGGTGCGCTGGCGGATTATTCCCTTCGTATATTGAACTGCCTGAAATGACGGCATAATTCACCTTATTGACATAATATGTGTACCTGGTCTATTCTGGGCACTCTGAAAATGACTATGGAGAAATCCAGTGGCAGCGCCCAGGAAGCCCGACAAGCGGCTCGTCAATCTTGCCTTCCGGATCAAACCGCTCGTGACGGACGAGGACGGCGATCCTCATTTTATCAGGCCCGTCGATATCTACGCCGCAAAGCTGGATGACGGCGAAAAAATCAGGCTGCTGAAAGACGCCTGCCCCCTGAGGAAGATGGGCCGTCAATTCCGCGTGGAAATCCCGGCGGGCCTGCGCGAAATTTATGGGCCCACCGTCGTGCAGGCGCTTGAAGAACTGCCGGCCGATCTCCGCCGCCGCGCCAGCGGCTTTACGATCCGGATCAATGA
>SCTB01000062.1 GCA_004297545.1 Alphaproteobacteria bacterium
CAAAGGTTGGAGTAGAGTTCAGCTTGTAATTCTTCTGGGCGTCCTGTACGCGGGCGAGGATGCCGCTTTGCATTTCCTCGTTCGCCATGCAGGCCTTGATGAAATCCTCGCTCATGCCGGCAAGGGCGCCAAGCTGGATAAGCCCCTTCACAGGGTCCTGGCTCTTGGCCCAGCGTTCCTGGTTCTTGAAAATGACTTCGACGAGGTCGAAATACTTTTCCGGGTCCGCGCAGCGCGCCATCAGGGCGGCCTTCATTGCGAAGGTGTCGAGCGGATAGTCGCGGAAGACAAGTTTCACCTTGCCGGTATCGATCAGCTTGCGCTTGACCTCCGGCAGCAGGTCGTTCGAGAAATGCGCGCAATGCGGGCAGGTCATCGAGGCGTATTCGATCATGGTGACGGGCGCGTCGTCCTTGCCCAGCGAACGGTCCGCCATCGCCTTTTCGATGTCGACGTCCAGGGCGGCGGGGCCGGCCAGCAGGCTGCCGCCGTCGCCTGACGAGGAGGCGTCTTCTTTATCGTCTTTTTGGTCTTCCTTCTTGGCGGCCAGGTCTTGGGTCTCGCCTTTTGAGATATCGGTCAGTTCCTCGGGCGAGGAGGGGGAGGTCAGCTCGGAACCCGTGCTGCTTTCTCCGGACGCGGTTTCGCTCTTGGCCTCGGTCTTTGCGCTTGCCGGCTTTACTTCTGAGGAGCTTTTGGAAACGCTGACCACTTCGGGGGAGCTTGGGCCGCCCGCGTTTTTAGAGATGATGACGAGGGCGGCGCCCAGTATGACAACGCCAGCCACCAGGCCAATAATCATGCCTTTGGAGGAAGAATTCGCCATAGATTTCCTTCGCTTTCGATAGTCTTTTTATATGTAAGAATCTGCCCAGATTATATGCTTTCAATAATAGAAAAGGCAATATTAGTTCACATGTTATGAGCAATTTTTTCAGCAAAATTCAATGTTTTAGTTAAGAAATCGCTCTTAAAATATTGTATAAGAAATGAAAACGGGTTATAAGCACTCTATGAAAAATACGTTCATTAAAATGCATGGGCTAGGCAATGACTTCGCCATTTTTGATGGCAGGGAGCATGAGCTGCTGATTCCCGCGGAACGGATACGGGCGCTGGGCGACCGCAGGACTGGCATCGGCTTTGACCAGATGGTTATCATTGATAAAGCAAAATCAGAGGCAAGCGACGCCTTTTTAAGGATTTACAATGCAGACGGGTCTGAGGTCGGGGCTTGCGGCAATGCCTCCAGATGCATCGCGAGCCTGCTGATAAAAGAACTGAATAAGGAGTCTGTCATTCTGGAGACCAAGGCCGCGCGGCTGCAGGGCACCCAGAAGAAGGACAAGGTGACGGTCGATATGGGCAAGGCTTACCTGGAATGGAAAGAGATTCCGCTAAGCCACGAATCCGACACGCTTTCTCTTCCCCTGGAAGAGGGGGTCCTGAAGCACCCCGTCGCCGTCAACGTCGGCAACCCGCATGCCGTTTTCTTTCTGCAGCATAATGATATTGAAAACGTCCCGCTGGAGAAGCTGGGACCCAAGGTGGAAAATCATTCGCTGTTTCCCGAGAAGGTGAACGTCGAGATCGCGCATGTCATCAACCGCGGCAAGATACGCATGCGCGTCTGGGAACGCGGCGCGGGAATTACCCGGGCCTGCGGCACCGGTGCCTGTGCGGTCGCGGTGGCCGGCGTGCGCCGGGGCCTGACCGCCCGCCGGGTAGTCGTGGTGCTGGATGGCGGCGAGCTGGATATCGAATGGCGCGAGAGCGACAACCATGTGCTGATGTCCGGCGCTGTCGCCGAAGTCTACCGGGGCGAAGTTGATATCTGAATGGAAAAGCAGTATCTGAATGGAAAAGCAGTTTTATGTTTATATTCTTGCGAAGGACAGAAATGGCACGTTTTATGTCGGGGTCACTTCGGATCTTGTTAAGAGAGTCTGGGAACACAAAAACGAAGTAGCGGATGGGTTCACGAAGAAGTACGGAATTAAGATGCTGGTTTACTATGAAGTTTTCGCAGACCCGGAAAATGCGATAAGGCGCGAAAAACGCCTAAAAAAATGGACAAGGGCGTCGAAATTGAAAGCGATACAAGAAATGAATCCGGAATGGGGCGATCTTTATGAACAGATTTGCAATTAATCGTCACCCCCGCCTTGCGCGGGGGTCTGTAAGCGCGTCTGCGCGTCTTATGAGTCATATGACGGCCGGACGGCCTTACGGATGCCCGCGCAAGGCGGGCATGACTGCGAGAAGAAAGACAGCCTGATGCCGCACGACAGCAACGATGAAATGATCGAGCTTCCCGACCCCGAGGCGCAGCTCGCGCAGCAGGGCAAGGAAGGTCCGCGCGTCATTACCTTCGGCTGCCGCCTGAATATCTATGAATCCGAAGTCATGAAGGACCACGCCGTGAAGGCTGGGCTGAATGACGCCATTATCGTGAATACCTGCGCCGTCACGTCAGAGGCTGAACGTCAGGCGCGGCAGGCCATCCGCCGCGCGCGCCGCGAAAATCCGGATGCGAAAATTATTGTGACCGGCTGCGCCGCGCAGGTGAACCCGAAGTCATTCTCCGACATGCCGGAAGTCAACCAGGTTATCGGCAATGATCTGAAACTGAAGGCCGAGACCTGGAGCCAGCCCGCGACCGAGCGCGTCGTCGTCAATGATATCATGTCGGTCAAGGAAACCGCGCGGCATATGATATCGGGTTTCGAATCCCATGCGCGGGCCTTCGTGCAGGTGCAGAACGGCTGCGACCATCGCTGCACGTTTTGTATCATCCCCTTTGGCCGCGGCAATTCGCGTTCCGTACCGATGGGGGAGATCGCCGAACAGGTGAAGAAGCTTGTGTCAGGCGGATATAACGAAGTTGTTCTGACGGGCGTGGATATTACGTCTTACGGTCCCGACCTGCCGGGACAGCCGACGCTGGGGCAGATGATACGGCGGCTGCTGGCGCTGGTGCCGGATCTGAAGCGCCTGCGCCTTTCGTCGCTCGACCCGGTTGAGATTGACGAGGACCTGTGGAAGATTATCGCCGACGAGCCGCGCTTTATGCCGCACCTGCACCTCTCCATGCAGGCGGGCGACGACATGATTTTGAAGCGCATGAAACGCCGCCACCTGCGCCATCACCTGATGGAAGTCTGCGACCGCGCCCGGAAGCTGCGTCCCGATGTCGTCTTCGGCGCAGATATCATCGCGGGCTTCCCGACCGAGACGGACGAGATGTTCGACAATACGCTGAAGGCCGTCACCGAATGCGACCTGACCTTCCTGCATGTCTTTCCCTATTCCCCGCGCCCCGGCACCCCCGCCGCCCGCATGCCGCAGGTGGACGGGGGCATCCGCAAAGCCCGCGCCAAGGCATTGCGAGACGTCGGCGCAAAACAGCTGGAAAGGCATTTATCCACACTCGTCGGGAAGACATTGCCTGTGCTTGTCGAAAAGGGTAATAAGGGGCGCACGGAGTATTTCAGCGAAGTCGCTGTGAATTCCGACGTCAAAATCGGCAGCCTCGTCAAAGTCACCATGCAGGCCGCCGAAGATGGCTGCCTCAAGGGTGTGATTGCTGCATGATCTGGTTCCTCAAGAAAAAAGAAACCATCGTCGCCAAGCCGATGGACGAGGCGCGGTCGAAGAAGGGGTGGTTTACGCGCCTCAAGGAACAGCTGGCGCAATCCTCGAAGAAAATCACCGAGGGCGTGACGCAGATTTTTACGACCAAAAAGCTGGACGCGGCGACCGTGACCGAGCTTGAGGAACTTCTTATCAGCGCCGATCTTGGCCCGGCGACGGCGGCGAAGCTGGTCGCAGCCATTTCCAAAGAGCGCTTCGGCAAGGAAGTCACGGCGGAGGAGATCCGCGCCGCGCTTGGCGAAGAGATTGAAAAAATTCTCGCCCCCGCCGAAAAGCCGCTCTTCGGCACCTATGCCAAGCCCTATGTCATCCTGGTGGCGGGCGTGAACGGCACGGGCAAGACGACGACCATCGGCAAGCTGGGCTACCAGTTCAAGAACGAAGGCCGCAAGCTGATGATGGTCGCGGGCGATACCTTCCGCGCGGCGGCGGTCGAGCAGCTGAAAGTCTGGGCCGGGCGCATCGGCTGTCCCGTGGTCGCGAAGGAAGAGGGGGCGGATGCCGCTGCCCTTGTATTCGAGGCGATGGACCGCGCCGTGGCAGAGGACGTCGATGTTCTGATGATTGATACGGCCGGCCGCTTGCAGAACAAGCAGAACCTGATGGAAGAACTGGCCAAGATCGTGCGCGTCATCCAGAAGAAAAACCCGGATGCGCCGCATGCGACGCTGCTGGTGCTGGACGCAACCGTCGGGCAGAATGCCCATAATCAGGTCGAACAGTTCAAGCAGATGATTAACATAACCGGGCTGATTGTCACCAAACTCGACGGAACGGCCAAGGGCGGGGTGCTGGTTTCGCTGGTGGAAAGGTTTGGTTTACCAGTTCATGCTATAGGTATAGGGGAAGGGGTAGATGATCTGAGGCCGTTCGTCGCCGAGGATTTTGCTGCCGGATTAACGGGGTTAGACCAAATTGCTCATCGGACTTAAAGTACCATCACCCATCCGCGACGGAATGATGACCACCCGGGGTTTTCGCGACCCCGACAAGGCGCTCGCCTGGGTGAATGACATATACGAAGCCAACGTGAATTACCTGCGGCACGCTTTCGATCTTTACTCGAAAGGCCAGTGGGACGACGATGCGCGCGTCCGCGCGAATTACCCCTATGTCTCCATCACCACGACCAAGGGGCCCTCCATCGACAACCGCCTGTCGTACGGCTTTATTTCGCGCCCCGGTTCCTACACGGCGACGGTGACGCGCCCCGACCTGTACAAGAATTATTATCTTGAGCAGTTCACGCTTTTGCTGACCAACCACCCGGATGCGGAGCTGGAGATCGGCGTGAGCGAATTGCCCATCCCGCTGCATTTCGCGCTGGGCGACAAGTTCCATCTCGAGCGCGACCTGACCGCCGAGCAGATACAGAAACTGCCGCTGGTTTTCGACCAGCCCGATCTTGCGCATATGGACGACACCATCCCGAACGGTACGCATGTGACCAAGCCGGGCGACCCGAACCCGTTGGCGCTGTTCAACGCGCAGCGCGTGGATTTGAGCCTGCAGCGCCTGAAGCATTACACCGGCACCTCGGCCGAGCACTTCCAGAAATTCGTGCTTTATACCAACTACCAGTTTTACGTCGACGAGTTCATCCGCGACTGTCACAAGCTGATGGCGCAGACGGAAGATACCTCCGAAGACGACCGGCGCGGAGAGTACTATGCTTTCGTGGAACCCGGCAACTTCGTGACCTATAACGCGAATATGGAGGCCACGGCATCGGAAGGCCAGAAGCCGCCGCGCCTGCCGCAGATGCCGGCCTATCACCTGAAGCGCCGCGACGGCATGGGCATCACGCTTATCAACATCGGCGTGGGGCCCTCGAACGCCAAGACCATCACCGACCATGTGGCCGTGCTGCGCTCGCATGCCTGGATCATGCTGGGCCACTGCGCGGGCCTGCGCAACTCGCAGAAACTGGGCGACTATGTTCTCTCGCACGGTTATGTGCGCAACGATGGCGTGCTGGATGATGCCGTGCCGCTCTGGGTGCCTATCCCGGCTCTGTCAGAAATTCAGGTCGCCCTCGAGCGCGCCGTGTCGGAAGTGACGGGGCTGAAAGATTACGACCTCAAGAAAATCATGCGCACGGGCACCGTCGCCACGGTCAGCGACCGCAACTGGGAATTGTGGGAGCAGAGCGTTCCCGTGCAGCGGTTGAGCCAGTGCCGCGCCGTTGCGCTGGATATGGAATCCGCCACCATCTGCACCAACGGTTTCCGCTTCCGCGTGCCCTACGGGACGCTGCTCTGCGTCTC
>SCTB01000063.1 GCA_004297545.1 Alphaproteobacteria bacterium
TAACGAGGCGATTTCGATTGCCGATTACTACACGGTGGGCAAGGGGGCGAAGCCCGATTATCGCCCGACCTGCCACTACGCCTATCATCCGTCCAACGACGCCATCCTGTCGCTGCACGAAATGTTCGGCCGCGCGGGCGACCCGCAGAAGAAGCACCATATCCTGAACGAGCATGAGATCGTGGACGGCGTGGACGAGTTGGGCGTGCTGCTGTACGGCCACAAGAAGAACGCCTACTGGTACGGCTCGCAGCTTTCCATCGAAGAAACCCGGAAGCTCGCCCCCTACCAGAACGCGACGGGGCTGCAGGTCACCTCGGCCGTTATCGCCGGCATGGTCTGGGCGCTGGAAAATCCGCGCGCCGGCATCGTCGAGGCGGACGAGATGGACTACAAGCGCTGCCTCGATCTGCAGCGGCCTTACCTCGGCCCTGTCAAAGGCTATTACACCGACTGGACGCCGCTCCAGAACCGCCCCGGCCTCTTCCCCGAAGACCTCGACAAGGAAGACCCGTGGCAGTTCAGGAATATATTATACAGACAGCCCTAACTGCGCTTTACGCCGCTTTTGATGGCGGAATCGCGTCGTTCGCAGGTTTTTTCTTCTTTTCCGGCGGACGCCTGTCGGTGTCGCGTGAGTAATGCGCATCCTTTAGGATATTTTTTGCGTCGTCCTGGAGCAGATAGGACGCAGATGACGCGGCGTTGAGTTTTTTCAGCCACGATTCATCCAGCACGCCCTCGGTCATGCCGTGACTGTTGAAAATCTCGCGGCCTTTTTCGAGGAAGGGAACCATGAAATCGGCTGTTGCCCGGTTGTAGCTTGCGAGACGCGCCGGGTTTTCAAACCAGGCGTCGAAGGCCGCGCGTTGCGCCCGGCCGTCGTTCAGCGCCGCAGGGTTTTCGTTCACGGCTTTTTCAAAGGCATCGCAGATGTCCTGATAGCCGACTTCGCCCGCCATCTTCCACGGGCCCGCGTCGCCGGCCTCTTTCAGCTTCCACGTGACGACGGTGCAGGCCGCCTGCGCGTCGGCTTCGGAGGCGCGGTAGAAAAGAATATACTCCTCCAGCGGCAGGATGCGGTCGGGATTGCCGACGCCGGAGAGGTGCTGGCGCAGATGCTGGCTCTCGTGCACGATCGCCTGCAACAGGTTGTCGTCGGAGAGGTTTTTTTTCAGGATGATGACGGGGTCCTTGTAGGAATAAACGCCGTTCACGACATCGGTGATCGTCAGCGTCGAGGCGGCCCAGTTGACCGGGTCGTCCTGCAGATCGATTTTGACGGCGTGGTTTTTCAGAAAATCCACGACCTCCCGGCCTTCCGGCACTTTGGACAGCCGGTCCAGTATGGTCTTCACGCGATCCGCAGAAGAAGCGTTGAATTCTTCCTGCACGTTCTCGATTTTCCCGTTGATGGTTATGCGGCCATCCTACCACGGCGCGCCACGATAAGAAGCCATAAATACCTGATATAATTATGTTAATGATTGACGGGGTGTATTGCACAGAATTAATAATGGGGCCAAAGCTGCCGCAAGGGGGAACCGCTTAAGCTGGTAATTGATCAGTTCACCGAACTTATCCGTTTCATCTTCAGGAGAAAAAATATGACCCCGACTAAAAAACTGCTGGCGGCGCTCGCGATGACCGCTTTCCTTGCAACGTCTGCCGGCGCATTTGCGGCGGATGCCAATACGACGACCGACACCACGGCTGCCGCGCCTGCTGCCAAGGCCGACGCCGCCAAGACCGTCCATAAAAAGGCAAAAAAGCATAAGAAGAAAGCAAAGAAAAAGGCCGCTAAAACAGCTCCGGCTGCAGCCGACACCTCCACGACTGCTCCCCCAACCAGTCAATAAGTAGCCAAAACTGGACAGCTCAAAGGGGCCGGTCCCGGGAAACGGGTTCCGGCCCCTCTTTTTTTGCGCTATGATGCATGATGGGAAAGGGGAAGTTCATCATGCTCACGACATCGAATTTACTGACCGCTTTCATGCTGGGGGGCTGGCTTGCGGCGACGCCCGCGGCCTTTGCCGCCAATGCAACTTATTCCATGCAGGGCGAATATGTTCGCGGCAGCCTGAACGTCGGCGACATCCGCATGGCCGGCAGCGTCCCGGTGACGTCGAACCTGCGGACGTTCAAGCCGAAGCCCCGCCAGTGGGGGCAGCGGACCGTATCGCAGAACCGTTTTGGCGGGCGCGACTACGGGAACCTGAACCAGTGATTTTTTAAGATTTTTTCGGCGCCCTGGCGAGAATGAAGTCGCCAAGGCATAACGGCAGTGACGCAATCAGCCGCGCCAGCAGGGACATCTGCCAGGGAAAAGCGATGCGCGCCTTGTTGGCGGAGAGGCCGCTGACGATTTTCTGCGCGGCTGTTTCCGCATCGAGCAGCCAGGGCATCGGGAAGCGGTTGACGTCGGTCAGCGGCGTCTTCACGAAGCCCGGGAAAATCACGCTCACCTCGACGCCGGATTTTTTCAAAAGCGGCCGCAAGGCCTCGCCGTAAGCGCGCACCGCCATCTTGCTGACGCTATAGCCGGGCGCGTTCGGCATGCCGCGGAATCCGGCCATCGAGCTCATCAGCGCGATCTGGCCTTTGCCGCGCGCGGTCATGCGCGGGACGAGCGGAGCGACGGTGTTGAGCGTGCCGTCGAGATTGATTTCCATGATGGCGCGGAACTGGTGTTCGGATTCGCCCCCCGCCGCGCCAGAGCCGCCCGAGACGCCGGCATTGGCGATGACCAGATCGATGGGGTGCGAATCATCCCAGGCGAGTATCTCCCGCTTGAAGGTCTCGCGCTCCGTGACCGGGATCACGGTGGTTTTGACCTGTGCGCCCTTCGCGGCGCAGGCCCGTGCGACCTCCGCGATGCGGTCAGGGTTGCGGCCGGTAAGCAAAAGCGTTACGCCGGGCATCGCATAGAGAAGGGCCAGCGCATGCCCGATACCGCTGGAAGCACCCGTAATCAGGACGGTCTTTGGGTTTTTCATATTCCGATTTTCCAAGCTTGTCGGATGGGACCGGGCGGGTTATAAAGTGTCACCGGATGGATTCTACCAGACAAGTTAATGAATTAGAACAATGATGCCAGCGAAAAACCTGCCACCTGCTGCACCTCAGCCGTTAGCCGCCCTGAAACGGCGCGGGGTGATGCTGGTGCTGGCGTCCCCGCCGGGCGGCGGCAAGACCACGATTTCCCGCGAAATCGCCAAGCGCGATCCGGAGACGGTGATATCGGTATCCGCCACCACGCGCAAGCAGCGCCCGGGCGAGGTCGAGGGGCAGCATTATTATTTCGTCTCGAAGGAAAAGTTCGAGGAAATGATCAAAAGCGGCGACATGCTCGAGCATGCGCTGGTTTATAACAACTATTTCTACGGTACGCCGCGCAAGCCGGTCGAAAAGGCCTTAACCGAAGGCAGGGACGTGCTTTTCGACATCGACTGGCAAGGCAACCGCTCGCTCGCCAAAGTGGCGCCGAACGATGTCGTGTCGGTCTTCCTGCTGCCGCCTTCCTGGGATGAGCTCGCGCACCGGCTGCACAACCGCGCGCAGGACAGCGAAGAGGAAATCGCCCGCCGTCTGACCAAGGCGCGCGACGAAATCGCGCATTACAGAGAATTCCAGTACGTCATCGTCAACCGGGATTTCGAGGCCAGCGTCGCGGCCGTGCGCTCAATCCTGGAAGCGGAGCGGCAAAAGCGCGACCGCTTGGTCGGTATCCAGTCCTTCGTCGATACGCTGAAGCCGGGGAATTAAAATCTACATCTTTTCGGATTGAAACCTCAGGGCGCGGGCGGCTTCGGCGCCGAAGGCTTTTTGAAAAGAGCCGCAATATCATCATGCCCGTTCATGCGCGCCCAGGCGGCCGCGTCCTGCCCGGCTTCGTCCTTCACGGACGGGTCGGCGCCCAGCCCCAGCAGTTGCCGGACAAGGTCCTTGTGGCCGAAATGGGCCGCGCGGGCCAGCGCATTGCCGCCGTGCTTGTTCTGCGCGTTCACGTCCGCGCCTTTCTCGATGAGCAGGTCGATGATCTCCTGGCGCTCGGGGCCGAAAATGACGGCCATCATCAGGGGCGTATTGCCGCCGCGGTCCCGCGCCTGCGGCGCCTCCGGGTCGCTTTTCAAAATGGACTGCACGGCGGCAAGATCGCCGTCCATCACGGCCGCGAAAATAGCTGGCGCGCCGGGGGCGCGGGGAATGTTGAAACGGCCGGAAAGCGGCTTGGGCGCAGGCATGGACATGCTCCTTCTATGGACGGGCTGAAAATGGATTTGACTAGAGGTATACAACGCCCGGCATGCGGCGGCAAGGGCGGAGGAAGAATGGCCTATTTCAGGTCCCGGAAAGCCTTGGCAAGCCTGACAAAGCCCGGCACGTCTATTTCCTCCGCGCGCTTCGTCCCCTCGATTCCCGCGGCGGCGAGAAGTTTTTCCGTATCCGCGCCTAAGGACTTCAGGCTCTGGCGCAGCATCTTGCGGCGCTGGCCGAAGGCGGCGGCGGTGACGCGCTCCATCAGCGCAATATCCAGGTCGTCTGTCCTGACTTTTGGCGTGATATGTACGACGCTGGAGGTCACTTTCGGCGGCGGCGTGAAGGCTTGCGGCGGAAGGTCGAATTTTCTTTCCACGTCGCAAAGCCACTGAGTAATAACCGACAGCCGTCCGTAATCCTTGCTGCGCGGCTCGGCTGCCAGGCGGTCGGCGACTTCCTTCTGGAACATCAGCGTGAAACTTTTGAACAGAGGCAGGCTCTTCAGCCACCCGATCAGCAGCGGCGTGGCGATGTTATAGGGCAGGTTCGCGACGATCGCGCGGGGGGCGGGGCAGAGCGCCTCGTAATCCGCCTTCAGCGCGTCGTCGGCATGGAGCACAAGGCGGCCGTTCGCGACGGCAACGACGTCCTGCAGCGCTGCGACGCAGCGGTCGTCGCGTTCGATGGCATGGATGGACGCCGCCTCCATGTCGAGCAGCGCCCGCGTCAACCCGCCGGGGCCGGGGCCCACTTCGATGACGTTGACGCCTTTCAGATCCCCCGCGGCGCGTGCGATTTTGGCGGTGACATTGAGATCGAGCAGGAAGTTCTGGCCAAGCGAACGCTTGGCCATGAGCCCGTGGGTTTCGATAACCGCCCTTAACGGCGGCAGGTGGTCAGAGACGCTTGTCAATGAAGGCCGTCGCGCGCAAATCGCGCAGGTAACGCTCCTGCATCTGGTCGAGGCGCTTCATGCCGATCTGATTGGCGACCTGATCGCGGGACGCTTCTTCCGGCGGCGCCTCCGCGGCAGTCGGCGGGGCCTGCGCCGGCGGCTGCGGTGCGGGGGCCGGCGGGGGAGGGGGGGCAGCGGCGGCTTCCTCGGCGGGCGGGGAGGACCTCTCGCAGACCATCATGACCGCCACGCCGTTGTCGCCGCGGATCGGCGCGCTGAGCTCGCCTACCGGAAGGTCCGCGACGGCTTTGCGCACGGGCTCGGGCAGGCTGCTTAAGGGGCCGCTGCCGAGATCAGCGGTGCCGGGAGAGATAAAGTCCTTCGCGCGTTTTTCCATCTGCTCGCAACCGGAGATTTCTGCCTTCAGCGTGGCGGCGCGGTTCATCTTGGCGGCGATAACCGGTTCCGGGTCGGTCGGGGAAATCGGGATGGTGATTTGCCTCAGGTGCAAAGTCACCTCAGGCCCGGGCGTCTCCGCTTTGGGGGGCGGGGGCGCTGCGGCCGGCGCCGGTGTTGCGGCTTTGGGCGGCGTCGCCGCGCCTGCGACATGCACGTCGCGCAGAAACAGGATATGATACCCCTTATCCGTGCGTATCGGCGCGCTGATCTGCCCGGGGTGCATTTTCGCCAGCGCTTCCTCGAGCTTCTCGTTCAGCATGCCTTGCCGGATCCAGCCGAGATCCCCACCCTGCGCAGCGCCGGGCGCTTTTGAATACTGTCGCGCGGCAGACGGGAAGGAGCCCCCTTTCTGCACGTCCTCGATAATTTTATCGGCGTCGTGGCGCACCGTATCTTCCATTTCCGCAGAGGGGATGGTCAGCAGGATTTCCGCAACGCGGTATTCGGTCTTGCCCTTGCCATGCGACATCTGCGCCATGGCGCTGTCGATTTCGCTTTCCGACACGTTGACCTCAGGGCGCAGCTTGCGGCGCACGACCTGCGACCATGCGATTTCCGCGCGTATCTGCTCCGTCAGCGTCGACCTCTTGACGCCGGTGCGGTCTATCCGGTCCTGGAATTCTGCCGGCGACAGCTTGTTCTGCCGGGCGATCTGCTCCATCCCCCGCTTGATGTCGTCGTCCGTCACCGTGATGCCGTCTTTTTTGGCTTCCTGAAGCTGAAGCTTTTCGTCGATCAGCTTGTCCAGCACCTGCTTTTCGAGCTTCCGGCGGATTTCCGGCGGCGGCGTCTCGGGGTTGCCCGCAAGGTAGAGATCCAGACGGTTGCGGATGTCCGAAAAGGTGATCGCGTCGTCATTGACCGTCGCGGCAATGCCGGTGCGATGGGCGATGTCTTCCTGCGCGGCCTTGGCCGGCGCGGCGGCCAG
>SCTB01000064.1 GCA_004297545.1 Alphaproteobacteria bacterium
GGCCCGGAAAAGGGGGCTTTAATGCGCTTCCGGCACGGGTTTGAAGGCGGCGGCAGCCTGTTCCTGCTCCGCTTTCTGCGCGTCCGTCAGGCGCCTGCCGGCGGCTTCGCGCATATGGTAGAGGCCGTCCCAGGCATGCGGCGCGACGCGGCACCACCAGAAATAGGCCCGCTTCGGGTCCGGCATTGCAATGAGGCCTTCCTGATAGGCGAAGGCCAGCTTCGTCGTCGCGTTCATGTTTCCCTGCGCTGCCGCGCGCTCCAGCCACTTCATCGCCGCCTGTGCATCCTGCGTCTCGCCCGGCATCCCGTAAAGAAAGCCCAGCTGGTACTGCGCCTGTGCGTCGCCTTTTTCGGCTGCCGCCAGATACCAGTTAATCGCCTGCGCCGGGTTGCGCGGGTTGATCATGGCGCCCTCGGCGCTCATGTCCTCATCGCCCGCCTTCCCCTGCAGGCTGTAGAACGAACCCCAGGGAACATGCAGCGACAGCGTGCCGCGCGGCGGAATGACGAGGTTCCTGCATTTGGTTTTTCCGTCCGCGCCGGCGGGCAGGGGGAAGGCGCATTCGGCGCCGTCCTTGTTGAAGCGGAAAAGGCTGTAACGCGCGACATCGCCCTCGATGACGACCAGCTGGGCCGCGGATTTGGCGATTTCCGTTTTCGGCGCTTCCTGCGATTTCGACGTCGCGAAAGCATGGACGGTGATGGCGTCTTCGCAGTTGTTCGTCAGCGCGATGGCCGCGCCTTTTGCATTCACGATACCGGTCATCAGCGGCAGGTAGGACGCCTTGACCGAAACGCAGGCGGGAGAGGCTTTATCATTAATGATCTGCGCGGGCGGGCCGTGTTCCGCCGAAGCGGGAAGGGACGCCGCGAGCGACATGATAATGGCTGTCAGGACAAGGTTTTTCTTCACGCGTATTGCTCCAGTTCCTGCGGGCCCGCGATCTGCAGCGGCAGCGACTTGAACGCGCCGCGGTGGAGATGCAGCGTGTACCTGTCGCCGTCCTGGCTGTCGACGGGGATTTTACGATGGATGACAAAGTGGGAATAGGACCGCGCGTCCGTCCCCTGCATCAGGATCTGCAGCGTGCGTTTCGCGGTAACGATCGTTTTGCCTTTCGAAAAGGACTGCGTGATGGGCTTGCCGGGCGTGAAATGGTAATCCTTCGACAGGGAATTGCCCAGATGCGCATCCGCCGGCACCGCGATGCTCCAGGGCATCCTCTGCTCGAGCACGAGAACGCGCTGGGGCGAGAACTCGGGTATGGGCAGGTAGCTGCGGAACTGTTCCTGCTGGCCGTTCACGATGCGCGTTTCCTCGACCATCAGCACGATGTTCAGAACGACGTCGACGAGATCCGCCGCATAGAAATTCGCCATCCGGATCAGCACATAGGGCATGTCGGGGTTCCAGACCGTGCTCAACACCCCGCGCTCCGAGGTTACCAGCTGCACTCGCGGGCGGATGAACCTTGCCGTCACGACCGCCCCGAAAAACACGTTCATGACCACCAGCGCCAGCGACAGCATTGCAATGATGAACACGACCGAGAGGCGCCTGGCCTCCGTATTCATGGTCAGGGGCATGTCGTTGGGCAGGTTCACCCCGAAGGCCGTCGTCAGCGTCTGCAAAAGGTCGAGCTTCGCCTCCGGCACCACAGCCTCCAGCAGCACCCAGCACATATAAAATGTAACGATGATCCCCAGAGAATAGAGGCAGGTTATCTTGAAAAAGTCGCGCTGGAACATCGAAAAAACCCCTGTCCTTGCGGCGTTTGACCAATTCTGTTGAGCCGCACGAACTCTTGTACGAAACGGTAACATTTTTACGAATCAACGCACGAATATTCTATTTTCCGGAATTATAAAGAAAGGAGCTTACCGAGCGCGGAATTTTTGCTAACAAATTCAAATGTTTAAATTTTTTAAAA
The DNA here is from genome assembly GCA_004297545.1 of Alphaproteobacteria bacterium. Classification (GTDB taxonomy): domain Bacteria; phylum Pseudomonadota; class Alphaproteobacteria; order Micavibrionales; family UBA2020; genus JAPWJZ01. Next base: position 1,934 of record SCTB01000064.1, read on the forward strand.
CTTTTGGGTTGGCAATTAATACTTATTTAAGTATTATCGAAAAGATCGG
>SCTB01000065.1 GCA_004297545.1 Alphaproteobacteria bacterium
ATTGCCGACCCGCCACCCCCACGGAAGACGAAAAATATATCACCGATTATAATTATGTCAATTCATGTTTTTTATGGCCGAAACCCCGCCGCCGGAATTATCATGAGTGCAGGTGCAGTCGCGCCTTCCTTTTAAAACCTGCCGGACAGAGTTTTGAAGCATGGAACAACAAACACCCCGCGTCGCCGACCCTCTCACGCAGCTTAAGACCGCGTGGAAATTCCTGATGCACAACCATTACGCGCAAATCGCGGTATTGGTGATAATCGTCCTGTGGGTGCTTTTCACGCTGATGAAACGGGCCTCGATGCGCAAGGTCCGCGAGCTGGAGGCCCGCGCGAAGGGCGGGGATGCCGTGGCGGCCGCCGAGCTGGGCGAGCTTTACGAGTACGGCGAGGAAGGCGCGCCCGTCAATTACAGGCAGGCGGAAAGATGGTACCGCGCCGCCGCCAGCGTGGGCAACGCCGCGGGACAGAACGGGCTTGGATCCCTCTATTTCAACGGCCACGGCATGCTGCCGAATTACAGCGATGCCTTCAAATATTACGAACTGGCGGCAAAGCAGGGCCACCCGCTGGGGCAGGCCAACCTTGCGCTGCTGCATCACCGCGGCAAGGGCACGTCGCCGCACCCGCAGAAAGCCTATTTCTGGGCATTGCTCGCCAAGACCAATCCGAAAAGCGTCGAGATCCAGAAGCGCACGGCAAGCTTCGGCACCTTCTTCAACGAAGTCTATAACAACTGCCCGCCCGCGCAGCGGGAAGCGCCCGAAGAACGCGCGCGCACGTGGAAGCCGGAGAAGAAGGGCGGATAATTTTTTGCGGACGCCAGAAAACTTGTCATCCCAGCGAAAGCTGGGATCTCGCGCGCTTCGCGCGCCTTTATAAAGGCAGGCCAAAGGCCTGCGAGATGCCAGCTTTCGCTGGCATGACGGTTTTATTTAAGTATTTATAATTAAAAGGTTTTTCTCCCATCTCGACAAACGCCCGCACTTGTTCTACCGTGCCGCTCTATTCCACTTTAGGGAAAAGGGTGCGGCATGATGTTCAAACGGCTGGGGCAAACCATCGACAAATTCAACCGGGTTCTGGCGGAGGGCAATTACCGCGTGCCGCCGATGACCTGGGGGCGTCTGGTACGGGGCCTGAAGCCCGAGCTGCCGGCGACGTCCGAAGTCGCCGTCGGCACCACCATGATCGACTACGGCAAGTCGCTCGGCAACAAGTTCATGTGGGCCTCCATCATCGCGCTGGTGTCGATCACGGCCATCAAATGGGCCGCCATCGGCTTCGCCGCGCTGGGCGCCGCAGTCTACACCACCGAATACTTCCGCGCCAAGAAGTCGCGCGAGGACGAAATCGTCGAAATCAACTTCGCGGGCCAGCGCGTGAAGGGCAAGCGGGCGGACCTCTACCGCCTCAACCGCGCGCAGCTGTGCATCATGAACATCACCTCGTCCCTGCAGGGGGCCGAGGCGAATACGGCCGCCGACGCCATCCGCGGCGTGGTCGACACGGTGAAGGAAGAACGCGGCCGCGTGACCGTGCTGGACAGCGGGCGTTACGGCGCCGGCAAGGAGGCCTATGCCTTCACCGAGCCGGACTTCCGCCTGGTGCTGGACGAAACGGCGCTCCCCGAAAAGCACAAGGAAGAAAAGGCGGCCGCTGCGGCCTTCACGCCGGAAAACAGCCTGCGCGAAGCCTGGGCCGCCACGCGCTACAACCCCGACGTCATCGTGGACCGCATGGTGGCGCTGCAGGAATCCCTGCCGCCCGAAATCATGGAAAAGGTCAACGAGCGCATGAAAACGACGCGCAGGCCGCAGGAGCCGCAGCTTTAACCATAGTTGTCATGCCAGCTTTCGCCGGGATGACAGGTAATGGAACTTACTTCTTCCCGTTGAAATACTTCTTCCGGATGGCGTCCACGTCAACCTGCGGTTTCGGGTATTTCATGTCGAGGTCCTCAAGGTACTTGATGAGGATTTCGGAGACGGCCAGATTCCGGAACCACTTTTTGTTCGACGGGATGACGAACCATGGCGCGTAATCGGTCGAGCATTTCTCCAGCGCATCCTCGAAGGCCTTGCGGTATTCGTCCCACCGCTCCCGCTCGGTATAGTCGGATTCCGCGATCTTCCAGTGCTTGGCGGGATCGTCGAGCCGGTCCTTGAAGCGCTGCAGCTGCTCTTCCTTGCTGATATGCAGGAAGAATTTGAGCACATGCGTGCCGTTCTCCGACAGGTTGCGCTCGAAATCGTTGATCTGGTCGTAATGCCGCCGCCAGATCTTTTCCGGCCTCAGGTTCCGCACCCGCACGACCAGCACGTCCTCATAGTGCGAGCGGTTGAAGATGCATATTTCGCCCAGCACCGGCGTGTCGCGGTGCGCGCGCCACAGAAAGTCATGGTCCCTCTCCAGCGTGCTCGGCTGCTTGAAGGACGCCACGCGGCTTCCCTGCGGGTTCAGGGGCCCGAAGACGCCGCGGATCGTGCCGTCCTTGCCGCCGCCGTCGATGGCCTGCAGGCAGACCAGCAGGGCGCGCTTGTGCTCCGCGTACAGCATTTCCTGCAGCGCCTGCAGCTTCTTCAGGTTCTTTGCAAGCTGCTCCTCGGCCTTTTCCTTGGTCAGCCCGTCCTTGTAATCCGGGTCGATGTCGCGCAGCTTGACCTGCGAACCCGGCTTGACGATGAAATCCTGGTAATAACCCATGTTCAGCCTCTCCTCCAGATAACCGGCAGGCGGATGGTGAAAGTCGTCGAAAACCCGTGCTTCGAATCCACGCGCACGTGACCGCCCAGCCTTTCGACTTCCGCCTTCACGACGTTCATGCCGATACCGCGGCCGGAATTGATGTCGATGCTGTCCTTGGTGGAGAAATCCGCGTCGAAAATATGCTGGATGACCTCGGCGTCGATTTCATCGTCCACGCTCGGGTTCTTGTGCCGCAGCCGGTCGCGCACTTCCGCCGCCGAAATCCCCGCGCCGTCGTCGGTGATGGTGATGACGAAGCTTTTGCGCTCCGGGTCGCCGTAGACCACCTTGAGCGTCACGTGCAGCTCGGGCAGTTTTCCCAGGATTTCGCGCATGGCCGGAGGTTCGTAGGCGTGGTCGAGGATGTTGCGCGCCACATGGGTCAGGCTGTCGAAAAAATCCCCGTAATAGTCGGGAAAGATGCGCACCTCGTCGCCCTGATCGTGCCGCATGCGCACCTGCCGGTCGGCGACTTCGGCGAAATAGCCGACCTGCATCTCGAAAAAGGACAGCATGTCCATGACCGGCAGCGACGCCACGCGCAGGAAATAGCTTTCCACGATCTTTTCCGGCGGTATCTTTTCCGCCAGCATCGCCTCGAGGTCGAGGCCGAACTGGTAGACGTTGCGCGTGGCAAGGCTCATGATATCCTTGCCGTTCTCGAACTCGTAGCCCCAGATCTCGCGGCCCAGCCAGCGCGCGTATTCCAGCATTAATTCGAGGCGCACCTGGTAACCCGCCATGACCGCCTCGAGCGGCTCCCGCCAGTCGTCGTCGGAAATATCGCTGATGGCGTCCTCAACCTCGTGCAACAGCTCAGCGACCGTGCTGAGGTAGAAAACCTTCGCCATCCCCTTCAGCGTGTGCAGGTCGCGCTTGATGTCCGAGAGATGGTTCGAGCTCTTGATGGTCCTGAAAGCGGCCTCGAAAGCGTGCAGGTAGCGGACGTATCCGCCCCGGTTGCCGGCGATGCGCAGCGTGCGCAGGACCTGTTCTTCCTTCTGCGCCAGCTTTTCCCGCGTTTCCAGCTTCTGGGTGATATCCGTCGCGACGACAAGGATGCCCGTCATCGCGCCCGAGGGTCCGCGCATCGGCTTGTACGACAGCGCGATTTTCAGGCCTTTCGAATGACGGTACCATTGCGGCGCAAGCGTGATCAGTTCCGAAAACGGCATCGCAGTCGCGTTGTCCGCGAACAGCAGGTGCAGGAGCGGCAAGAAAGTTTCCTGCTGGGCGCCGTCCATGCGCAGCACATCGGTGATATGCTGCCCCTTGGGGTCGGCTTCCAGCAGCGTCAGGCAGGCCCTCGAATAGACCGGGGCGCAGAGACCGTCGGGCCCGAAATACAGCAGCGCCTGGCCGAGGCTTTCGAGTATCGCCTCGATGGCGAAATTCAGGTCCTCGAGCTTCTGGTTGGCCAAGCTGAGCTCGTTCGACGACAGCTCGAGCGCGCGCACCGCGATGTTCAGCCGCTCGTCATGCTCTTTATAGGCTTCCTCGATGGAGGCAAGGAAATCCGGGAAGAATTCCATCATCCGCCGCGCTTCGGGGGGAAGGTCCGCGGGATTTTCCGCCAGAGTCTTGACCATGAGCAGCGCCGCTTCCGGATTTTCGATCTCGAAATGCTTGCGGAACAGCCGAGCGACCTTGCGCGAAACCATCAGCGGCCCTTCTCTTCTGAAATGCTGGTGATGGTCATGGTCTGGTGGTGCAGCTCGCTCAGGCCCGTGAGAGCATAGGGGCAGATTTCCCCGTAGGAATAGAACCCCGTGAAGGACGAATGGCGCCCGATGACGTCGAGCACGGCGTCGATTTCCTCGTCCACGTCCGTGCCCATGATGATCTTGCGCCCGGCGCAACTGACAAGGATGGTCGCCTTCTCTCCGGGCCCCTTGTTCGCGTCTTCCGCCGCCTTGCGCGCGGCATCGACAAGGGATTCCGTATCGGCATGCATCATGCGCACAAGGCTGCCCTGCGGCACGCTCGCGGCCATCGTCATCGTGTTTGCGTTGTGGTCGACATCCATCAGCGTGCGGATGATACCGGTGTCCTGCCGGTTCTGCTCGCTCAGGATGGCGAAAGGGAACATCAGGCCCGAATATGGCAGTCCCGCCGCCTTCGGTCCCAAGTATTCCTTGTAGAGCTGCAGCGCGGGCTTCCCGTCAAGCTCGTGAATGACGCCGCCCTCGGCCTTCGTCACGCGGCGCACCGGCCCGAAAGGCTTCCACCCGCCGCAGGAACCGCTTTTGACGCGCACCTTGTCGCCGTAGAAGCCGAAAGCGACGGCGTGGCTGTCGGGAAACACGTCGCTCATGATGGTGTAAGTGTTCCCAGTCATGCCATGCCGTCCGGCAATGCCGCCGGTGACGAGCACGCGCGACGACAGGCCCGAGGTCAGCCCCTTGGCGAAATCAGAGCTTTCGCTGAACGAACCGGGGCAGAGCGCGAAGACGCTGGCGAGATCCGGCGCCGCCAGCTGCCGCGCCAGTTCCTCGCCAGCATGGCGGGAGTCTTCCCTTGTCTTCAGCGGCGCCTTGACGATTTTGACCGGCACCTCGTCGAAACGGAGCGCAAGGCCCGAAAAACGCAGGTCGGAAACGCCCCCCGCCGAAATCTCGCCCGCCGTGGAGCATCCGACGACGGGAAAGCCGGCCTTCCTGATGGTCTCCGCCGTTTCCGGCTGGTCCAGAAGCGGCGAGGCGGCGAACAGGAGCGCTACTTGAGGGCTGATGGCGCGGCATTCCTCCAGCGCCGCGGCGAGGTTATTGTCCTTGCCGGAACTGAAGGAGAACGCCTTCATGACTTCCCCTCAGCTTGCACCGGAACCCGCCTTTTTCTCTTCCATCACATAATTGACGACAAGGCCGTTGTCGCCAGTCCGGTCGTAGGAAAAATGCACATGGATCGTATCGTCGCTGCCGGGCTCGCCGGGCATGGCGACGAAGGGCACGCCCATGACGAAGTCATAGCCCTGCCGGTTCAGGAACGTCTTGACCTTGCCGCCCACGATGTTGGCGACGGCGCAGGCGATATCTTCCTGGATGCCCTGCTGCTTGCCGCGGTCTTTCTCGTAGAAGGCGGCTGCCGTCAGCATCAGCAGGTTGCGGTCGAAGCTGAAATAGAAATTCGCGCTCAAATCCTGCTGGTCGAGCTTCACGCAGGCATAGACGGCCATGTCCGGACCCGGCGGCCGCGGGGTTCTGGTCGCCATGGCCGTGACATTCTGGCGCAGCATCAGGTTGAATGTGTCGACAACGGAGCTCACCACAACGCTGGAAATCTGGCTCCTGTGTGCCGCCATCTTGTCCTTCATGGGAACCTTCTTTGTTTTTAAGCGCCGGCCTGTCCGCTGCGGGGCTGTTTTTTCTTGGCAATCCAGTCGAGAACCTTTGCGACCTTTTCCTGAAAGGCGTTGGGCGTCACCGGCTTCATGATATAGGACGTGGCGCCCGCCTTGAGGGCCTCGATCATGTGCCGCTCGTCTGTTTCCGTGGTGACCATGACGAAGGCGACATCGTCATACTCCCGCTCCTGCCGGTATTCCTGCATAAGCGAATAGCCGCTCTTGCCCGGCAGTATCCAGTCGACGAACACGATATCGTAATGCCGGGACTTCAACTTGTCCTGTGCCTCCTGGTAATTCGCGACCGTGTCGATCTGCGTGAAACCCA
>SCTB01000066.1 GCA_004297545.1 Alphaproteobacteria bacterium
GTCCCGCGCCGCGTAGAGCAATATCGTCTCGCGAACGCCGAGCGTCTCGGCGGCGTCGAGGTAGATCAAGACGGAGTGCGATTTTCTCTCGAAGCGTCTGCGCCATACGGACGGTTCCTACGGGACCTACCGCAACGGCAAGCTCATCGCCCATGAAGACGTGCCCACGGCGAAGAGCAAATTCCATACGCCGACGGAGGTGTCAACCATTGTCGCGGAGCCGGAGAAGGAGAAGGTCTTGTGAACGAAGGAGAAATCACATGAACAGCACGCTCATCCCCTCCACGGAGCTGAAGGACCTCTCGACGGTCGAACTGCAATCGAAATTCTTTCGGGTATCGCAGGACGTCGAGCGCCTCCGGCAAAAGTGCGGGGCGCTGCCGATGGCCGAGGCCTCGCTTGCGAATATCCGCACTGAGTTGGTCCTGCGCCGCATGCGCGGACCGAAGCCGTAAGTCTTCAGGACCTGGCGGGCCGCTCGCAGCGGCCCGCCTTTTTCTTTCGGGACAAACGGAATGGAATGGAGGGAAGCGAACGGGGTAGAAGCGCGACGTCTTCAGGCTTTGCGCTGATATTTGCGAATTCGCCGATGAGGCGCGCCCTCGGGCGCGGTGCGAATTCGGATCAAACGCGCTCGGAAGTGCCGCATCTGCGGCCCGCGCGTTTGGGATTTGCCCGGCTTCAGCGCCGCCGCGTCGATCTCGACGCTTTCCCGGCTGCCGGCAAATCCTTCCCCTCGCGCTTCTTCGCTCGGGGTTTCGCCTTGGTTCCGGCGGCGTCCGCGTTCACGCCGGACGCTGTTTCGCCGGAGCCTTCAGCGACGGCTTCCCATCCCGGTATCCCCTGCAGAATGGCATCTGCATTCTGGCTGGGCGTGATGTGGCCGTAATAGTCCTCGATCATCTTGACGGATGTTCCCATCTGCTTGGCGAGGAAATAGATGTCGGTGCCCTTCATGAGCCTGAAGGTCGCATAGGTGTGGCGGAAGGAGTAAATGCTTCTGCGCTTGCCCGAAGCACTGCGGAGAAGGGTGATTTGTTCCTTGCCAATCTTTTCGTTTAGCAAATCATCGAGCAGGGATGCGTAGAGGGTCTGTGCTTGTTTTCCTTCATAGGTCGTGAATACGAAGTCGTCAGACTGGGTAGCTTTGGATATCTTCCTGATGCGCTCCAGATAGGTGGCGACGGTCATAGGCGCGACGAGTTCGCGGAACTTGCCCTTGCCGCGCACGCGGATGGGAAGGAACTGCCGCCCATCCGCGCCATTCCTCGGCTCGCACACGTCTCGCCAGCGAAGATTGCGTGCCTCCGGGGGGCGCAGGCCCGTATTCGCCATGCAGAGCATGAAGTTGTGGAATATCTCCCGGTACCACCTGGCTTTCTTGCTCTCGGCCTTCTGCAGCCACTTGTCGCGGGCGTGGGTATAGAGTTTTCGGTATTCCTCGGGGGTGAAGGCTTCGCCGCGCGGCTTCCCAAGCTTCAGCCGGGCGTTGAACATCCTCGGGTTCTCGCGGATGTAATGCTTGTGTACAGCGAACAGCATGACGGACCGGAAGGTCGCCATTTCGGCGCGGATGGTCCAGTCGCTCACGGTGTCGGCTTTGCGGCCTTTGCCACTGCTGCGCCTCCAGAGCGGGTAGCCTTTCCACTTCTCCTCGCCGATGAGAGTGATTTGGATAGGACCGAGGTGCGGGGCTAGCTGTTTATTGATGTACCCGTCCTCAACTTCCCACCGTTTTTGCGTGATCTCACCGGCGTCGGCGCGCTGCTTCTGGAAATCGGAATACTCCTTGGCGACCTGGGCGAACGTCTTGTCGAACACTGGCATGTGATGCTTGACCTTGAATCGCAATTCGGCGTCGTGGTCGAAGGCTTTATTGCGAGCGTCGTTGATGTCGGTGGTTTCAAGCGAGATGGTCTTGTAGCGGTCGGCCTGCGGCAGCTTCATGCGGCAATACCATTTGCGGTGCTTTACGTCGGACCTGCGGAAGATGACGAGGCCGGGTTTGAGCTCTTGCTTGTCGTGCATGAATGCCATACAAAGGAGTCCTTCTGTGCAGGTTCTGTGGAGGCCGGGCGGGTAAGCCCTTGATTTGCCGAATGCTGTGCAGAGGTAGTGTATGGCGACACTAGAAAATTAATCTTGTGTTGTCAATGCGTTAGTTCAGTCTGTTCCTCTCCCAAAGGAGAGGGGATTCCTGACTTTCGCTACGCGAAAGAGATTAAAAATTATAATCTTCTGCCGAAGGCAGTCTCTAGTCCCCTCTCCTTTGGGAGAGGGTTAGGGTGAGGGTACTTTCCAGTCTCTCCATCCTCACGCCAGCCTCCGTTGCGCCACCCTCCACCCCCAAACCGCCCCCGCCAGCAGCAACCCGCAGAACAGCACCGTCAGCACATCCGCCGCCGCGTTCCAGCTTTTGTCGATGACGGCTTCCTCCGGGTCTTCGGGGTCGTACCAGATGTCGATGTTTTTGCCCGTGCGCCGCGCCTCCACCCAGGCCTTCCATTCGCCGGGCGCGCCAGCGGCGGGGGCCTGAAGCGAGATGCGTTCGCTGGCGTATCTTTTGCCCTCGACCTCATAGGCATAGCGGATATGCGGCGCCTCCACGCGCTGGCAGCTCTGGTCCCACTGCTCCTCGCTCTGGCCATAGGTGGTATCACCGCCGGAAGGGTTCGAGGTCGCGCATTCATTGGTGATATAGCTTTTGACAACCTTCGCCGTCGCTGGCACCCAGCGGTTATGCGACGACCAGTGGCTGTGCAGCCGCCACGTCAGGCCCAGAAAGATAATGGAAAGGATAGCAATGGCCGGAATCAGGATGGCCTTGGCGTCGCTTTTGGCCCAGTTGATTTTATCGGTATCGTATATGGAGTATTTCTTCATGAAACCCTATCACTTTCTCGCCCGGATGGTGGAATCTCGTCATCCCAGCATCTGCACCAGCTTGTCGGCATCGTTATCCAGATACGCCCTCACGACCCCATCCACTTTTTTAACCGGGAAATCCTCTTTATAGATTTCCTCGAACGCATCCTTCTTCCGGCCCGGCTTCACGCGGCGGACGAACAGTATGTCGACCTTGTCGGGCTTCGCCATTGTGATATGCACGAAAATCTCGTCGCCGTAACTCCCAAGGCCGAGGCCGGGCGGCACGGATTGGGATTTTTTCAGGTTCTTCAGGTTTTCCAGCTCCGCCGCCCAGTCGAAATTCAGGAAGGCCTCCATGACGCCCTCACAGGTTTCGTCCTTGATGGAGATGGTGGAGGAATCCGCGCGCTGCAGCCAGAACTTTCCCTCTTCATCCGCGCCCGCACCGGCGCCGCCGCCCGTGATTCCGCTGATTATTGCCTGAAGCCCCAACAGTACCGCCAGCAACCCCAACGACCCCATGAACCACCACGACTCCGGCAACACAGCGATCGAAAAGCTGACAAACATCAGGACAAGAGCAACGGCGAATACGATGATTTGGGTGCGCATTATCTATTTTTTTGGTGAAATTCGTGGCCGAGCTTTCCACTCTTTGGCCCGTTGCTCTATGGAATCTCGTTGCTGGGCAGTCAACAATGCGGCAACTCGTTGCCGATCCTTGTCATACTCCCGCCAAGTGTTAAGCGAATACCAAAAATAAGCTTCCTGATAATCCTGCGGTACTCCATTGCCATTCTCATATAGACGTCCTAAGCGATAATAGGCGTTGAGGTCTCCTTGTTCAGCAGCCATACGAAAATATTTAGCAGCTGCAGTAAAATTTCCCTCCTCCCCGCGCCCGGACTCATACGCCAGACCGATGTGAAGCTGTGCCCCCATATTTCCCTGATCGGCAGCCATCTTGTACCATTTCATTGCCTCGGCTTCTTCCTTTGGCACTATACTATTACCGGTATAATATGCTGTTCCAAGAAAGAACTGTGCGTACACATTCCCCTGCTCCGCAGACTTTCGATACCATTTTAAGGCTTCCGCGGGATTCCTGATGACGTTTTGACCGTACGCATATGCCGAGCCGAGTTTGAATTGTGCATCAGAATTCCCTTTGTCGGCTTCTTCTTGGAGTGCGACAGTCTCAGGAAAAAGATTTGAATTCTTTTCATCGTATGAAAATTTGAAAAGACGCCAGTAGTTGATGCCATCAAAGCCATTTCTCCTTAGGCATTCTTGATAGCCTGCGCGCATCGTTTGCGGAGGCCCTAAAGCCATGTCGCAGTAAGGGCCGTTGACCCAGCAAAAACTGTCGTTTTGTTGGGTACATTTACGCATATGCGGTAAAATTAGTGTCTGAGGCTGGAGAATTGGAAAAGCCAACAAGACTGTAAGCGATACAATCAAAAAAAAGCTTAAAGCTTTACGTTTGGAAATCTTAATTGGCGCCAAGCGCTACTCCCTTGCGTCGAGCTTTTTCGTTCCCCCTCTTATGCGCCGAAATTTCATACTTAACCGGCTGGAAATGGAGGATCAGTTCGTCGGCGGCTTTGTGGGCGTCGCAGGCGCCGCAGGTGAAGACGTCGAGGGCGATGTAGTCGGTTTCGGGCCAGGTATGGATGCTGATATGCGATTCCGCCAGCACGGCCACGCCGGTAATGCCGGCGTTTTCGCCGAAGGAATGTAAAATAACATCCAGCACCGTCGCGCCGCAGGCGGCGGCTGCGGCTTTCAGCGCCGTTTCGATGGCCGCGATGTCGCGTGCGTAACGGCCGCCCCAGAAGTCGAGCAGCAGGTGGAGCCCGGGCGGTACCACTTCCGGCTTTATGCGGAGGGGCGATGCAGCAAGATCTTTTTCCATTCCGAATCCTTCAGGTTATGCTTCCAGATAAAAGCGTCCAGCACGTAATGCACCGATTGTGGCAGCGAGAGCAGCGGCACCAGCCAGACCATGATATATTCCGACTGCACCTGCGGCAACAGGTGCGAAAAACCGAAGATTTCCCCGTGTTCGCGCCAGACAAAGCCGTCCCAGACGCCTTCCTCGATAAAGGCGAGCGCGAAAAGCAGGCCAAGGTAGACGGGAATCATCTTCGCGGTGAAGAATTTATTGAACACGCGCGACACATAGGGCGTGGCGCGCGGGTGCATATCGCGCTGGTTGCGGCCGTATATCCAGATGAGGGCTGTATAGGGGATGCCATGGGCAATGACGTTGGTGGCGGTGAAGGCAAGGTCGTTGTTGAAAATAACGATGCCGACCGACCACGACAGGGCGGTGCCCAGCAGCAGCAGGTTCTTCGGCACGTTCACGCGGCCTTCTTTCCGCGCATAGTAAACTTCCTTGACCGCATAGGCGGCCATAACGACGGCGAAAACGATGCCCGCAAACCAGGCGAGGGCGGGTTTGTTGATATAAAAGAAATCACCCTCCACAAACCACTGGATCGTCATCTTGTGGCAATGCCACCAGGCAATCGGAAAAAGCGTGGCAAGGTAGATGGCCGCCTGGTCGAGATGGCGGGTGAGTTTCGGACGCTCGCGCTCGCCCCGCGCATAGATCATCATAAAGCCATATTGCTGGCGCACGAAATGGAACACCGCCAGATAGGCGAGCGCGCGCCAGAAGGCCAGCGCATCCATGCTGTAGAGCAGCACGCCGACAATCCATGCCGCCAGCGGAGCGAGGGTGTAAAGCATCTGACGCTTCTGCAGTTCCTCTTTATCAAGGTAGGTGCGGAAGATGGTGCTGTAGACATGGCTGACGTCCACCCCGACGATCAGCAGCAGCCACAGCCACGGCGGCGTATCGCCGATCAGCGCGATTTTGTCCTTCAGCAGCACGACAATAGCTGTAATAACAAAAGCCGGCCCGACGATAAAGCCGAGGTCCGTGCGCGCGGAGGATATCCATGGTTGTTTCATAGCCATTTCCGCCTCCCTGAGTCTTTTCCCTCTCCCCCCGCTTTAGCGGGAGGGAGAGGGTCAGGGTGAGGGGGGCGCGCGCCAAGACGCGCGACGTTCATAAACTCCGCGCCCTTTTGGCGCGGCCCCCTCACCTTAATCCTCTCCCTCCATTCGCTTCGCGAACGGGGGAGAGGAGACCTTAACGGCAACCGCTCCACCATCTACAGCTCCGTCTGGAAAGGAATTTTGTGAAAGGCGAGGGCATGTTCCGCCGCTTCCACGCCGCGCGTATAGGCTTCCTCGAAAATCGAAATCCCGCTGAGGTCCGAATGGGCATGGAAGACGGGCGGCTTCTGCTTCAGCATCGCGCGGCGTTCCGGCCCCCAGATAAAGCCCTTGGTCGGGCGCACCATCGCATGGCCCCAGACCCACATATCGAGGCTTTCGACATGGCCTTTCAGCTCCGGGTGGACCATCAGCAGTTCCTTCAGGAAGATATCGCGCCAGTCTTCGTAACTGCGGGCCAGCGCCTCCGCGCGCGCTTCCTTCGGCGGCGAGTGGCTGAGCGGCCAGTAATAGGTGATGACAGTGCGCGTCTGCACCATGTTCACGTTCTGGTGCGTGGCCACGACATAGCCCAGAAGCTTGCTGTTGAAAATCATGTTGTCCCAGGCAAGGTCCATGCCCTTGCCCTCGGGCATTTTCGACAGCGTGATGTTCGCGACCGCCCAGGGCGAATAGCTGAAAGCATCGGGGGGCGCGCCGCCAGTCAGCCGCGACGCGACGAACTGCGGCGTCGCCAGCACGGCGGATTTCGCCGAAATGCGCTGCGCCTGCCCCGTCGCCTCGTCGATATAGTCCACATTTACGCGCGCGCCGTCCTGCTTCACGCTGAAAACGAGCGCGCGGGGGAGGATATTGTCTTTTACCTTCTCGACAAGTTTATGCGCCAGCCAGCCGTTGCCTTCGGGCCATGTCACGACATCGGCGGCGACGGCGTTGGAGGCGACGCCCGTGCGCGCGGCGAAATAATGCATAGCCGCCCAGGCAGAGGTGTCGTCAAACGTCGTGCCGTAATCGTCGCGGCAGCAGTAATTGATATACCAGCGCAGGGGGGCTGACGTATACCCTTCCGCATCCATCCATTCCTTCATCGTGACTTTGTCGTACTTCAGGAACCCCGGGTCCTGCGAGCTTTTGTCGACGGGGATGGCGAAGGGTTTTTTGCCGTCCTTGCCGCGCGCGGTTTTGTATTTGTCCATCAGGCCGAAGAATGCGGCGTATTGTATTTTGTCATCGGCCGTCAGGCCGAGGCTGGGCACGATGCCGTCCTGCCAGCGGCCGAACATATAGAGGCGCTCGTGCAGGTCGGCGCAGAGGAAATATTCGTTATATATCGGCAGGCCTTTCGCGTCATGGCCGGTGATGATGCCGAGTTCCTCGAACAGTTTGCGCGGCGCGCGCGCTTCTTCGGTGAGCAGCGGCACGTAATGCGCGCCCCAGGGATAGGCGGAGGTCGCGTTTTTTCCGCTCTGGGAATTGCCGCCGGCCTCGTTTTCGAGCTCCAGCAGCATGAAGTTTTTCAGCCCCGCCTTGTGCATCCGGTACGCTGCGGCAAGGCCCGCGATGCCGCCGCCGACGATGACGGCGTCTTTTTCGACTGTTTCGGAGATTTTGGGGAAAGCGCCGCCGCGCAACCGGTGGCCCATTTTCGACGAGGCGCCCATGATTTTGCCGGAGACCTGCGGCGGCGGCTGGAACCAGGGCACGAAATTCGTCAGGCCCAGCCCCGCCATGACCGCCATGCCGCCTGCCAGGAAATGCCGCCGGGTGATTTTCATGCCACGCCTAATAAACGAGGTATTCGGACCATTCCTGGTCGAAATAGCGCACCAGCGCCTGGTCGTCGAGCCGCTGTATTTTCGTCGCGACCTTCGCCATGTCGGGCGGGAACAGGAACATCTGCTTCGCTGTCTCCGCGTTGATGAATTTCAGCCCTTCCGGGTATTTTTCCGGAACCCTGTAAGGGCTTAATGACGCGATCACATAGCCCCAGTCGCCGAAGGCGGGGACCAGGGCGTGATAGGCCGCGGTCTTGAAGCCCACTTCCTCCAGCGTGTTGTTCACGCACCAGAAGGACTTGCGCGCAACCAGCGGCGAGGTGCTCTGCACCACTATCAGGCTCTGGCGCCCCACCACATGTTTCAGCTGCGCGAAGAAGGTCGCCGAATAGAGCTTGCCGATGGAGTAGTTGGAGGGGTCGGGCACGTCGATAAAGATGGCGTCGAACAGCGGCGGGTGTTCGGCATTGGCGGCCTCGCGAATCCAGACGAAGGCGTCCTTGTTGATGACGGTCAGCTTGGGAGAGAGCAGCGCGTCCTGGTTGAGCGAGGTCAGGATTTCGTTTTTCGAGAACAGCGCTGTCATCGCGGGGTCGAGGTCGACCATCGTGATGTGCTCGACGGAAGGATATTTCAGGATTTCCCGGGCGGCAAGCCCGTCGCCGCCGCCGATAATCAGGATATTCTTCGGGTTTCCGAGCGCCGCCATGGCGGGGTGCACCAGCGCCTCGTGATAGCGGTATTCATCGACCGAGGAGAACTGCAGGTTGCCGTTCAGGAACAGGCGCAGGTCATGCGCGGTCTTGGTGATGACGATGCGCTGGTAAGGGGTGGATTCCGCATAGATGACATTGCCCGAATAGGCGCCGTTTTCGGCGATCGCCATCAGCCGTTCGGAATAGATGAAGCCGAAGGTCAGCGCAATCATGACGGCAATCGCGCCCGCGCGGTGCGCCTGCAGCGCGTGCATCTCTTCCTTGACGGCATAGAGCATCCAGATCGCGACCGAGACATTCAGCATGCCGAACAGGAAGCTCGATTTCACGAGGCCGAGATAAGGCACCAGCACCAGCGGGAAGAGCACCGAGGCGAAAAGGGCGCCGAGGTAATCGAAGGCCAGCACGCGGGAGACGAGATCGCGGAATTCGAAGCGGTCTTTGAGCAAGCGCAGCAGCAGCGGGATCTCGATGCCGACAAGAATGCCGATGGTCGCCACGATGAAGTAAAGCAGCAGCCGGAACGAGGCGACATGCTCGAACATCATGAACAGCACAATGGCCGAGCAGCCGCCCACCGCGCCCACCAGGATTTCGACACGGATGAAATAGCCGAGCAGATTGCGGTGGATGTATTTCGTCAGCCACGAGCCGACCCCCATCGCGAAAAGATAGCAGCCGATGACGGTCGAGAACTGCGTGATGGAATCACCCAGCAGATAGCTGGCCGCCGTGCCCGCGATAAGCTCGTAAACGAGCCCGCAGGTGGCGATAATGATCACCGATATCAGCAGCATCGAGGCCACAGGCGGCTATCCTTTTTTACCCGTGGATCGCGGCGGAAATAATCATGGCCATGCCGATGATCATGGCGGCCAGGAACAGCGCGACGGCTGTGTTCTGCTTTTCGACCAGTTCCTTCCAGAGGCTCACCTTGGGCGTGACGGCGTCGAAAATCCAGAAGGCGATGCCGAAGGCGACGAGGCCGACGGCCGAAAACACCAGCGCGCTGACAAGATTGCCGGACAGCCGGTCGCAGAAGGCGTCGGATGTCGTCTGCACGGCGTCCATCGTCTTTTGCACGACGGGCGAGGTCTGGATGTTCTGCAATTTACTTGTAGGCATGTGCTTCTCCTATTTGTGGTAACGGTTGGCGCTCTTGTTCGCGGTCCCCTGGCCCGAGAAAAAGGAGCTGTAGACATAGCCGTTGGCATTCGCCCAGGCGAAAGTCAGCAGCAGCGCGGTTGAGTAGATGATGAAAAATTTTGGCATTCGTCATTCTCCCAAGGGTCATTCTGGCGCGAAATCGCTGTTCATCCACCGCTTGCTCTCGAAGGCGCCTTTGCGCGACCAGGCGATGCCGGGCCAGATGAGGATGAAGAGCATGGTGAGGATAAGGTTGCTCCAGGGCGTCACGCCGCGGCGCAGCGTGATCTTGATATCCGCCGCCTGCCCGGCGGCATAGGCGCCCGAGTCCACCTCGTAAACCAGCCGGTAGGTGCCGGGCGGGACGCCGGAGAAGAAATCTTCCTGGGTCCGCCCGCCTTCGCTCCAGTTTCCGTCGATGTCGACGCCGTGGTAGTACTCGATGGGCTGGCGCATGTTGAAGGCCTCGCCCGTGGCCTCGTTTTCCAGCGACAGGCCGAGTTCCACCCACTGGTTGTCGACCGGCGCGTAGGAAAGGACCTGAATATTCGTCTGCTTCGGAATTTCGATGGGCGGCGAGGTGAAGCTCAAGACCTGGTCGCCCGGCACATGGGTTTCGGCGATGGTGATAAGTTCCTTCGCCGGCGACACGGCGGCGGTGGTCGAATGGATGACCATCGCCGCGGCAAGCGCGATGCACGTGAACATGAAGAGCATCCCGGTCTTGACGGGGTTCGGCTGGTTCGGCGCGACGCCTTTTTTGGGCGGCATGGGTTTGGTCAGCGAGAAGGCGGCCGCGATCTCCTGCGGCTCGGTGTAGTCGCACAGCGCGGCCGTGATTTCCCCCTCGCCGTATTCGAACGACAGCATCAGCGGCGGCGCGACGTAATCCTCCGTGCGGGAGCGGTCGCCCTTCTTGATGCGCCAGTAGAATTCGCCCTTCACGTACTGGACGATGGGCGCGTCCTGCAGGAAGGGCTTGAACCGCGTCATGCCCATCCAGACGGTGGTATTGAACCCGAACTTGTCGAATTCCTTCTTGATGACCTTGACGAAGCTCCAGTGCCCGTCCATCTGCACGAGGAAGCGGAAGCCCTGATAGGGGTTGAACAGCAGGTATTCGTCCCAGTAATAAACGCCGGTCTTGTCGCTTTTGAGCGCATAGCCGATGACTTCCCAGACCACGCCGGCGAGATGCCCGCGCTGGCCGATTTCGAGGAAGGTCTGCTTGATCTGCTCGTTCGCGCGCTGCAGGATGATCAGTTTTTCGTCGGAGACGTCGACGACCGTCCCGCAATGCGCGCAGACGGCCGACAGCGAGATACCGGCGGCGCGGATGTTGATCTCTCCGCCGCAGGCGGGGCACTTGAAGGACTGGATGGACTTGACGCGCGGCGACGCGGGCGAAGGCTTCTCCGTCGGGGAAATGTCCTGAAGCGTCGGGTCCCCCATCACCAGCCCTCAAAATATCGGTAATTGCTGCAGCGCAGGTCTTTCCATTCCGTATAGCTGCCTTCGAACACGCGGTTCGTGTCTTTGCCGATCTCGATGCTCGCGAAAAGCCCGTCGCCCTGCACCAGGTCGATCGTCACCGTCTTGCGGCCCCGGGGCGCCTGGAAAGGAAGCTCCCCTTCGGAGCCGATGCATTCGGCGTTCTTCACGTCGACGATGCGGTAGGTCGCTTTCTTGAGCGCGATGGAGGTTCCGGCGACCTTCGCGGTGTTGTTCTTGTGTTCCGTGACCTTGGCGGCGAGGTCGTCGACGGCTTTTATCTCCCGCGTGTCCAGGTCGTCGGTCACGTCGAAGCACGGCGCGTAGAAACCCTGCGCCTCCGCCAGCCAGCCGCGCCGCTGGTCGTCGGAAACCATGAACCATTCGTTCCAGTTGCCGTCTTCCCAGCCGATGCGCATGCGCCCGACGATGCCGAAATGAACGCCCTTGTAATATCCCTCGGTGCCGATCTGGAAGGGGCTCATGTCGTCGGGCAAGGCGGCCATCATGCCGATTTCCTTGATGTCGTCGTCCGTGCGCACGACCATGGTGCGGCAATAGGGGCAGACGGCGTAGGAGGCGATGCTGGTCCGGAAAACGATTTCCGCGCCGCAGGAGGGGCAGGGGAATTTGGTCATCGTCGTATTACTTTATCTTCCCCAGCAGTTCGGTCTTTTTCTTGTCGAATTCTTCCTGGCTGATGACGCCTTTTTTCTTGAGATCGCTCAGGCGTTCGATCATTGCGACGGGGTCTTCGGCATTGGCCGCGCCGCCGCCCTGACCGCCGCCAACGCCCAGCGACTGCGCCATCATCTGGCCCATCGCGACGCCCGCGCCAAGGCCGACGCCCGCGCCTGCCACGCCGCCCGGGTTGGCGGCCGCGACCGAAATGCTGTCTGCCGACTGGAACTGCGCGTACTGGCGCAGGTCGCCGAACATGCGCATGGCCGAAAGCTTGTCGAGCTGCTTTTCCATCGTTTCGGGCAGCGAAATGCTCTGCACGAAGAAGGATTTCAGCTCAAGGCCGTAGTTTTTGAATGCGGGCGCGACGGCTTCCTTCAGCTTGTCCGAAAACGCCTGCTGGTTGCCGGCCATGTCGATAAAGGCGACGTCGCTCTTGCCGAGGAAACTGGCGAGCGCCGTCATGACCACGCCGCGCAGCTGGCCTTCGGCGTCCTGCACGGTGTATTTTTCGACCGTGCCCGACAGCTTGTTGAAGAACGGCTCGACGTCCGAGATGACATAGGAATAGTTGCCGAAAGCGCGGATGCGCAGGGGCCCGAATTCCTTGTCGCGGATGGTGATGGGCTGCGGCGTGCCCCATTTCTGGTCGATCTGCTCGCGCTTGCTGAAGAAATAGACATCCGACTTGAAGGGCGATTCAAACGCCTTGTCCCAGTGCTTGAGGTCGGTCAGGATCGGCAGGTTCGCGGTTTTGATGGCATGCGTGCCGGGGCCGAATTTGTCGGCGAAGACGCCTTCGTTGAAGAACACCGCCTGCTGCGTTTCGCGGACGATGAGCTGGCCGCCGTTCTGGATTTCCTTGTCGGCGAAAGGGAAGCGCCAGGCAAGCGTGCCGGGACCGTCCTCCGTCCACTGGATGACGTCGACGAACTGCTTTTTGATGAAATTCATAAGACCCATAATTAAAGCCCCCCGGCTGTCATGAAATGAAGGTTACGCTAGGATACCCGCGAAGAAGCCCATGAGTCCATTATAAGTAAAGGATGTTTTATTTTTCGTAAATTTTTTCCGGAGTCGCGCCAGTTGCGAAGAGGTCTTAACTGCGCGTTTGCCCGTTACCGAAAACCAGCCACTTGTAACTGGTGAGCGCATCGATCCCCATCGGCCCACGTGCGTGGAGCTTCTGGGTGCTGATGCCGATTTCTGCGCCCATGCCGAACTCGCCGCCATCGGTGAAGGCGGTCGAGGTATTCAGGTACACGGCGGCGGCGTCCACGCTGTTCATAAAGCGCTCGGCTGCCGCTTTTTCTTCCGTGATAATCGCCTCGCTGTGGCTGGAGGTATGCTGCCGGATATGCATCAGCGCCTCGTCGAGGGAGCCGACGGCCTTGACGGACATCTTGTACGACAGGAATTCACGCCCGAAATCCTCGGGTTTCGCATGGTGCAACAGCTTGTTTGGATACGTCTTTTCGAGTTTGGAGAAGCTCACGTCGTCCGCAAAAATCTCGACGTCTTTGCCCGCCAGCGGGGCGACAAGCGCAGGCAAGTCGCCGAGGCGGTCCTTGTGGATGAGAAGCGTATCCAGCGCGTTGCAGACACTCACGCGCCGCGTTTTGGCGTTGAAGACAATGTTCCTGCCTTTCTCCAGGTCGCCGCTCCTGTCGAAATAGGTATGCACGATGCCGGCACCCGTCTCGATGACCGGGACTTTGGCGTTCTGTCGCACCCAGTCGATGAGCTGCTGGCTGCCGCGCGGGATGCAGACATCGACCACGCCGACCGCTTCCAGCAGGAACTTCGTCGCCTCCCGGTCGGGCGGCATCAGGTAGACGATATCGGGAGAAATATTTTGGCTTCCAAGCGCCTGCCGTATCGCATCGGCGAGAATCGTATTGCTGTGCTGCGCCTCCTTGCCGCCCTTCAGCACGCAGGCATTGCCCGCCTTGAAGCAGAGCGCAAAGACGTCGACGGTCACATTCGGCCGCGCCTCATAGATCACGCCGACGACGCCCAGCGGAACGGAGATTTTCCTGATTGCCAGCCCGTTCGGCATGGTCTTTTCGCTCAAAACTGTCCCCAGCGGCGAGGGGAGGTTCGCAACTTTTTCCACATCGCGGGCGATGCCGGCCAGACGCTCCCGGTTCAGAGCCAAGCGGTCGTAACGCGGGTCGTCCTTGGCCATGGCCTCCAGGTCTTTGGCATTGGCGGCAAGAATGTCGTCGGCGCGGGCGACGAGGCCTTGGGCCAGCGACATCAGAACCGCCTTGCGCTTGTTTTCGTCCAGGCCTGTCAGGATATGTGCGGCGTCTTTTACGCGCCGGATGTCCCTCTCGACGCTGTTTGCGGGCTTTTTATCCGGCATTGATATGAAGCTGGTCATAGTGGATAAACTCCGGCTTTCCTTTTTGTCCCATATATTCGCGCAGGCGGTCGGCGCCGTAGCGCGCGATGCCGACGCCGATTTTCCTGCCGTCGGGCGCCGCGATCTCGATCAGGTCGCCCTTTTTGAAATCGCCCTCGCAGTTGGCGATGCCGACGGGCAGGATGCTGACCACGCGCTCGTTCTGCATCAGGATGTCGAACAAGGGCCCGTTGATGTTGATAACGCCGCTCTGCTTGCCGCCCGTAAAGGCCATCCATTTCTTGATGTTCGATTTTTTCCGCGCGGGCAGGATGGTGGTGCCGACGTTTTCGCCCTTCAGGATGCGGTTGATGACGTCTTTTTCATCCATGCTGGCGATATGCGTCGTGATGCCCAGCGTGGACATGCGCTTGGCCGTGCCCAGCTTGCTGACCATGCCGCCGCGCCCCGCCGCGCTTTTCGACGTGGAGACTTCCGGCCAGCCCTTGTCCTGCGGGTCGATGACGGGAATGACCTTCGACCCTGCATGGTCCGGATGGCCGTCGTAGATGCCTTTCACATTGGTCAGAATGACCAGCTTTTCGGCGTTCACCTGCGCGGCGATCAGGCCCGACAGCTCGTCGTTGTCGGTGAACATGAGTTCCTCGATGGCGACCGTGTCGTTTTCGTTGATGACGGGGACGATGTTCTTTTGCTTGGCAATCTCGCGCAGCACGCGCGCGATGTTCAGGTAATGCTGGCGCGTCTGGAAATCCTGTTTAGTCAGCAGCAATTGGGCGCAGGCGATGCCATGGGGTTTGAACAGCCGCGCCCAGGCATGCATCAGCTCGGGCTGGCCGAGGGCCGCCAGAACCTGCTTCTCCCCGATCTCGCTGCCGTATTCGCGCTTCAGCAATTCCTTCGCCACCCGCCGGCCCGAACCCACGGCGCCCGAGCTCACCAGCGCGACATGATGCCCCGCCTGCTGCAGCGCCGCGATCTGGCCGACCAGCGCCGCCAGTTCCTTCTCCCGCAGGACCCCGTCCGCGAGAACCGCCTGCGTGCCGACTTTGATGACGATGTTCATGGTCTTTATGTCTCAGCTGTCATCCCGGCGAAAGCCGGGATCTCATAAAATCATAATGCCATTTCTGCGCAGCAGAAATGATTCAATAGTTGTTGAAGATGCCAGCTTTCGCTGGCATGACAGATATTTTTTATTATGCCAAATCACTCAGGGCTTCGGCTTTGGCACCACATGCGGGCTGTGCGGGGGGCTGATGTTGATGAGGTCGGGAGAATCCTTGCGCACGCGGACATTGGCCGTGGTGAAAATGACGGGATGGCCGTCCTTGCCCATCTTTGTGGCTTCGAGAATATAGTCGCCGGGCGGTACGTTCAGGAACATGGCGCCGCCGTCGTGCGAGGTGTTTTTGTGACGGAAGCGCTTCAGGCCCGGCAGGCGTGCGGTCGCGATAGGCCGCAGCCATTCGGTCTTGCCGAGCACGGTGCCGAGATAAACGCCGTCGCTGCGCACGGTCTTGCCATCCGTCGACTTCAGCGTGACCACGACGCCCGCTTCGCCGCGGTCGTCGTGCAGGTTCTTGCCGAGTGCGGAAACCGTCGTGACGACATGGTGCTTGCCCTTTTTCGGCTTGCCCAGCGCCAGTTTCAGGGCCTCGTAAAGCTTCCTGCCGGGCACCTGCAGCGTGATTTCGCGGTTCTCGCCGGTGAGCCCGCTTTCGGGCACGGTGACGGAGGCCGTCTGCACGGGCGGGAAGCTGGCCTTGTTGAATTTGAGCGTCAGCTTGCGTCCGGGTTCGACCTCAAGCTGCGCATAGCCGTTTTTGCCGGTGCGCCACGTCTCGCCTGTTTCCATGTCGGTAATCTCGGCATCCGCGATGGGTTTCGAGGTTTCGTACTGCTTGGCCCAGACGCTGACGAGGACTTTTTTGGTCATCGGCGCGTTTTACGGGTGGAAGCCGGGTTTGGGCGGCGCGGGGATTTTTGCGGCCGAGAGCCTTTTCAGCTCAGCGACATGGGCGTCGAATACCCGGCTGTCCATATCCTTCGCAACCTCTGCCTTGCGGTCTGCCACCGCCTGCATGACGGAAGCCGTGAGCGCCTTGAACTGTGGCGCGCTGGTCGTGGTCTTGCCGATTTCGCGCATGCGGCCGACGACGCCCATGGCGGTATTGAAGGCCTGTTCTGAATCGGCATGGGCCTGCAGTTTTCCAAAGGCCGCTTCGACGGTGAGGCTGGAGAGCGTGAGGCGGCGCATGGCGTCTTCGCTGCTGTTGGCCTCGGAGGGCAGGGGGCGCTGGCGCAGGGCTTCGGCTGCCGCCTTCATCGGCGTGGCAATCGAGGGCTCCTTCGCGGCGGCGTCTTCCATCGCCTGGCTGACTTCGTCGCGGAAGCGGCTGACGGCCGCGTCATAATCTTTCATCAGCTTCGCGTCGGCTGGCGTTTCGATATCGAAAAACAGGCCCATGGCTTTTCCTTCCAGGCGTTACAGCGGCAATTTTTGAGGTATCTATGTATAGGTCAGCCGGAAGGAAAGTTCAATATGGTTAAATCAGGCCGCCTGCAGCGCCGGTTTCAGGGTGTTGTCGATGCGCGCGAGAATGTCGGGGCTGAGCTTGTGCCCCGCCGCCTTCGCGTTTTCGATCACCTGCTCCGGCCGGCTCGCGCCGATAATGGCGGAGGCCACATTCGGGTCGCGCAGGACCCAGGCCAGCGCCAGCTGGGGCAGTGTCAGGCCGGCGTCCTTGGCGATGGGGAGCAGGTTCTGCACCGCTTTCAGCACGGTATCCGACATCAGGTCCTCGCCCATGAAGCCGTTCATGGCGTTGCTGGCGGCACGTGAATCGGCGGGCACTTTCGCGCCCGGTTTGTATTTTCCCGTCAGCACCCCCTGCGCGAGCGGCGACCAGACGATCTGCGAAATGCCGTTTTTCGCGCAGTAAGGAATGACTTCCGCTTCCGGGTCGCGCCAGAGCATCGAATACTGCGGCTGGCTTGAAACGAACTTCGCCACATGGGGGATGGCTGCGGCCGCCTTGATGCCGGCGACGGGCCATTCGCTGAACCCGATGTGACGCACCTTGCCGGACTTCACGGCCTCGGTCAGCGCTTCCATCGTCTCCTCGAGCGGCGTGTTGCGGTCAAAACGGTGACACTGGTAGAGGTCCACGTAATCGGTCTTCAGGCGCTGCAGGGAATTCTCCAGCTGCTTTTTAATTTGCGCGCGCGACAAGCCCTGATCCGCGGGCGTCATGGGAAAGAACAGCTTGGTCGCCAGAATATATTTGTTGCGCGGCACGCCCGTCAGCGCCTCGCCCAGCAGTGTCTCCGCGGCTCCGCGGCCATATATGTTTGCCGTATCGATGAAGTTGATGCCGATGTCGAGGGCGGTGCGCACACAGGCGATCGCCTTATCCTTTTCGACGCCTGCGCCATAGGTGAGCCATGAACCGAGTGAAATTTCCGCGACGTTCAAATCGCTGCTGCCGAGTTTTCTGTAATGCATGGGATCCTCCGCTGAAATATGCTGCTTCCAAACATAGACAGGGCGGCGAATTTATCAATGGAAGAAGATGTTTTCAGAACCGGGAGAATGATTATTGTTTCGGCGTGTAATCGAAAGACCTGCTCGCCGCCGCCACCATGTCGAGCATCGCCTTGCCTGTTTTCATTTTCATCTCGGCCATCGTGGGGTCGAGCGGCTTGGGGACATGCGGGTGAATGTCCTCGTGCGCGAACTGGATGAGCTGGAGGAGCTTGATGTTGCGATGGCTCACCGCCTTGTCGTCCTCGGGCAATACCTCAAATCCCAGGTTTTTATAGGCCTGCATGATGCCAGCGACCGGGGGCGATTGGTGGGCAAACTGGCGTATAACCGTCAGGGAATCATCCTGTGGTTTCTGCCCGGCGCCGGAGACCAGCCCGGAGAAATAATGCCGCAGCGCCGTCATGACCGACGGTTTTTTATTGGACAGCGTTTTCTCGCAGTCTGTCAGGAATCGTTGCGGCGCGGGGTCTGCCGCTTCGAGGCATTCCAGGCAATGCGTCATGACAGGATGGTTCAACGGAAAGACGCGCGTCAGCGCATGCGCCATGACCATGCCGAAATAGTCGACCGCCGCATGCGCCTCATCGACGCCTTTTTTCTCCGTCATCTCGCCGCCGATGCGTTTCAGTTCGTTGAAATAGCGGGTGATCCTCGCGCCTAAATCCGCGACCTGTCCGGCATTTGCGGGGTCCAGCATCGCGCTTTCATGGCCCATCTGGGCCCATTCCTCGTAGAGGATATTATAGGACGATCTTTGCGGAAGTTTTTTATACCATGCGTGGATGGGCTCGGGTTTTCCCGGCTCGCCGACCACATCCTCGAAGCGGAATTTGCGCGCGACGACCGGATTGATGATCGGCGTCGTGTAATGATGCAGCATGTCGTGATTAACGAAGCTGATGGCGGCCTGGAAATCGCGCAGCATCTTTTCCGGCTGGTGGGGCGCGACGGCCTTCATCATCGCGTTGTCGAGAATGAAGGTGGGGAATGCGGTGCTGCTCTTTGCCGTTTTCCTGTCGCCGCCTTCATGGACCTGCAGGAAACCGAAATTGAACATGTGGCCGCCGTAGGCGTAATGCACCTTGAACTGCGGGTCGCCGAACAGGAACGACGCGGGGCCCTTCGACAATATTTCCTGCGGCAGGATCGCGACTTCGGAAATAATGGTGTTATGCGTGCGCTCGGCGGCCGCGTTGAACAGGCCCGACAGCGCGCCCGGCGTGGTCAGCTTTTCAAGGCTGTCGTGCTGCGGGCCCAGCGTCGCCTGCAGGGGGCCAATGGAATTCATCACATGCTTCAGGTAACCGCTGACCGCCGCGAAATAGGGGCCAAGGCGCTGGTTCTCGGCCTTGGCGACCTCGACATTGCTGTGGGATTCCAGCGCGCCGACGAAATCGAGCAACGGCTGCACGCCGGCATCCGTCGATGCATCCACAATGACCGGCGCATGGACGGTCACAGGCAAGTCATGTCGAATATTTCTTTGTTTTTTCATGTGCTTACTTGTATTCCATCTACATTATATTCCGTAATAATTGACATTCCCTTAAAGTGCTAAAGTCAGATTTATATTGACTTTAGCTCTCAATAATATTATGAAAAATATGGCAGAGCCATCCAAAGCAGTCCCCGAGGAGAGAAATGCCGATATCGCCACCGGACATCCGCCGTTACAACGGCCAGGCGCTGATCACGCTGGTCTATGACGACGGATTCAAGAACAGTTTTGAGAACGCGCTGCCGCTGCACGTCGAATTCAATACGCAGGCGGGCTTCGCAGTCATCGCAAGCCGGATGCAGACGCCCAGTCACTGGGACCGCTACATGGAGCCTTGGCAGGTGGCGGAAGCCGCAAGGCAGGGCGTGGAAATCTGCTCCCACAGTTATTCCCATCCGCGCCTGACGGAGGTGGATGACGAGACGCTGAATGCGGAACTCACCAGAAGCCAGGACATCCTGAACGAGACGATCGCGGGCAGCGGCAAAAAGGTGACGACCTTCTGCGTCCCTTTCTCCAACTCCGACGAGCGCGTCATCGCCGCGGCGGAAAAATATTACGCGACCGTGCGCATCAAGGGCCGCAAGTTCACGCCGCTGCATCCCAAGGACGACCGCGTCGTCTATTCATTCGGCCTGACCAAGGATACGACCTTCAGCGAGGTGAAGGATATCATCGACAAGGCGGTTGCCGAAAAAGCCTGGGTCACGCTGATGCTGCATGGCGTCGTGCCCAAGCCCATCCCGAACCAGCGCGAGTTCGACATCGATACCGGATTGCTGAAACAAATCCTCGGCTACATCAAAAGCATCGGGCCCGATACGCTGCTGCCCATCAATCTTTCCGATATACACGAGATAAGGGAAAGGGCGCAGGCGTCCAAGCCCTCTTCTCGCGCGCGCGGGAACTTCCCCGCGCCGGGGCTGGGTTAATCCCCTTTATTGTCCGCCGTTGATCGCAAGCCCGAGCGTCGCCAGTTGCTGTTGCTGTTCTTCCGTCATCGTGACCTGTGTCGCTTCGGTCGCCGACAAAAACGTCGAGCCGATCTTGAATATGCTCATCCTGAGGTTGAAGTCGACGCCGTTTGAGGACATCGTGCTCAGGAAAGCCTTTCCCGGAACGCCGGAAATATCCGTGTCTTCCTCCTTGGTATAGGGCGCCGCCTTGGCGACTTCCAGCGCTGCCCTGGCGACATCCTCGAGCGAGCCTGTTTCCTGTTTGTCGTCGATGACGGTCAGGATCATGACCGCGGCTGTCTCGCCGGGGGTCCGTACGACCAGCGTCTTGTTGGCGTCGTCGTTATGGGTGGTCCAGCCCTCGGGCAGGTCAAAGGAAAAGCCGACCGCCGCGCCATCCGGGAACGACATCTTGGCGGCAGCGGCGGGAGATGCGATGCCCGCGCAGAGGAAGGCGACAAGCGCGAAGGCATAAAAAACGTGTTTCATAGATAAGTCCCTTTCTTGTGCATGTTTGATAAACTTTAGTTTCTCCACCAGCCGCGGCCGGCCTTCCAGCGGAAGCCCCAGCCCGCCAGTTGCTGGGCGAGGTAGAAATTATCCTTCAGATCGTTGACGACCCACAGCATGCCGCCCTGTCCGCGCGTGTCCTCAGCCTGCAGGCGCCTCTCGCGCACAAGGGCCTGAAAGGCGGTGCTGTCGAAGGGGACATTGGCGGCGGGGGACGGCGTGGCGTCCTTCGGGGAGGCGGCGGAGCCTTGCGGCTTGCGCTTGGCTGCCGCGCCCTCGTCGCGCCGGATACCCAGCGTCGCAAGCTCCGTCGTCACGCGGTCTTCCCACATTCCTTCCAGCGTGTCCTGGCGCAGGATCCTGAAATCCGCGGCGCCGCCTTTCTTCAGGCAGGGCAGGTCGACGACCGCGCCGTCCGGATTGAACGGGAGTTTCGCCACGCGGTATCCGAACAGCGGCGCCTCGGCTCCGCCCGTTTCCACAACCAGCCAGTTGCCGATTTTAAAAAGAAGCACATTGTCGCTGTCGGCGGCGCCGGCAAGCTTTCCCACCGACGGGCGGCGGCGCAGCTGGGCGACAACCGGCTGCGGGGCTGCCTGCGCGAAGGGGCCGAGCAGCAGGCGGTGATAGTCGATGGACCGGATATAGCGGCTCCAGAAATTCAGTTTTCTTTCGTCAGTATTCCCGCCCTGCTGCAGGAGGGTGAAAAAATCCTTCACGTCGTCCCGCACCAGCCACTCCTCGACCATGTGGCGAGCCTCCGGCGCGACAGAATCATATTTGGGATCCGCGCCAAGTGCGGGAGACCCCCAGTATTCGACGATGAAGGACCTCAAATCCTCGTTCACGCCGGCGTCGCGACATTTCATGTAGCGGTCGAGAAAGGCGCGCAGCACGGAGTCGCGCGAACGGGGCGAGAGAAAATGCGAAGACTGCAGCAGGGGCGGCATGGCCGCGATAAACGCGGCGTCGTCCAGCTGCACGGCCTCGGCGGCGCGCGCGGCGGCCAGTTCTTTCCAGTACCAGCTGCCGTCGGGGATGCCAAGGGCGCGGCGGAGATTTTCAACGCCCCCGGTGTCGCCGCGCAGCGCCTGCTGCGCCGCGGCTTTGCAGGGCTCCGCCCCCAGGATGTCGCGATGGGAAGCAAGCGCCGGAAGCCAGGGGAAAGGGTAGGGCTCCTTGCCGTGCATCGCGGGAAAGGTTTCGGCGAGAAAATCCCGCAGCAATTCGCAGCAGACCGTCTTTTCCCGCGCCGCGAGATAGGCCTGCACGAGGTCATACCAGCTTTCGATCTGCAGCCGCTTTTCCCGGAAGGCATGCCGCACGCGCCCGAAAAAATCATAGGCCGCGTCGTGCGGCGATTCCATCAGACTGACGCCGCCGCAGGACCTGCAGGCATGGTTAAGGCCGGCGCACAGCGCCCGCAGCTGCCCGGACGTCAGGCGGTCCGCGCCCTTGGCGTGAAAGGCGGCGACGGCTTTGCAGATGGCACGTTCCGATATCTGAGATCCCGGCGGCACGGCCTTGCGCAGAGCCTCCTCCACGGAATGCACCTTTTCAGGAAGGGCAAAGGGGCCGCGGCGCGCGGCGGCGTCAAGGATCGTTGCGAACGCCGCCTCCAGGGCGGCGAGCGCGGGCGGCCTGGCGGAGGCTGCCCGGGGCGCGGTCATGCAGGCTTACGCAGGGCTTCGGGCAGGTCCTGCAGCGCCGAGGTCAGATTGCGCATCTGGACCGAAATCAGCTCCACCGAATTGCTCATCGAGGTGTAGAAGGCGGATGTCGACTTCTCGAGGTTGTCGTGCACCGACTTGCCGAAGTCGTTGAAGCCCGTGGAGAGCACGCCGGAGACCTGGTGGAGATAGGCGTCGGTCTGCGCCTGCACTTCCTTCAGCCGGTCGGCGACCTTCTGCATGTCGCTGACGAGGGACTGGTTGATGGTCACCTTCTGGTCGACATCCTTCACGATGCCCTGCAGGCTGGCGACGAGTGCGGTGATGCTGTCGCGCGCCTTGCCGTAGTCGGCGACGACCTGCGCCAGCGTCTGCGACGACCCGTTCAGCGCCGCGCCGCTTTCCATCATGTGGCGCGAAAGACTGTGGGCATGCGAAATCTGCGCGTTCATGACCTGGCCCGCCTCGCCGAATTTTTCGGCGGCGGTCAGAATCGTTTTGGCGCTTGCGTCCATCTTCTCGACGGAGCTGCGTGTAAGCCCAGAAACGTATTCGGTATTCTGCTTGAGATCTTCCATCATTTTAACGATGTTCTGCCGCATTTCCTGGACGGATTTCGCGTTCTCCGCGATAAGCGCGTTCATGGACTTGATCTGCTCGCCGAAGGTTTCCTCGATGCGCCTGATCATGCCCGCCGTCGTGTCCTGCAGGATGCGGTCGACGTTCTCAGCCCGCTTGCCGGATTCCTCTACGACGCGCACCATCTGGCCCAAAGGCTTTTCGAAGGTGCGGGCGATGGACTGGGCAATTTCCGTGGTCATGGAGGCGAGCGCCTGCTGCAGCATCTTCTCGATATTCTCGGCCTGGCGGCCGGATTTCTCGACGGCCTGCGTGATCTGGCTGATGGGCTTGTCGAAGGATTCAGTTACCGACTTCGCGATATTCCCGCTGATGCTGGCGCTGGAAGCGGTGATGGCGGCCGTCTGCCGGTCAATCTGCGCGGCCAGCATTTCCCGCAGCACGACCGCGGGGTCTTCCTTCGGCGTTTCGTCGGGTTTGTAAAGGCCGCCCAGCGCCTGTGCGGCATCATCCGCGAGGGCGGGCAGGGAGGCGGGCAGCCGGCGCAGAAAGCCCGCCGCGGCGAAAGACAGGAACAACGGCACCAGCGCCATGACGAGGGCGCATAGCGTCTCGCCGCTTTCCGTGATCCTGGAGAGTCCGGGGGAAGCCTCATCCGCCTGCATCAGGACGCCGGCGACGCCGGAGAGGATACCCGCAACGCCCAGAGCGGCCAGCACCGCCGGCACGCTCTTGCAGCAGATGGCATCGAGCGCGGCGCCCGCGAGAACCTGGCGGGTGAAGATGGTTGCGGGAGCAACGGAGGTCTGCACGCTTTTCAGTTCGCCGGAAGGATCACTCTGCAGGCGCAGGGACTTTTCAAATTCCGCCCAGGCCTGCTGCCACGACGGCGTCGCGGCGAAAAGCGGCGCGACTTTCTGGGGCGCAACGGTCGTTCCGCCGCTCGCGGCGGAGAGATCCCGGAGGGCTTTGGTCAGCCCCGCAAGACTGTCGCGCAGGGTGCGGACAGGGATGATAAATTTGATGACAAAGTAAACAAAGACAAGCGCACCGATTCCTGACGCAAGAAATGGCCCCTGGCTCAGCAGCTGGCTGAAGGATTCAGGCATCCGAACTCCGATCTAGACCCGCTCTACCTAAAAATGAGCATTAAAGACAAAACTGCGCGAAATGCAGGAAGGCCGGCCATGACTGTTCCGGAAGACGTGGCTACCCCTGATCCCTTGCCTATCTATTTTTATCAATAAACAGGGAATGAGTAAATGTGCACGGCAGTTCAAATACTTGGCGATGCGCGGTTTCTGTGAATGTGGGAGCTGAAAAGACAGGACATAATCGCGCCGGGGCGGCGTTATGCTATTCCTTGCCCTTTTTCTTCTGCTGGAGTTTTCGATAAAAAGTTGATTTTGCGATACCTAAAGCCTGGGCAGCTTCCGTAATATTATTGTTTTTGTGAGCCAGGCTGAAATCCATCGCCGCCTCTTCGAGCTCGTCCATGGTGACGAGGTTGCCGTTCGGGCGCAAAAGCAGCAGGCAATGCGCCGGAATGGCGGCATTGCCGTTCGACGAATTGCCGGCAAGCGTCATCGCTGCGATCGACAGGTCCTCCGCCGCCAGAGTATCGCCCTCCGAGAGCACATGCGCGCGATGAATGGTATTCTCCAGCTCGCGGACGTTGCCGGGCCATTTGTTCTTCATCAGCAGGTCGAGCGCGGCGGGAGAGATGTGCTTGAGAGGCTGGGACTCCCTTGCCGCGAAGTATTCGATGAAGTGGCGCGCAAGATCAGGGACGTCCTCCCGCCGTTCCCGCAGCGGCGGAATGCGGATGTAAAGCACGTTGAGCCGGAAATAAAGGTCTTCGCGGAAGCGGCCCTTCGCGACTTCGGCGCTCAAATCCCGGTTGCTGGCGGAAATCAGCCGGACGTTGACCGGGACGGAACGCGCGGCGCCCACCGGCGAAACTTCGCGCTGCTGCAATACGCGCAAGAGCTTTACCTGGGCCTCGAGCGGCAATTCACCGATTTCGTCCAGAAAAATTGTGCCGCCTTCGGCCTCGCGGAATTTGCCGGGGGCCTTGGCGATCGCGCCGGTGAAGGCGCCTTTTTCGTGGCCGAACAGCGTGCTTTCCACCAGCTGGTCCGGTATCGCGCCGCAGTTGACGGCAATGAAGGGCTTCCCGGCGCGATGGCTTTCGCCGTGGATGGCTTTCGCGAAGGCTTCCTTGCCCACGCCCGTTTCGCCGGCCAGAAGCACCGGGATATCCGATGCCGCGGCTTTTTTGCCGACTTTGACGGTTTCCGCCAGCCCTTTGTCGTGGCCGATAAGGTTGTCGAAAGTGAAAGTGCCCTCGCTCTGGCGCTTGAGCCGCGTGACTTCGCGTTCCAGCACGTTCAGGCGGAGCGCGTTATGAACCGATACGCGCAGGCGTTCAAGCTCCGGCGGCTTGGTGAGGAAATCGCAGGCGCCGGCCTTGATCGCCTGCACGGCCACGTCGACTTCCGCGCCGGCGGTCAGCATGATGACGGCAAGGGTGGGAAAATGCTGGCGCATCGCCTGCAGCACCTCGAGGCCGTTCATGCCGGGCATATGCATGTCGAGCAGGACAAGCTTGATGTCACCCGTCCTGTCCTGCTCCATCTGGCGCAGGGCGGCGGCGCCGTCGGCGGCATGCGCCACCGGGAATCCCAGATGGCGCTCGACAAGCTGGGATATCATGCTTCGTTGCAGCGTGTCGTCGTCCACCAGCAGGATTTTCGTTTGCATGTGACTACCCGGCCCTAAAGCGCATCCCGTTTCAGGAAGACCGTCGCCGTGACGGCGTTTCCCTTTTCGTTATAGGCAATTTCGTCGAAGCTGATCGCCGCCGCCTGCGCGATGCCGCGGCCACTGCTGTCGAAGGCGCGCGCGGGATCGAGCTGGATGTAGTTCCGCCAGTCGAATCCCGGACCTTCGTCCGTGATGCAGGCGGCAACGCGGGTGGCGTCGCGGCGCAGATCGAGGCGGGCGGTTTTCTTCGTGTTCTCCTGCAGGCACTCGCGCCGCTCGATTTCATGCCGCCAGCTCCCCTGGGCCACCAGCCGCGCCTTCTGGGCATAGCCGATACCCAGATGCCCGTGCTCGATGGCGTTGACAAGCAGCGCATAAAGGCCATCCAGGGCGCGCTCGGGGTTGGGAAAGCAGTTCGCGGCAAAGCAGGCGAGGTTTTCGGCATCGTCGACGGTCCTGAAGGAAAACACGGCCTGGTCGATGAGGTGAAAGCCGCTGTGGTGCCGGCTCATCTGGCGCTGCAGGTCCTTCCGGCGGCGCACGCTGCGCACGGCAGAATTGACGACGGACTGCAGCACATCGCTGCTGAAGGGCTTCGTGAGGTAATAGAAAACGCCGGCGTCGAGGCCTTCGCGGATGTCATCCGCCTTGTCGGCGCTCGTCTGCATGATGACCGGGATTTGGCGCAGCACCGCATCCGCCTGCAGTTCGCGCAGGATGTCCAGCCCGCCGAAGCCCGGCATGTTGCGGTCCAGCAATATCAGGTCGATGCGGTCCGTCTCCCGCCTTATCGTGGCCAGCGCCTCACGCCCGTCCCTTGCGAGAATGACGTCGTGCCCGCGGCTCGCCAGCGCGTTGCCCACCGCCGCCTGCATCATGTTGTCGTCATCGGCGACAAGAATGCGCGCGCGTTGTTCATTTTGCAGGCCAGAAAGCTTTGGTTGGGACCTGTTCATTTTTCCAAGGCCCAGACGGTAAATTTGGCGTTTTGCTGATGTCCGGTGCTTTCTCCATTTTCGCGTGAGTCACCAGGCCTGTGAATACCCACGAACGTGGGGGACAGGGCTATCCTGCTGATTTTCATTGAAAATCAGGGAAATGTGCGGATTTTCTACTCGATAACCAGCGTCCTCCGGCTGGCGTCGCTCTGCAGGTTGTAGCGCACGCCGCCCTTCACCTCCGAGGCGACGACAAAATACTGATGAAGGATTTCGACAACCGCATACCGCTTGAAGTCCAGCGCGCTGCCAAACGAGACGATGACGCGCTCGTTATGCGCGCGCAGCAGGTCGTAGCGCCCTGCCGCCATGTCGATGGGCTCCTGCCCGAAGGCCGTCGAATGGAGCGCCAGAAGGGCAAAGGCTGCCACGATCAAGGTCTTTACAGCGGAGGGGGAGAAGGTTTTTTGAACGGCGTTTTTCATGGTCAGCCTCCTTTGGCTGCCTTATGCATTTCAAACGCTGTACCAGATTATAAATCCCTGTTTATCATCGGGATGTCTCAGAAGAGGGGGCGATTATCGTCCCAAATTGAGAAAATCACGGGACGCATTCTCAATTTGGGAAATGCGGGCTAGGACAGGAATGATTTCACTTCGTTGTAAGAGGCAAGGATTTTTTCAAGCATCCCCTGTCGATCTTTTGCCGGGGCATCTTCCATGCGCTGGGCCTGCTCGCATAAGGCCCTTAACTTCTCGGCCCTGATCATGGCGGCGCCGCCCTTGAACTTGTGCGCAGCTTCTGTCCAGGCAGCGCTTTCGCCGTCCTCGCAGTTTTCGCGCAGGGTTTTGATGATATCTTCGGATTGGGCGAGGAACA
>SCTB01000067.1 GCA_004297545.1 Alphaproteobacteria bacterium
GGGGGCGGCAATTTCGCCTCCAGCATGGCGAACATCACGTATTTTTATCCCAAAAAGGAAAAGGGAAATGCGCTGGCCCTCAATGCGGGGCTTGGCAACCTCGGCGTCAGCGCTGTGCAGTTCCTGGTTCCGATTGTCATCACGATGGGGCTCTTTGGCGCTATCGGCGGGGAAGCGCGGAACTGGACGGTTGACGGCAAGAGCGGCATCATGTGGCTGCAGAACGCAGGCTATTTCTGGGTTCCTTTCATTATCCTGTCGTCGCTCTCCGCGTGGTTCTGGATGAACGACATCGCGGAAGCCAAAGCGTCGCTTGCAAGCCAGATGACCATCTTCAAGCGCAAGCACAACTGGATCATGTGCATCCTGTACGTCGGGACTTTCGGTTCCTTCATCGGATTTTCGGCGGGCTTTCCGCTGCTGGCGAAGACGGTGTTTCCGGACGTGAATTCCCTCAGCCTCGCTTTCATCGGGCCGCTGGTGGGCGCCCTGTCGCGGGCGGGAAGCGGCTGGATTTCCGACAAATGGGGCGGCGCTCGCGTCACCTTGTGGGTCTTTGTCGTGCTTATGCTGGGCGCGCTGGGAGTGTTGTACTTCCTCGTCAACAAGGACCAGCCCTATGCGTTCTGGGGCTTCTTCGCGATGTTTATCCTGCTCTTTGCGGGTACGGGGGTCGGCAATGCCTCGACGTTCCAGATGATCCCGGCGATCTGCCGGACTGAGCGGCAGAAAGTGATGAAAGCGCAGGGCGCAAGCGATGATGATATACGCAAAACGGCGGAGCGCGAGTCGGCGGCGATCATTGGCTTCAGTTCCGCGATCGGCGCATTCGGCGCATTCTTCATCCCGAAAAGTTATGGAACTGCCAT
This sequence comes from Alphaproteobacteria bacterium, assembly GCA_004297545.1. Lineage (GTDB taxonomy): Bacteria > Pseudomonadota > Alphaproteobacteria > Micavibrionales > UBA2020 > JAPWJZ01. The sequence goes on from SCTB01000067.1 coordinate 870, forward strand.
CGCCATGACCGGTACGCCCAATGCAGCGCTGATGGTATTCACCGCCTATTACCTGATTTGCTTCGTCCTGACGTGGTGGTATTATACGCGGCGCAATGCAGAAATTCCCTGCTGATTTCCAAACAAGGAACCTGACATGAGCTACTTTCTCGACCGCCTGATGTTCTTCCGAAATCAGCGCGAGGACTTCTCGAACGGACACGGCGTCACATCTTCAGAAAACCGCAAATGGGAAGACGCCTACCGGAACCGCTGGGCGCATGACAAGATCGTCCGCTCGACGCATGGCGTGAACTGCACGGGCTCCTGCTCATGGAAGATCTACGTCAAGAACGGGCTGATTACCTGGGAAACGCAGCAGACGGATTATCCCCGCACGCGTCCCGACATGCCCAACCACGAACCGCGCGGCTGTTCGCGCGGCGCCAGTTACAGCTGGTATATTTACAGCGCGAACCGCCTGAAATACCCGCTGATCCGCAAGCGGCTCATCAAGCTCTGGCGGGAAGCGAAGAAAGCCTGCCCGGACCCGGTCAAGGCCTGGGAATCCATCCAGTCCGACGAGAACAAGCGGCGCGAATACCAGAAAGTACGCGGGCAGGGCGGTTTCGTGCGCAGCACCTGGGACGAGGTGAATGAGATTATCGCCGCCGCCAACGTCTATACGATCAAAAAACACGGGCCCGATCGCATTATCGGCTTTTCGCCCATTCCGGCGATGTCGATGATTTCCTATGCGGCCGGGTCGCGTTACCTGTCGCTGCTGGGTGGCGTCTGCATGTCGTTCTACGACTGGTATTGCGACCTGCCGCCGAGTTCCCCGCAGACCTGGGGCGAGCAGACGGACGTGCCCGAGAGCGCGGACTGGTACAATTCCGGCTTCATCATCATGTGGGGCTCCAACGTGCCGCAGACGCGCACGCCGGACGCCCACTTCATGACCGAGGCCCGCTACAAGGGCACGCAGGTCGTGACCATCACGCCGGACTATTCGGAAGCCTCGAAGTTCGGCGACATCTGGCTGAACCCCAAGCAGGGCACGGATGCCGCGCTCGGGATGGCCATGGGGCATGTCATTCTCAAGGAATTCCATGTCGACCGGCAGGCCGAGTATTTTGACGACTATTGCCGCACCTATACGGATATGCCGTTCCTCGTCATGCTGGAGAAGCAAGGCGACTCCTATGTGCCCGGGCGCATGGTGCGCGCGTCGGATTTCGCGGATGGTCTGGACGAAAAGAACAATCCCGAATGGAAGACCGTCGCCTACGACGAAAAATCCGGCAAGGTGGTGGCGCCGAACGGCTCCATCGGCTTCCGCTGGGGCGAGGGGGGGAAATGGAATATCGAGCCTGGAAAACAGAAACTGCAGAAAACCCTGCTGGGCAGCCAGGACGCCGTGCTGCCGGTGGCATTCCCCTATTTCGGCCGCATCGAGCACGAGTATTTTGCGAATAATCCTTCGGAAGCGCTGCAGCTGCGCAATGTGCCTGTCCGCAAGCTGAAGCTGAAGGATGGCGAAGTCGCCGTCGCGACAGTATTCGATTTGCTCTGCGCGAATTACGGCATCGACCGCAAGCTGGGCGGCGGCAACGTCGCGAAGTCGTATGACGACGATGTTCCCTATACGCCCGCCTGGCAGGAAAAGATTACCGGCGTTCCGCGCGAGCAGGTCATTCGCGTGGCGCGCGCCTTCGCCAAAAATGCGGAGACGACCAAGGGCCGCTCGATGATCATCATCGGCGCCGCCATGAACCACTGGTACCACATGGATATGAACTACCGCGCCTGCATCAACATGCTGACGTTCTGCGGCTGCGTCGGGCAGTCCGGCGGCGGCTGGGCGCATTATGTCGGACAGGAAAAACTGCGGCCCCAGTGCGGCTGGCTGCCGCTGGCTTTTGCTCTCGACTGGGAGCGTCCGCCGAGACAGCAGAACAGCACGTCTTTCTTCTATGCGCATACCGACCAGTGGCGCTATGAGAAGCTGAAGCTCCGGGAGCTTCTGTCGCCCAGCGCAGACCAGAAGCGGTGGAAGGGGAACCTCATCGACTGCAACATCCGCGCCGAACGCATGGGCTGGCTGCCCTCGGCGCCGCAACTGCGGGAAAATCCGCTGGCGATCGCCGGCATGGCGGAGAAGGCAGGCAAGGATCCCGTCGCCTACGTTGTCGAAAACCTAAAAAGCGGAAAGTTGAATCTGTCCTGCGAGGATCCGGATCATCCTGACAACTGGCCGCGCAATATGTTTGTCTGGCGTTCGAACATCCTCGGTTCCAGCGGCAAGGGCCATGAATATTTCCTGAAACACCTGCTGGGCACCCAGCACGGCGTGCAGGGCAAGGACCTCGGGGCGGAGGGCGCCAAGGACTGTGCCGATGTCGTCTGGCACGACAAGGCGCCGGAAGGAAAGCTGGACCTGCTCGTGACGCTCGATTTCCGCATGTCTACGACCTGCCTTTATTCAGACATCGTCCTTCCCACGGCCAGCTGGTACGAGAAGAACGATCTTAACACCTCCGACATGCACCCGTTCATTCACCCGCTGTCGCAGGCGATCGCGCCGGTCTGGCAGAGCAGGACGGACTGGGATATTTATAAAGGCCTCGCCAAGGCTTTTTCAGAGGTTGTGCCGGGGCATCTCGGCGTCGAGAAGGATTTCGTGCTGACGCCTATCCAGCATGACACGGCCGGCGAGCTGGCGCAGCCTGTCGACGTGCGCGACTGGAAAAAAGGCGAGTGCGATGCCGTTCCCGGGAGAACTATGCCCGCGATGAAAGTCGTGGAGCGCGACTACCCCAATGTCTACAAGCGTTTTACAACCTTGGGACCGCTGATGGAGAAAATCGGTAACGGCGGCAAGGGTATTGCATGGGACACCAAGCATGAAGTCGAGTTCCTCAAGAAGCTCAATGGCGTGCGCGACGGCCTTGCAAAGATTGAGACGGACATCGACGCCTGCGAAGTCGTGCTGTCGCTGGCGCCCGAAACGAACGGCGAAGTAGCCGTGAAGTCGTGGGAAGCGCTCGGCAAGATTACAGGCCGGGATCACACCCATCTGGCCAAGCCCAAGGAAGACGAGAAAATCCGCTTCCGCGACATTCAGGCCCAGCCCAGGAAGATTATTTCGTCACCGACCTGGAGCGGCATCGAGTCCGAGCATGTCAGTTATAATGCCGGCTATACCAACGTGCATGAATTCATTCCCTGGCGCACGCTGACCGGGCGGCAGCAGCTGTACCAGGATCACCCGTGGATGCGCGATTTCGGGGAGTCTCTGGTCACCTACAAGCCTCCCGTTAATACCGAAACCATTCGCCTGATGCTGAAAGATCATGACAATGGCAACAAGCCGGTCGTGCTGAACTTCATCACGCCGCACCAGAAATGGGGCATCCACTCGACCTATACCGACAACCTTCACATGCTGACGCTGTCGCGCGGCGGACCCATCGTTTGGCTCAGTGAGGTCGACGCGAAGAAGGCGGGTATCATCGACAACGACTGGATCGAGGCTTTCAACAGCAACGGCGCTCTTGTCGCCCGCGCGGTCGTCAGCCAGCGCGTCATGGAGGGCATGGTGCTGATGTACCACGCGCAGGAAAAGATCGTGAACGTGCCGGGCAGCGAGATTACCGGCGCGCGCGGCGGCATCCACAACTCGGTCACCCGCGCCACCGTGAAGCCGACGCATATGATCGGCGGCTATGCCCAGCTGGCCTATGGCTTCAACTATTACGGCACCGTCGGCTCTAATCGGGACGAATTCGTGATTGTCCGCAAGATGGCGAAAGTCGACTGGATGGACGAGCCTGCGGAAGGGGAAGCTGCAGAATGAAAGTCAGAGCTCAAATCGGGAAGGTCCTGAACCTCGACAAATGCATCGGGTGCCATACCTGCTCCGTGACGTGCAAGAACGTCTGGACCTCGCGCGAAGGCGTGGAATACGCCTGGTTCAACAACGTCGAAACCAAGCCCGGCGTCGGCTATCCCAAGGAATGGGAAAACCAGGAAAAATGGAATGGCGGCTGGATACGCAAAGGCAACGGCAAGATCGAGCCCAAGATAGGCGGCCGCTGGCGCGTGCTGGCAAAGATCTTCGCCAACCCGGATCTGCCGGAAATCGACGACTATTACGAGCCCTTCACCTTTGACTACGACCACCTGCAGAAGGCGCCGGAGTCGAAGACGCCCCCGGTTGCGCGGCCGCGCTCGCTGATTTCAGGCGAACGTATGGAGAAAATCGTCTGGGGCCCCAACTGGGAGGAGATTCTCGGCACCGAGTTCGAGCACCGCAAGAAGGACTATAACTTCCAGGACATCGAAAAGGAAATCTACGGCCAGTTCGAAAATACCTTCATGATGTACCTGCCGCGCCTGTGCGAGCATTGCCTGAACCCGACCTGCGTCGCGGCCTGCCCGTCCGGCTCCATCTACAAGCGCGAGGAAGACGGCATCGTCCTGATCGATCAGGACAAGTGCCGCGGCTGGCGCATGTGCATCTCCGGCTGCCCGTACAAGAAAATCTATTACAACTGGAAAAGCGGGAAGGCCGAAAAATGCACCTTCTGCTATCCGCGTATCGAGAACGGCGAACCGACGGTTTGTTCCGAGACCTGCGTCGGGCGCATCCGCTATCTCGGGGTCATGCTCTATGACGCCGACAGGATCGAGGAAGCCGCCAGCGTCGAAAACACGCAGGACCTTTATCAGGCCCAGCTGGACGTATTCCTGAACCCGAATGACCCGGCTGTCATCGAGCAGGCCAAAAAGGACGGCATCCCCGACAACTGGATGGAAGCCGCGCGCCGTTCGCCCGTCTACAAGATGGCGATGGAATGGAAAGTGGCTTTCCCGCTGCACCCGGAATACCGCACCCTGCCGATGGTCTGGTATATCCCGCCCTTAAGCCCCGTCAAGGCGGCGGCCGAGGCCGGAAAAATTCCGATGAAGGATGATGGCATCATGCCGGATATTGAATCCTTACGCATTCCGGTCAAATACCTCGCCAACCTGCTGACGGCAGGCAAGGTGGAGCCTGTGGTATTCGGCCTGAAGCGCATGATCGCCATGCGCCATTACATGCGCAGCAAGCATATCGAGGGCAAGCCCGATGTCTCCTACCTCAAGACCGTCGACCTGAGCCAGGAGATGGTGGAGGATATGTACCAGACCATGGCGATTGCCAATTACGAAGACCGCTACGTTATTCCGACGGGGCACCGCGAAGAGACGCTGGACGCCTTCGGCGAAAGCGGCGGCTGCGGCTTCACCTTCGGCAACGGCTGTTCCTCGCACAGCAACAGCAAGACGGACCTGTTCGAGATGGAGAAGCCTACGCGCGGGCGCAGCGGCTCCACCAAGGACAACCGCGTCAACACGCTGTTCGTGGGCACCGTCAAGGTTAGCGGAGGCTGCGGCAGTCATAGCCATGACCATGGCGGCGAAAAGAAGACGGGCGGCTGCGGCAGTTGCGGCTCCGGAAAAGGCGGAGGATGCGGATGAGACAGGAAACGACAAGCCGGACGCTCAAGGTCATCGGTCTCCTGATGACCTATCCATCGCCGGAGGCGGTGGCCGCGATCGACGAGCTGCGTTCGCTGCTGAAAGCGGAAGGCTGGCTTTCGGTAAAATCCCTTGCGGATATAGAAACGCTGCTGGCCGACATGGGCAGCAAGGATATTCTGGACCTGCAGGAAGACTACGTCGCGCTGTTCGACCGCACGCCGTCCCTGTCCCTGCACCTGTTCGAGCACGTCCACGGCGACTCGCGCGACCGCGGGCAGGCCATGGTCGAGCTGGATTTCCTTTATCGCGAAAAGGGGCTTGAAAATGCATCCGAGCATACGCCGGATTACCTGCCTTTGTTCCTCGAGTACCTTTCCATCCTGCCGGTCGATGAAGCGCAGAACAACCTCGATGGCGCGGTGGACGTCATCGCCGTTATCGGCGAGCGCCTGAAGAAACGGCAGAGCCCCTATGCAGCCTTGTTCGAGGCCCTTCAGGAGGCATCCACCCGCAAACCCGATTACAACAAGCTGCAGAGCGCCATGAAGGCCGATCCCGGGAACCTGATGTCCTGCGAGCAGATGGACGCGGCCTGGGAAGAGCAATTCGCCTTTGGCGATACCAGCGAGTCGCAGAATGGCGGCAGCTGCCCGAAGGCGGAAGACATGCTGGCCCGCATGGGGCTGCCGGCGGATAAGAAGGAGGCGAGGTCATGAGCTTCGATCTTGATTATTTCCTGTTTCAGATCCTCCCCTATATAGCGTTGAGCGTGCTCTTGCTGGGCAGTATCGTGCGTTTCGACCGCGATCCTTATGGCTGGCGCAGCAAATCAAGCCAGCTGCTGAGGCGCAGGCAACTGGCATGGGGCAGCAACCTGATGCATGTGGGCATTCTGGTCATCCTGGTCGGGCATATTGCGGGCCTCCTGACGCCGCTCCAGTTCTTCGAGTGGGTCGGCATCTCGCACGGCGCCAAGCAGATCATGGCCATGGCTGTCGGCGGGATCGCGGGCGTTTTCTGCTTTATCGGCCTTGTCATTCTGTTGCACAGGCGCCTGTCCGATCCGCGCATCCGCGCAAACAGTTCCTTTGCCGACATCGCCGTGCTGGTGCTGCTGCTGGCGCAGCTGTGCCTTGGCATGCTCACGATAACGGTTTCAGCGCAACACCTGGATGGGCACGAGATGGTGAAGTTTATGAACTGGGCGCAGCATATCGTGACCTTCCGCCCGGGCGCCGCGGACTTTGTGCGCGATGTCGCCCTGGCGTTCAAATGCCACCTGACGCTCGGGATGTTCATTTTCATCGTGTTCCCGTTCACGCGCCTCGTGCATATCTGGAGCGCGCCGGTATTTTATATTTTCCGCCGGCAATACCAGATTGTCCGCCGCAGGGAGAGATAGATGATTGCGGCCCCCGGAATCACCGTCAATGGCGTGAAGATCTCGATCGAGCAGATCAATTCCGAGGTGCAGTATCATCCCGCACAGAGCCTTTTCGACGCGAAATATGCCGCCATGCTGGCGCTGGTGATCCGGGAGCTTCTCCTGCAGCGCGCGGTGAAACTGGGGATTTGCACGAGCGAGGAGGCGGCCAGTTCCGCGGACGAGGTCATATCAAAGGTTTTGCAAAAGGAGATCACCGTCCCGATCCCGACGCGCGAGGAATGCGAGACTTATTACAATGGCAATCGCGCGAAATATGCGTCGCCGCCGTTGTTCGACGTTTCGCACATCCTTTATCTCGCGCCGCTCGATGACAAACCCGCGCGTGAAGCGGCCCTGGAAAAGGCGCGGAACTGCCTTGGAAAGCTGGCGAAAGACTCGTCGCTGTTTAAGGAGATTGCAAAATCCGATTCCGCCTGTCCCTCCGGCAAGCTGGGCGGGCGACTCGGTCAAATCGGCAAGGGCCAGACTGTTCCCGGCTTCGAATCTGCTCTTTTTGCGATGCGCGAGGGAGATATGTCGGCTGATCCGGTAGCGACGGAAGTCGGCTACCATATTATTCGCGTCGACAAGCGGGTGGACGAGAAGCAGTTGCCATTCGAGGCCGTCGCGGAGCGGATTGCCGATTATCTCCGCCAGCTGAGCTGGCAGCGGGCTTTCAGCCAGTACGTGCAGATTCTCGCCGGACAGGCGGAAATCAGCGGATTCGTCTTAAAAAGCGCGGATTCACCGCTGGTGCAATAGGCGTTCTTGACCGATGTCAAGGAGATGACCGGGTGCTCCCGGTATCATTTGAATATGAGCACGAATCCGACAACCGAAGAGCTTTTGCGACGCTATGGCGGGGCGGTTCCCCGCTATACGAGCTACCCGACCGCGGTACAGTTCAAGGGCGACTTTCGTCCAAAGACGGGAGATATTCCCGAAAACGCCGAGGTCTCCATATACGTGCATATCCCGTTTTGCCGTTCGCTCTGCAGCTATTGCGGCTGCCTGACGCGCGTCGTGCATGATGATTCTCCCGTCAATAATTACCTGGCGGCCCTTGACGAGGAAATCGGCCTCCTGGGCAGCATGACCGGCTATTCCCTGACGGCGGGGCACATTCATTTCGGGGGAGGCTCCCCCAATCTGCTGAGCGGGGAAGACATCGAAAGCCTGATCAATCTCATTGATCTCAATTTCGACATCCGCGACGGCGCCGAAATCGCGATCGAGGCCGATCCGCGCCAGATGACAGCTGAAAAGGCGCGCGGCTATGCGCTGGCGGGGGTCAACCGGGTCAGTCTTGGCGTGCAGGATTTCCAGCGGGAAACGCAACTGGCGATTAACCGGATACAACCTTATTCCCAGGTCGAAGCCTGCGTGGGCTGGCTAGGGGATGCCGGCATCGATAACATCAATTTTGATCTTATGTACGGCCTTCCGTGCCAGACGGAAGATACTATCGCGGACAATGTGCAAAAGGCCGTCACGCTGAACCCGAGCCGCATTTCCGTTTTCGGCTATGCCCATGTGCCCTGGATGCGGCCGCACCAGAAGATCCTTGAGAAATATTCCATGCCGGGCCCGCTGGAAAGATTCCGGCAGGCGCAGGTCGCGCGGGAGGCGTTTCTGGACAAGGGCTATCTGGGCATCGGCATGGACCATTTCGCCCTTCCGGGAGACCGTCTTGCCGTCGCCGCGGGAAACCGGGAGCTCCGGCGGAACTTCCAGGGCTACACGACGGACCGTGCAAAAACCCTGATTGGCCTGGGCATCTCCTCCATCAGTTGTCTGCCGGGCGCCTTCATGCAGAACACGACATCTTTCAAGGTATACAAAGAAAAACTGAGCCTGGGGGATTTACCTGTCGAGAAAGGAACCTATCTTACGCCCGAAGACATCATGCGCGCGGACGTGATCGAACAATTAATGTGCTATTTCACCGTCGACGCGGCGGACGCCTGCCGCCGCCACGGATTTTCTGAAGCACATCTGGCGGAAGACGTCGCCTATCTGCGGCAGATGGAGCAGGATGGCATCGTTGAGTTGGATGGTTCTGTGGTCACTATAACGGAATCCGGACGCCCGTTCGTCAGGTCTGTTTGTGCGGCGTTTGATTCTTACTTCGAGGGAGCGCAAAACCGCCATGCCCGCGCCGTCTAGCATGTCTTTGTTCGAGCATCCGATGCTGGGCCGGGGTTTCCGGCCGTTTTTTCTTCTGGCGGCGTCCTACAGCGCCGTCAGCCTGCTGGGCTGGACCGGGTATAATGCGGGACTCTGGGGGCAACCCGGCAGCTTTGTCGACCCTGTTCTCTGGCATGCCCATGAAATGATATACGGCTTCGTCCTTGCGGTCGTCGCCGGCTTTTTGCTCACGGCTGTTGCGAACTGGACCGGCGGCGCGCCGGTGCGGCAGCTGCACCTGATGGGGCTGTGCCTGCTGTGGATTGCCGGGCGGATCACGATGAATGTGAACGGGCTGCCGCTCTGGTTGACCGCCGTCGCGGACAACCTATTTATACCGGCGCTCGCCGTCAGCCTGTCGCTGCCGCTGCTCAAGGCAAAGAATACCCGCAACTTCATTTTCCTGGGGCTGCTGACGGCGCTGTTTTCCTGCAATGTTGCATTTTTCATCATGCAGGACCGCCTGCCGCTCCATGTCGCCGTGCTCGTCATCATCGCCATGATTTCGCTGGTCGGGGGGCGGATTATTCCGGCCTTTACGGTTGCGGGCCTGCGCCGCACGGGGCTGGTCGTCTATCAGCAGGATCAGTCCAAGCTGGACATTCTGTGCCTGCTCTCGATGGCGGGCGTCGCTGCATCCTTCGTGCTGGCAGGCGCAGCATCCCCGGTAACGGGCCTGGCCGCCGTTGCCGCGGCCGTGCTGCATCTGGCAAGGTTCCGCCATTACCATACCCTGAAAGTCTTTAAAGACCCCATGCTGTGGATATTGCATGCGGGATACGCATGGCTTGTACTGGGGCTTTTGATGCTGGGACTGGCGGGATTTGGTCTGGGCATGCTGACCGTCGCCCTGCATGCGCTGACGACGGGCTGCATCGGCAGCATGTGCATCGGGATGATGTGCCGCGTCACGCTGGGCCATACCGGCCGCCACCTGCTGGCGCGGCCGATGACGGTGCTGATGTTCGGGATCATGCAGCTGGCGGCCATCCTGCGCGTATTGGGGCCCGTCGTGCTGCCCGGATATTACATTTTCTGGATCGCAGCTTCCGGCATTCTCTGGGCGCTCTGTTTTGCGCTCTATCTGCCCGTCTACGCCCCGATGCTGGTAAAGCCGCGGCCAGACGGGCTGCCGGCATAGCAAAGATCAGCAGGGCCGGTCGCGCTCGTCCAGATCACAGAAATCGGCCAGGCTTGCGGTATTGCTGATGGTGATCTGGCGCTTTTCCATGTTGACGCCATGGGGCTTGAGCTGGTTGAGCGCGCGGGAGAATGTTTCAGGCTGGATGTTCAGGCGTCGGGCAATCAGCGATTTATCATACGGCAGATTGACGACGACATTGTTCGTGCGGTTCGGCGGGCACAGGCGCAGGAGGAACGTGCCGATGCGCTGCGGTGCGCTCTTGGAGGTAATCTGATCGATTTGCTGTACCAGCAGCCGCTGCCGGGCGGAGATGGAACCCAGCATCATGAGGGCAAACTCGCTGTTTTCGCGGATCTTGTCCACGAACAACTGGCGGGGTATCTCCAGCACGGTGGTATCCTCGACAGCCTGGGCATTGACGGGATAGCGGCGGAAGGGGCTGAAAACGGCGGCCTCGGCAAAAGTCTCGCCGGGCGCGAAAACATTAATGATGACCTCTTCCCCCTCGCGGGTCATGCGGTACAGTTTTACCCAGCCGTCGATAATGAAGTAAAAGGCGTCTGCCTGGTCCCCCATGGCGAAAAGGTCCGCTCCCTTACCATATTGTTTCTTGTGGCTGTTTTTGGCAAAGAAATCAATCGTCCCGACGTCAAGACCGCTGAAAAGGGGGGCGCGCTTTAGAGATTCCGATAATTCCATGTTTCTTTTTCAGTCTTGATACAAATCAAATCGCTGCAACAGCTGCTGTCATAGAATATAATTAATAGCCTTGTATGAAAAGGCAAAACTCCGAGCGGCAAAGCCTAAGTTCCTTCAGGAATATGGTCTTGCTGCCGGGGTCGCGGGGGAAACGCCGCGGCCTCCCGTGTTTGGAAAGGAGCGAACTTGGATAAGGAATACGCTATCGAGGACCGCTTCGGGCGGCGCTTCCCGTATCTCCGTCTCTCGGTCACGGATGTGTGCAACTTCCGTTGCACCTATTGTTTGCCGGACGGGCATAAAAAGACGCGCGAGGATTCTTTCCTGACCCTGCAGGAAATAAGGCGCCTTGCCGAGGCTTTCGCGGGCATGGGCACTTGGAAAATCCGGCTGACGGGCGGCGAGCCGACGGTGCGGAAGGATTTCAGCGATATTGCCAGGGTTGTGTCATCGATACCCGGTATCCGCAAAGTGGCGTTCACAACCAACGGCTACAAGCTGCCGGAGCGGGCAAAAGAGTATTACGACGCAGGCCTGCGCGCGATCAATGTCAGTATCGACTCTCTGGATCCCCGGAAATTTCATGAAATTACAGGGCATAACCGTCTGGAAGAAGTCGTGGACGGGGTGCAATGCGCGCTTGATGCGGGCTTCGACAAGGTCAAAATCAACGCTGTCCTGCTGAAGGGGCTGAACGACGGTGAACTGGGCGGATTTCTGGATTTCATCGCCAATCGTCCCGTTTCTCTACGCTTTATCGAGCTGATGCAGACCGGCGACAATCTTGCTTACTTCCGCAAGTATCACATTCCGGCGACGGTCATCCGGAAAAAGCTGGAACAGCGCGGCTGGCAGGAGCTGGAACGTGAAGAAGGAGCGGGCCCGGCCGTCGAATACGCGCATCCGGATTATCAGGGGCGCATCGGCATTATTGCGCCTTATTCAAAGGATTTCTGCAAGACCTGCAACCGCCTGAGGGTTTCCGCCTGGGGCGACCTGCACCTGTGTCTGTTCGGCGCCGGCGGTCATTCGCTGCGTCACCTGATGCAGGAAGACGGTCAGAAGGAAGAGCTGCAGGAAACCGTCATGCGCCTGATGCAGATTAAAAAGAGCACTCATTTCCTGCAAACGGGAGATACCGGCGTCCGGACGAACCTGGCATCCATAGGAGGATAACGATATGCCGACCAAGACGAAGAAAATTATCGAACTGCCGCCGGCGACGCAGGCGCCGCTTTTCAGGATGATCGACGTCGGCCAGAAACGCGTGACCCGGCGCCGCGCCATTGCCTGCGGTACGATCACGGTCGGCCGCGAGGCGTTCCGGAAGATCCTCGAAAAAAGCCTGCCCAAGGGCGACGTGCTGGGGCTGGCTGAAATCGCGGGGATCATGGGGGCCAAGAAGACGCCGGATCTTATCCCGATGTGTCATACCCTGCCGCTCGATCAGGTCAGCATCCATTGCATCCCGCAGGAGCCGGATGCGGTGACGGTCTACGGGCAGGTTACCGCCCATGCCAAGACAGGCGTGGAGATGGAAGCCGTGATGGCGGTGCAGGCGGCGCTGGCCACGATCTGGGACCTGGTCAAGGGCACCGAACCCGCGCTGACGATCGGGGATGTACGGCTGCTCGTGAAAGAAGGCGGAAAAAGCGGGCTTTGGGTGAACCCGGGCGGCATCCCGGACTGGCTGGCGGCGCAGCTCCCCGACCAGAAGCCGCTCAAGGGTTTAAGCGCAGCCATAGTCATCATGAGCGACCGGGCCGCGGACGGCATTTACGAAGACAAGTCCGGGCCTGTGCTGAAAGAATTTCTTCAAAGCGCCGGCGCGCGCTTGACGGACTATACGGTTTTAAAAGATGACGCCGATGCTATTTCCGCACACCTGCAGAAAATCGTGAAGCAGATGAAGCCAGACCTTGTCGTGACGTCCGGCGGCACGGGGCTGTCAAGGCGCGATGTGACGCCGGAAACTTTGGAAAAGATCTGCGACCGCATGGTGCCGGGTTTCGGCGAATTGCTGCGCAAGGACGGGGCCGAGGTAACGAATAAGTCCTGGCTGTCCCGCAGCGCGGCAGGGATGCTGGGCGGGACGCTGATTATCTCGCTGCCGGGCAGCCCGAAGGCGGTCCGGGAGGGGATGGAAGCGCTTCTTCCCATACTGCCCCATGCGCTGTCGATGGTATGCGGAGGAAAACATGGCTGATATAAATATCAACATGCGTCTCTTCGGCGCGTTCCGGAAGTACGGCGAAAGTGTGGATTTCACGGTGCCAAAGGGCAGCACGGCGGAGACGGTGAAGTCACGTCTCGCGGAAGTCCTGAAACTGGCGGATCCCCTGCTCATCCGGGATTCGGCGCTTGCCAACGACAATGAAATCATCGATGGCGCCGCAGTCCTGACAAGGGATAGCTGTCTTGCGATCCTGCCCCCCGTATGTGGAGGATAATATGCCGGGAAAAATTCATGTCAGCGTCACAACGAAGCCGATCGATATAACGGCGGCGCATGACTTCGTGGCCGATCCCGCGCATGGCGCCTTCAACAGCTTCATCGGCGCCGTGCGCCGCACCAATCTCGGCAAGGACGTCGTCGGCGTCAGTTATGATGTCTTCGAGCCGCTGGCGGAGAAAGTCCTGCTGAAACTGTGCGAGAAGGTGCGAGATTCTTATGGCGGAAAAATAAACATATACCTGGCGCATTACAAAGGCCGCCTTGACGTCGGCGGCATCAGCGTCGCCATCGCCGTCAGCACGCCGCACCGCGCGGAAAGCTTCGAGGCCTGCCGCACTCTCATCGAGGAGCTCAAGCACAGCGCTCCAATCTGGAAGCAGGAGCATTACGCCGACGGCGACAGCGAATGGGTGCAGGGGCACGCCTTGTGCCAGCATGGACAAGGCGATGATCACAAAAGCCACATCCACGCATAGGCGCATTGCCGGCATCGTGCTCGCGGGCGGGCAGTCTTCCCGCATGGGCACGAACAAGGCCCTGCTGCCCTATCGCGGGCGGCCGCTGGTCGAGCATATGATGGAAAAGCTGCGGCAGGCCGGTTGTGCCGATGTCCATATCAGCGGCGAAGTGCCGGGGTATAAGGGCATTCCTGATACGGCGCGTTTTGAAGGGCCGGCACGCGCGATGATGGGCCTGATGGGCCACTTCAGGGGAAAGTATGACGGGTATCTTTTTGTCCCGGTGGATATGCCGCTGCTCGCGCCCGAGGCCCTTGAGGCGCTTTTGCGGCACGAGAGCAGCGCGTTTTACGAAGGGCATCCGCTGCCTGCTTTTATCACTTCCGCGCCGGCGGATTACGACGGTCCTTCGGTCAAGGGGGCGCTGCAGGCGGCCGGCGCGCGCGCGATCAGCCTGCCGGAGCGATGGGAGCAGGGGATGGCGAATATCAATACAAAAGAAGAATGGGAGACTATTGCGTCATGAGCATGCGCATGGATGAAAACAGCATTCGTTTCCGGATTGCGCCGGATGATCTGGCAAAGCTGCTGGAAACGGGCGAACTGGACCAGCGTCTCGCCGTCGGTTCCCGGAATTTTGGGTATCGTATTGTCGCGCGCGGCGCTCCTGTCATGACGCTGGATATCGCCGCGGACGGGTTTGTCCTGGCGGTGCCATTGTCCACGCTGGAACATCTGCAGGAAATGGGCCGCTCCAAAGATGGTGTGTCCGTTCAGCAGGGCAACCTCGAGGTGTCGCTGCAGGTTGACCTGAAGCGACGGGCCTAGCGGGAAGGGGTATCCTTATTCAGCGCGCGCCAGGCCTCAAAGCCGCCTTTCAGGCTGTAGAGATTGCTAAAGCCCGCATTCAGCAGCATGTCGGCGGCCTTTCTGCTGCGCGCCCCCCGCTGGCAATAAAAAATGCAGGACTTGCCGTTTCCCGGCGGTGAGAAAACATTCAGGTTTTTTTGCAAAGCCGACAGCGGCAGGTGCACCGCTCCTTCGATATGTCCGGCCGACCATTCTGGCAGCTCGCGCACATCGACCAGGACAGCGTCTTGCAGCACCAGGTCATCGCAGGCGATCTCCCCGGCGGTGGCGATAAAACAGACCGGGGACGAACTTTCCAGCGGGATTTCCTCCGGTGGGCGTGAACAGACTGGACAATCCGGACGTTTTGGCACCTTGATGATGCGCGTCTCCATCGTGCGCGCGTCGATCATCCACAGTTTCCCGGTAAGCGGCGCAAACGACGCATCCTTCACAATGTACTTGATGGCCTCAGCCGCCTGCATCGATCCGATGATGCCGGCCAGCGCCCCGATGACTCCGGCTTCCGCGCAGTTCAGTACGACTCCTTCGGGGATTTTCGGGTGCAGGCAGCGGTAGCAGGGGCCCGATCCGGCGTCAAAGACCGATACCTGCCCGTCAAAACCCTGTATCGCGCCATAGATGACGGGTTTGCCCATTTTTACCGCGGCATCATTGATCAGGAACTTGGCCGGAAAGTTGTCGGTGCCGTCGACAATGATGTCGTAGTCCGAAAACAGGCCGATGACGTTTTTATCCGTCAGTTCCTCGGTATATGAATTGACGGCGATGCCGGGATTCAAATGCAGCAGGCGATCCCTGGCGACGGTTGCTTTCATCTCTCCCGCATCGCCAGAGGTAAAGAGTACTTGCCGTTGCAAATTGGATTCATCAACCTGGTCGTAATCGATGATGCCGATGGTTCCCACGCCTGCGCCGGCCAGGTACAGCAGCACGGGGCAGCCAAGGCCGCCGGCGCCCACGACCAGCACCCGTGCGGCAGCAAGCTTCTCCTGCCCGGCGGTGCCGATTTCGGGCATGATTGTCTGTCTGTCGTAACGCTGGTTGCGGCTCATTTCAAATCCTCCACCACATCATATTGATTTTTTACGGCCGCTAAACAGCGGTTTTTGCAGAGGAGGGAGGATATTGCAGCCTATTATATTAAACTGCTGATATTAAAAGATAATTCTTCCAAAGGAGGAAAGTTAAAGCCCGCTACAGATGTCCCCGCGCTTTGCCCGCCTTAAGGCTTCGGCGCTCCCGCCGAAGCCGGCACGGCCTGCTTCCGGTTCTGGTTCGCCGGGAAACTGTCGACGGCGATGACGCTGTTCCTGGCTTCCTGCGTTTCTTTCAGGAGCTTTGCCGTGTCGCCGTCGATGAGCTTCTTGTCCAGGGCCTCCTCAATCATCTTCATGTGGTCCTGCGACTGGCTCAAGGAGCCTTTCCTGACGGCCTTGAGCAAGGCCTGTTCATGCGGAAAGGCCTTGTGGGCGAGGTCGAAGGCTTTTTCCAGTCGCGCGATGAAATCAGCCGAATCTTTTGGGATAAACATGCCGGCCGTCAGCCTGTCGCGGGCGCCGCCGGGCGTGGAGAGCGCTTCCGCCACCTTCCGGTCCAGTTCGTGCGAGGGTTTTTTCATGCGCCTGCCGAACGGGAAGACGATGGGCTTGAGGAAGGCCCGCGCCAGCTTGCTGGGGTGATTGTCAATCAGCTCATACATCGCCTGCTCGGCCTGGTAGAGGCACTGCGTGGCTGCCCATTGCATCAGCGGGGTGTCTTCCTTCTTGCGGCCCTCGTAGTTGTAACGGCGCAACACCTGCGAAGCCATGTAAAGATTGCTGAACACGTCGCCGAGCAGGGCCGATGTCCGCTCTTTCTTCGCGAGAGAGCCCTGCAACGCCAGCATGGTGATGTTGGCGGCGCAGGCATAGGCGGAACTCAGCCGGTTGATTCGTCCATAAAATTTCTGGTCCGGGCCCTTTTGCGGCGCGCGGCTCTTCCAGCCGTTCGTAATGCCCATGACAAAGCTGCGCGCCACGTTGTTGAAGATATTGCACAGGTGCTGGCGGAGCAGCTTTCCGGCCGCTTTAGCGTCATTGTCCCTGGCCGCCTTCAGTTCTTTCAGCGTGTAGGGATGGGCCAGGAACGCCGCCTGGCCGAAGACCATCATGGAGCGCGTCAGGATATTCGCCCCCTCGACGGTGATGCCGACCGGCACGCCCTGGTAAATCATGCCGACAGGATTGTTGGGGCCGTCGCAGACGCCCTTGCCGGCGAAAATATCCATCGCATCCAGCGAAATTTTGCGGGCGGATTCGGTCGTGTGGTATTTGAGAATGGCGGAGGAAACGGCGGGACGCGCCTCCTTCCCGGCCTTGTGCGCGAGGTCGAGATCCTGCAGGGGCAGCGTCCGGGCGGCGTCGATCATGTAGGTGAGGCCGCCGATGCGGGCCAGCGCTTCCTGCACGCCTTCCATCTTCGCAAGCGGCATGCCGAACTGGTTGCGTACGAAGCTGTAGGCGCCGGTGACGCGCGCCGCCAGCCGTGCCGAGGCGGCGGAAGAGGCGGGCAGGGAGACAGAGCGACCGACGGAGAGGCAGTTGATCAGCATGCTCCAGCCCTGTCCCGCATATGGCGGACCGCCGATGATGGAATCCAGCGGGACAACCACGTCCTTGCCCTGGTGCGGCCCGCACTGGAAAGGCGCGCCGATGGGATGGTGGCGCAGGCCCTTCTGGATGCCGGGCGTTTCGGCGGGAATCAGGGCCAGCGTGATGCCGACGGCTTCCTTGTCTCCCAGCAGATGTTCCGGATCTTTCAGGTTGAAAGCGATGCCGAACAGCGTGGCGACCGGCGCCAGCGTGATATAGCGCTTGTCCCAGTTCAGCTTTATATAGAGCTTTCCGTCGACCTTGTTTTTGAAGACGACGCCATCGTCTTTCTGGTTCGTGGCGTCGGACCCAGCCTGCGGGCTGGTCAGGGAGAAACAGGGGACTTCGCGCCCGTCCGCGAGGCGGGGCAGGTAATGGTCCTTCTGCTCCGGCGTGCCATAGCGCGACAGCAGCTCCGCGGGCCCCAGCGAGTTGGGCACCATCGTATTGGCGGCGACGGTGCCGCTGCGGGTGCCGATTTTCGTGACGACGGCCGAATGCGCCTGGGCGGAGAAGCCCAGCCCGCCGTATTCCTTGGGAATGATCATCCCGAAGAATTTTTTCTCTTTCAGGAATTGCCAGACGTCATCCGGCATGTCCTGCAGCTCGTCCCTGATTTTCCAGTCGTCGATGCGGCGGCATAATTCCTCGACTTCGTTGTCGAGAAAGGATTTCTCTTCCGGCGACAGTTCAGGGGCGGGGAGCGACAGGAGGCCCTTCCAGTCCGGCTTGCCGGCGAATACCGAGGCTTCATAGCCTACCGTCCCCGTTTCCAGCGCCGCGCGCTGCGTGTCCGAAATGCCGTTGTTGAGTGCCTGAAACTGCTTGAGGGCGAATTTGCCGAGCATAGGGTGTTCTCCTGCCAGATTGTGATGATGAGGGATTTTTCATCAATTCTCCGGAAAGGGATTTGACCTGAGTCAAAACTGAAAAATATCCGCGATATATGGCAAGCATTTTCAATGCTTGATGTGTAACTTGTCTCTAAAGGCCAACCGAAATCGGCTATCGCAAAAAGCCCGCCGATAGCGGGGTTTTTCATGCGAATGTCTCTGCATGCGGGGAATGGATGGGAAGAATGGCTCCCTGGGTAGGACTCGAACCTACGGCCAAGCGATTAACAGTCGCTTGCTCTACCACTGAGCTACCAGGGAACAGCGGAGTTAAGTCACAGATATTTATAGGACGAATCCTTAAAATTCCAGCTTTTTCTTGTAAAGGAGGGGCTGAAATAGGGGGTTGCATCCGTCCGGCATGTATAGTATGTAAATACGTAATTAGTCATAATAAACTCACCCGAGGGTCCCATGTCCGAACAAGAAGCCGCCGCCCAAGCGCCCGAAACCGCTGTAGAAAAGATCGATGTCATCATCAACCGGCGCTCCGGTACGGTGCTGCATCTCGGCGAGGACAAGGTGCGCGAAGGGCTCGAGAAATCCTTGGGGGCTCGCCTGAACTCGATAAACTTTATCGAAGGCAAGGACATCGTTTCCACGGTCAGGCAATGGACCGTCGACAACAAGGTCGATGAGGACAGCAAAGACGGCGTTAAAAAGGAAAAGCGCGGCCTGATCCTGGGCGGAGGCGACGGCTCGGTGCTGGCCGCGGCGGGCGAGTTTCTGGGGCGCGACGACATCACCTTGGGCGTTTTGCCGTTGGGCACCCATAACCTCTTTGCGCGCCAGCTCGGCTTTTCGGCCGATTTCACGGAAGCCGCGAAGCAATATGCGAATGTGAAGCCCGACAAGGTCGATGTCGGCAACGTCAACGGCAAGAATTTCCTCGTCGGCATCATGCTCGACCAGAACACGGTCGACTTTTACGCCGCGCGCGAGCTGCACCGTGACAAGACATTCATGAGCATGGTCAAGGCCGCGGGCAAGTTCCTGTCGATGGCTTTCGGCATGGTCGCCGGGCGCCGCGTGAAGCTCGACGTCTCGGGCCAGGAGCACAGGGGCCGCATCTTCATCGTCAGCAACAACCAGTTCCAGCCGAAATCGAACGACGGCGAGATCCTGCTGCCGACGGCCAAGCGCCTCAAGCCTATCATCGAAAAAATGCTCGCGCGCAACGACAGCGACGGCCTGCTGGGCTTCTATTCCTTCAAGGGCGGCGTACGCTGGGCGACCATCCTGCCCAAGCTCTGGGACGGGTCCTGGACCACGGCCAAGGGCGTCAAGGTGCAGGCGGCGCCGGAGCTTGTCATACAGCCGAAGAGCAAAAGGGCGCCCAAGGAATTCGACATCATCCTCGACGGCGAGGTCACCAAGGCGAGCTACCCCCTGAACGTGAAGATGCTGGCCAAAAGCTTGAAGGTTTACAGGCCCGTTTAAGACACTATATTATCAGGCAGGTCCATTAACATCCGGA
>SCTB01000068.1 GCA_004297545.1 Alphaproteobacteria bacterium
CGCTTATCGAAAACGGGCACGTCGTTTTTGATTTTGATACGCATCTCGAACTCTTTTTCAATCGCCTCCGTTCGGGCCTTATCAACATCCGCGGTCCCTAGCGAAATCGTCTTGTAGCGGTCAACTTTCGGGATTTTAATGCGGCAGTACCATTCGTTATGTTCAACGTCGGTCCGGCGGAAGATTACAAGGCCGGGCTTGAGTTCTTGCTTGTCGCGCATGAATGCCATACAACTGTTTCCAATGCTGTGCAGGTTCTGTGAAGGTGGGCCGCGTAAGCCCTTGTTTTGACTGAAGCTGTGCAGGTGTAGTGTATGGCAAAACTAGAAAATTAATTAAGTGTTGTCAAGATGTTAGTTAAATCTGTTTCTCCCTCTGGGAGAAGGCTAGGATGAGGGTACTTTCCGGACTCTCAGATTGCGCGACAGGTAAGTACCCTCACCCCACCCTCTCCCAAAGGAGAGGGGACCAAGGGCTTTCGCTACGCGAAAGACAATATTATTTCATTATTCTCTTATACGCCGCGTAACTCGCCGCAAAACCCTTCTGCAGCGTCGCAGCGAAAGGCTTGAACGCGGCCTTTTTCTTGCCTGTAACGCTGGCGGCCAGCGCGTTTCCGAGGCCCGGCGAAGCCCTGGAGGGGTCGAAGGGAAGCTCAGCCGCAAGGCGCAGGTAGCTTTGAACATCCTGCGCATGCTGCAGCGCGCGCAGCAACGGCGCGGCGTCACGCTTCGATACCAGCTTTTTCGCCTGCAGGCGTTGCAGCGTTTCCTCCAGAGAGGGATGGAACAGGCTGTCGTGCTTCGCGGCGTTTTGCAGCACGAGGAAATGCGCGGCGAACATGATGTCCATGATCCCGCCGCGGCGGTATTTCATGTTCCAGTTGTCCTTCGAGCCAAACTGCTTTTCAACGCGGGCGCGCATGTCCAGCATGTCGTGGCGCAGCTTTTTTTCGTCGCGCGGATCGGAGAGGATTTTTTCAATCTCGCGATTGAAGGTGGCCGCCGTCTTCGGCGCCGCATAGACCAGCCGGGAGCGGATGAGCGACATATGCTCCCAGACCCAGGCGTCCTTGCGCTGGTACTCGAAAAATCCTTCCAGTTGCGCCGCGATCGGCCCTTTTTCGCCGGCAGGGCGCAGGCGCGCATCGACATCGTAGAGAATTCCTTCGGCCGTCGGCGCGGTGAGCGCCGCAATCAGCCGCTGCATCAGGCGGATGTAATAGACGTTCGGCGGCAGGGGCTTGTCGCCGTCGCTGGTCTTTTCCCTCGCGTCCGTCCTGTACAAGGCGACGATATCGAGATCGCTGTCCGCGAACATCTCCTGCGCGGCGAAACTGCCCATGCCGAGGAGAATGAATTCCCCGGTCCTGAAGCGCCCGTGCGCCTGCGCGAATTCATTTTCCACCAGAGGCACAAGGCAGGACAGCGCGGCTTCCGCGATGTCGGACAGGTAAAGGCGGCAGCGGCCGTGCTCCGATAGGCGTCGCAAAATGTGGATGCCGGCATGAAACCTCTTTTCCCGCGCCCATCGCCGCGTAAAGTCCAGGATATCCTGGTAATCCCGCGCGGAAGTTAAATAGCGCGAAAGTTCTTCCTTCAGCCATGCCAGGTCGGGCAGGCGTCCGAAGAAGTCGCGCGACAGGACGCCGTCAAGCACCTGCGGATGCGTGCCGAGATGCCCGGCCAGCGCGGGCGAGGTGCCCATGACGTCGGCGACAAGTTCCATCTGCGGCGGGTGCTTCATGAACATCGAGAAAATCGGGATGCCCGAGGGCAGGCGCTCGAGAAAGCGGTCGAAACGGATAAAGGCGTCGTCCGGGTGCGGCGTGCCGCTGAAGGCCTTCAGCAGGTGCGGCACAAGTTCCGTCAGTATCTGCCGCGCGCGCTCGCTGCGCACGGCGCGGTAGCGCCCGTGGTGCCAGCCGCGAATGGCCGAGGTCACCCGGGCAGGTTCTGCGAAGCCCATTTTTTTCAGCGTTTCCAGGGTTTCGGGGTCGTCCTCGACGCCGGTGAAGACAAGGTTTCCGGGGCCCGCGAGGCTGGGAGATTCCGTGAACAGTTCCGCATAAAGCTTCTTGACTGCGCCGGTATGCGCCGCGAGATCCGCCGTGAATTTCTCCGGCGACGCATATTCCATGAAGCGCGAAAAATCGGCGAAGGCGGTTGTGGCGGCGGGCAGTGTATGGGTCTGCCGGTCGTCCTGCATCTGCAGCCGGTGCTCCACGCGGCGCAGGAACAGGTAAGCCTTTTCCAGCCGCGCACGCACTTCTTCGGGGATATGTCCGGTTGAGGCCAGCGCCGCCAGAGCGGCCAGCGTCGCTGCCTCCCGCAGCCGCGGCTCCCGGCCTCCATATATAAGCTGCTGCGTCTGGGCGAAGAATTCGATTTCGCGGATGCCGCCGTGGCCGAGCTTCACGTTGAAATTCAGGAACGGGTTGCCCTTGGCCGTGGCGCGCCCTTTATGCGCCTGCTTTGCGTTGATCTGGCGCTTGATGGAATGGATGTCCTGTATCGCCGCGAAATCTAGGTTGCGCCGCCAGATCCAGGAGGACATGATTTTCATGAAATCCGCGCCTACCGCAGCGTCGCCCGCGACGGGCCGCGATTTGATCATCGCCGCGCGCTCCCAGTTCTGGCCGAGGCTGCCGTAGTAGGTTTCCGCCGTGCCGATCGAAACGGCAAGCGGCATGGCGCCCGGGTCGGGCCTCAGGCGCAGGTCGGTGCGAAAGACATAGCCGTCTTCCGTCGGCTGGTCGAGAATGCGGGCCAGGTCGCGCGTAAGGCGGATGAAGAAGTTCTGCGTTTCGTCTTTGTCTTTCACCGGGGACTTCTGCGGATCGAAAAGGACCATCAGGTCGATGTCGCTGGAATAGTTCAGCTCGAAGGCGCCCCATTTGCCGAGAGCAATGACAGCGACGCCGCACCCCTGAAGCGGATCTTTTAGATTGGGCAGGCGGATGGTCTTGCGGGCATGTGCTTCCCTTAACAAATGCTCAAGCGAAACCGTCACGGCGAAATCGGCGAATTCAGAAAGGCGTCGCATGACTGTCAGGTCGTCCCACTCGTATTTTAGATCTGCGATCGCCGTCAGCGCGGCGATTTTTCTTTTCGCGCGGCGCAGGGTGGCCATGAGCTCGCCCGTGTCAGGCGCAGCGTCGGCTTCCTTTCTCGCCGCGTCAAGGGCCGCGGCGAAACCGGGATCGGCAGGGAGACCCGCGTACTGTTCGAGATTCGCCGAAAGATATGCGCTATGCGCCAGAATCAGGCTGCGCCAGCTTTCAACGTCCGCTGCGGCTGCTTTTTTGGGCTTTTTAGAGGCATACTTTGGAAAATGACGGCTCAAACGACATACTCATC
>SCTB01000069.1 GCA_004297545.1 Alphaproteobacteria bacterium
GCCCGGGCCCCGCCCTTAAAACTTGCATTCCCGGTATCGGCGTTGTCTTATTGACGCATGAAGCTTTTCAAAAACCCGCTTGCCGTTGAACTTCCGCCGGAGATGGAGGCGCAGTATAACCTGCTGAACGCGCCGCGTTTCATGCCCTTTTTCCGCGGCGGCACCGTGATGGGATTTTTCTGCTATCCCATCTGGCTGATCTGGGATTATCACTTCGGCACGCCGGAAAGCTTCCTGCAGGCGCTCTGGATCCGCCTCGGCATGATGGCCATTTTCGCGGCCGGCTTCGCCCTGTCATTTCGCCCCTCAGTCCCGAAATACGCAAACATCCTGGGCGGCAGCGTGCTTGTCGCCACAGGCTGGACGACCTGCGCCACCATGGTCCTCGTCAACAACGGCCTGATTCTGGGCCTTGGCATCTTGCTGCTGCCGCTGTTCATTATATCCATCATGGTCGAACTATATGTCGCCACTGCGGCGCTTTTCGGGACTGTCATGATCATCGAAACCTATATGATTTCTTATCATGTGTCGCCCGACGTGATGTATTCCATGAACTTCACGCTCGGCACGCTCGTGCCGCTGGTCCTGATGAACGTCTATCTCGGCACGCAGCAGCGACGCGCCTCGTTCAAGCTTGAAATCAATCTCGAAAAAGCCCGCGTCGAGGCGGAGGCCGCGAACAGGGCGAAATCGGAATTCCTGGCCACCATGAGCCACGAGGTGCGCACGCCGCTGAACGGCATCCTCGGCATCGTCTCGCTCCTGAAAGATACCCCGCTCGACGCAAAACAGCGGGATTTCATCGAGACCGTGCATTATTCCGGCGAGACCCTGCTGACTATCCTCAACGACATCCTCGATTTTTCGAAAATGGAGGCCGGGAAATTCGATATCGAAGCCGTCGAATTCAGCGTCGAGCGGCTGGTGAATAGCGTCGTCGCGCTCATGAAGGGTCGCGCGGACGAGAAGGGCCTGAAGCTTGTGTCCGTCATCGATAAGGGCGTGCCGGCCTACGCGCGCGGGGACGTCACGCGGCTGCGCCAGGTTTTACTGAACCTGACCAGCAACGCCATAAAATTTACGCCGTCGGGCCGCGTGACCCTGCGCGTGATCGCGGGAGGAATGCCCGGCACGGTGCGTTTCGCGGTGGAGGACACCGGCATCGGCATTTCCGGGGACGATCAGAAAAAATTGTTCAAGGAGTTTTCGCAGACGGACTCTTCCGTCTCCCGCCGCTTCGGCGGCACGGGGCTCGGCCTCGCCATCTGCCGAAAGATCGTCGAGCTCATGAAGGGCAGCCTCGGCGTGACCAGCCGCCCGAACGAGGGCAGCACCTTCTGGTTCGAAATCCCGCTGGAGGTTGCCGCGGCGCCCGCGCAGGAAGCGGCGGAAAGCGAAAGCGCCCTACCCCAGATGAAGCCGCTCAACGTGCTGGTGGCGGAAGACAACAAGATTAACCAGAAGGTCATATCCGGCCTCCTGCAAAAGGGCGGCCACAGCTTCACCATCGCGGCCGACGGCGCGGAGGCGGTCGACCATCTGCGCGACGAAAATTCCGCCTATGACCTCGTGCTGATGGACATGCAGATGCCGCTGATGGACGGGCTGACCGCCACGGGCGAAATCCGCAAGCTGGCCGGAAAACATAAAGACATTCCCATCATCGCGCTGACCGCCAATGCCGTGCGGGGCGACGAACAGCGCTGCCTTGCCGCCGGCATGAACGATTACGTTTCAAAGCCCATCAACCCTGAAGCCTTATACAGGGCTATGGCGCGGCAGGTTCCTTCCGCCGTGAAGGGGCAGGCTGTACCCGCCCGGCCTGCAGCCTCGAAAAAGATCGCGCTCGAAAACCTCACCAGCATCGAGAAAACCCTGGGCAGAGAATACGTCACCGGGTTCATCGACGAAGGCATAAAAGAACTTGGCCGCCTGATCGGCGACATCGAGTCCGGCAGCGCGAAGAGCGACCCCGAAACGATGCGCCATTCCGCGCACGAGCTGAAATCCATGAGCGCCATGTTCGGTTTCAGCGATGTGCAGGCGCTGGCCGAAGGCATCGAGATGTGCTGCATCGAGCAGCGCATCGACGAGGCAAGGGCGCTGGGCGGGCGCCTGAAGGAGAGCTACCTGTCGGGCATGGCCGTCTTTAAACAGATTCTCCCGGCCGCCGGCTGGGCGCATTAGGCTTTCTGCTAAAACAAATGCGAAATGTCCCAGTCCGCCTTGCCGGTTTTCCGGTAGGCCTCGGCGGCGTTGAAGCCGAAGCTGGACTGAATCTGGGGGTTCCGGATAACGCGCTCGGACAAAACTTCGCGGGCGACGGGATTTTCGGCATCGGCTGCGACCTGCAGCACTTCCATGCCCAGCTTGCGGTTCTCGACGCAGCCCGTGCCGGTCAGAAGACACAGCGCGTAATAGATGGGGCAGTCGCCGATGGAAATAGCGTAATCGACGTCGAAAAATTCGAGCGCGCGCGTGAAGAAGTCGAAGGCCTTGCCGGGGTCCCTGGGCGCATCGCGCCCTTCCAGGTAGAGGCGCCCCAGCATGTCGAAGGCGGAAGGCACGCCGTTGCGGCCTGATTCTTCCAGCAGGCTGAGGGCGCGGCCCGGGTTACGCTCCACCCCGTTGCCCGTAAGGCAGCGGAACGCCAGCTGGTACTGCGATGCGCCGCAGCCGCGTTTTGCGCCCTCTTCATAATAGGCGATAGCCGTCGGCAGGTGCGCTTCCATGCCCTTGGCTCCCTCGAAGAAAGTGGCGAGCTGGTAGCAGGCCCTGGCGTCGCCGCCTTCATAGGCCTTGCGGTACATTTCAAAGGCCTTGACCATGTCCCGCTTGACGCCGTCGCCGCCCTCGAGCTTGAGGGCGACCATGCACTGGGCCTCGGTATTGCCGGCCAGCGCCGCCTTGCTGGCCCATTCGTAACTCTTGATACGATCGGGATCGAGGCCCTGCTCCCCGCTGTGATGCCAGCAGGACAGGCGGATCATGGCGGCCGCATCGCCTTCGCCCGCCTTTTTCTGCGTTTCCTGGAGAAGACGATCCATACCCCTGCCCCTTTCGGATCCCTGGTTCCTATATTATGTCCGGACTCCGAAGAACTCAAGCTGCCACTGCATATCCACCGGCGACAGGGGATAATCGGTGCCCCCTTTCGGATAGAGCAGCTCCCGCGGCTGCAGCTTGCCGGCCAGGCGCTGGATATCGACGCAGACGCGCGGCGCAATGCCCGCTTTCCAGCACAGGGCGACGATGGGCTTGGCGCCCGCGCCCAGCATGCGCCGGACCGTATCGGGGGCGATGCCCGACATTTTCGACAAGGCGAGGATGGCGAAATCGGTTTCCTGCCATGACAGGGCGTCGAGCAGAACGTCGGCGGACAGCCGTTTGGCCGCCGCATAGCGCTCGATCTTTTTCTCCGGCGGCTCCTCCGGGCTTCCCTCCCGCTGGTATTCCATGCGCCGCTGGACGACGGCCGCGATGCCCGCGCGCGTCGCGGCATCGAAATCGCTGCGCTTCCGGAGCACATCGAGGATGGCCGAGTTGACGAAACCCGTCAGCCGGCGCGCCATATCCACCGACAGCTCGCGGCGCAGGGCCACCGGCTTGTGCCATTCGGGATAGTTGCGCGCCCGCTCGATGATTTTTCCGAGCGTCGCTTCCGACAGTTGCGCGCCCGGGTTGCCGAGCATCACTTCGGTTCCCTTTTCGTCTTCCGTGTCGAAAATGGCGTCCGCGACGCCCGCGCTGATGGCGGGACGACCGGCGATCGCCTGCACGACCCATTTTTCCGGGTGCCCCTTCAGGATATCCAGCATGTCGTCGTCGGCGAGCGCCAGGCAGAAGCGCAAAATCGGCTCCGCCACCTCGCGTTCCACGTCGCGGGCGAGGCGCGCGACGACCGGCGGCGGCGCCTTCGCGTAGTCGCGCAGCGTGGTGGAGAGCGCCTTGCGCACCTTGAAAACCTCGTCCTGCGCGAGCATGCCCAGCGCCTGCACGGCATAGGCATAGAGCTGGCTGTACTTTTCCGCCGAAAGGTCCGGCAGCAGCTCGACAAGCCTTCCCGCAAGCGCAAGACGCACGTCCAGGCTTTCGTCGGTCGCCAGCAGCGTGGAAGCATGCACGGGCGTCGAGGGGTTTACCGCGACGGCGCGGCGCGTTTCCGGCCCGCCCGTCTTGGCCAGAAAGTACAGGATTTCGGGATGCGTGTCCTTGCCTTCCGCCAGCGACTTCAGCTGCGCGGGGTCTTTGCTTTCGAGCCTTTTGCGCTGCTCCGCATAGCGCTTCTTGTCGGAGCCGAAGAGTTTCCTGAGGAAGGAGAACATGGCCTAGACCTCCCTGTATTCGCGCGACTGCATTTCCATCAGGCGGCTGACGGTGCGCTCAAAAGTTTGTTTATTGTCGTCGCCGCGGTAAAGTTCGGCAGGCGGCGCAGCGGCGGAGATCACGATCTTGGCGTGGCTGTCGTAGAGCGTGTCGATCAGCGTGATGAAGCGCGTCACCGCGTCGCGCCGCGCGTCGTCGAGGCGCGGCACATTCTCGACGATGAAAACCGAATAGCGTTTCGCGAGTTCAAGGTAATCCAGCGCGCTTTTGGGGGTTTCGCACAGCTCCGCGAAGGTGAAGGCCGCCACGCGCGGGCCGGCCCTCGGCACGTGAATCACGCGCCCCTTGATATGGATGTCCACGGGCGCCCCCGGGTCGCTGCCCGCGATCGCCCTGAATATGCCCTGCATTTCGCGGTGCGCGTCGGCGTCATGCGGCCAGAAATAGACCTTCAGTTCCCGCAAGCGCCGCAGACGGTAATCGGTCGCGCCCGTGAAGGCCATCACATTCAGCTTTTCCTTCAGGAGGTTGATGAAGGGGATAAAGCGGTCGCGCTGCAGCCCGTCGGCATAGAGGTCGTCCGGCGCGATGTTGGAGGTCATGACGGTCACGACCCCGCGCTCGAACAAAGCCGTGAACAGCCGGCCCAATATCATGGCATCCGCCACATCCTTGACCTGGAATTCGTCGAAGCACAGCAGCGCGGCTTCGGAGGCGATTTTGTCGGCCGCCGCCAGAAGGTCGCCGTCGATGCGGTCGGTATCGCCCTTGGCGCGGGAAGAGCGCAGGTTGAAAAGAAAATCATGCACCTCAAGCATGAAGGCGTGGAAATGCACACGGCGTTTTTTCTCGACGGGCGCCGCCGCGAAAAACAGGTCCATGACCATCGACTTGCCGCGCCCCACGCCGCCGTGAAGATAAAAGCCCTTCGGCGACTCGACAGCGCGTTTGAAGATGAATCCTGTCTTCTGCCCCGGCTGATAGCCCTGAAGCGCCTTTTTCAGGCCTTCCAGCGCAACGATGGCGTGCCGCTGGTCGGGGTCGTGCGATAGTTCCCCTGCCGCCAGTTTCTTCTCATAAATGTCCAGGAGTGTCGTCATTGCGCCTGAGTTTTCGTTCATTCTAGCCTGTTATAAATGAAATCATGATAGCTGCGCAGTTTTCAATTTAATTGACGTAATACCGGCCGCGAGCATGCCCTTTTGAATGCTAACCATTCTCAAAAAATCGGCCTATTGAATCTCTGGCAAAGGCGGAAAAGCGGGAGTATGCTTTTCTTGGTCCAACCCATCTTTAGGAGAGACACCATGAGCAAGCATCACCACAAGAAAGCTAAAGGCGACTGCTGTAAAGATTTCGGCAAGGCCTGCCCCTGCAAAGGCGACAAAGCTGCAACGCCTCCGGCGCCCGCATGCCCGGCGAAGCCCGCCAATGACGAAAAATGCCCTGCGCCTCCCAAAAAAGGCGGCGGCTGCTGCCCCGGCGGCGGCGGTTGCGGCTAATTCGTCAACCGTTCTATAAAAAAATCCCCGCGCGCAAGCCCGGGGATTTTTTTATGGCCGCAAATTTTGTCATGGCCCCTTCAGGTGATTTTTGAGGAAGGTCACCGTGTGCTGGAAGGATTCTTCGTTCATCGTATGGTGCAGCCCGTTCACCAGCACGCCGGTGGTCGGGAAGCCCGCGCGTTTCAGGCGCTTGAGCGACGCTTCGTAATGCACGCTGATCGTCGACATGGCCTTGTCGAAGGCGCGTTTCAGCTTGCCCGGCTTTTTCACGCCCTTGTCGGTCGTGTAGAAGAAATGGTCCTGGTCGCCCATCAGCAGCATCATGTCGGGCTTCGATTTCGCCTTCATGATGGGGAAGACCGGCGAGGAATGGGCGACGACGGCCGCGCATTTGTCGGGGCGCCGCGTCGCCATCTGCACCACGATGGCCCCGCCCAGCGAAAAACCATAGAGAACGAGGTTGTCGTCCTTTAAGCCCCGCTTCTTCAGCTGCGCGTCGGCGAATTTGTTGAGTTCGTCCACGACGGGAACGCGGTTGAACATATGGCTCAGGGCCAGCTCAAGCCCGTCGCTCGGCTTGGTGCCGGATTTATACCAGGTGTAAAGATCGTCGACGTCGGGGACATGCAGGTTGTTCTTGCGATCCTGCGGGGCATGGACGGGTTCCGGCCCGCGCACGACCAGCACGTCGGCGTTCGGCCATTCCTTCTGCAGGCCGGCGGCGATTTCCGTGAACATCTCGGGATGGTTCGAATGGCCGTGCAGGAAGATGATCAGCGCGTCGGCTTTGCCCGACTTGCTGGGGAATTCAAGAAAGTTGAATCCGTCTTCGTTTTTCATCGGTGGCCTTGAACGCACATTCAAAAACCACCCGTCTATCATCCCGCCAAGGATAGGATAGGGTAAAATACGGCTAATCCATTGTAAACAGCCCAAAATCGACGGGTCTTGACGGAATATGAAAAGCCCCCTAAAGTCGGTCCCGTATCATGCAAAACGAATTCAACAATAACGCCGACCCAAGGCCGCATCACTATATCCTGAAGCTTTCCTTGAGCGCGGGCGTGGACCGGGACGTGAACCCCCAGGACCGGGGCAAACCCGCATTCCAGCAGGCGATTCTGTTCCTGCAGCGCGTCCGCAAATTCGCCGAAAGCAAGGGCGCCCAGCCCGGCCTGAAGGCCGAGACGCTGCCCGTGACCGATGACGGCTACCCCCGCGTGCGCCTGACCTGCCCGCCCGGCCTGATGTCGGAAATCAAAAGCCTCTTTGCGCGCAAGATCAGGGACGTCAACGAAATCCCCCTGCCCAAGCCGCCAAAGCAGAAATCTCTCTGGAAACGCATCTTCGGCCTGTAAACTGTCGGGATGACGAAGATGAACGACAAAGATATCGACGGCATACTCGCGCATTTCGACCGGACGGCCGACCAGTATTTTTCGCGGGAGGAATTCCGGGACAAGCTCAGCTCCGGCCGCCCCCTGCGCATCAAGTACGGCGTGGACGTGCGCACGCCGCTGCTGCACATCGGCCACGCGGTCAACCTGTGGCTCATGCGCTATATGCAGGAGCTCGGCCACAAGGTCGTTTTCGTCATCGGCGATTTCACGACCCGCATCGGCGACCCCGACGGCAGACTGGAGACGCGGCCGATGATGAGCGCGGCGGACGTCGCCGACAACATCAACGCCTTCACCGAGCAGGCGAAAACCGTGCTGCGCTTCGACAACCCGAACCTCATCGAGATCCGCCGCAATTCGGAATGGTACAACAGGCTTTCCATGAGCGAGTTCGTCGACCTGACCTCGCTCATCACCCATGCGCGGCTTCTGTCCCGCGATACTTTCCGCGCCCGCATCGCGCATAACCGCGAGATTTACGTGCACGAGACGCTGTACCCGATTTTGCAGGGCTATGATTCCCTCGTCGTCGACTCCGACCTCGCCATCATCGGCTCGGACCAGATGTTCAACGAGTCGATGGGGCGGCTGCTGCAGGAAAAGCACGGCAAGGCGCCGCAGACCCTCGTCACCACGAAAATAACCCCCGGCATCGACGGGCGCGGCAAGCAGTCGAAGAGCGAGGGAAACTATATCGGCCTGCTGCACAGCCCCCGCGACAAGTTCGGCCGCGTGATGAGCATCCCGGACGACCTGATCGACACCTACTTCAGGATGTACACCGACGTGCCGCTGGACGAGATCGCCCGGATCAGCGACTTCATCGAGAGCGACCCGCGCAGCGCCAAGATGCGCCTCGCACGCGAGATCGTCGCGCGCTACCACGGGCAGGGCATCGCGGAGGCTGAAGGTGAATGGTTCGAGCATACGATCTCGAAAGGCATGGCGCCCGAGATCATCCCCACGCTCGCCGTCATCGGCCCGCGCGTCGAGACGCTCGACCTTGTTGCGCTCGCCCGCTACGGCAAGAGCCGCAGCGACACAAGACGCCTGATAAAGCAGGGCGCCGTCGAACTGAACGGCGAGAAGCTGACGGATCCCGACCAGATGCTGCTGGTGAAAACCAACGATATCCTGAAGATCGGCAAGCGCAACTGGTTCCGCATCGAGATATCCAAGCCCATCCGGCTCGAGACCGAGACCCTGTGGATGGAACCCGTGCATATGCACGAAATCGACTTTCTGGCCAAATACCTGCCCGCCTGGGAGCTGGTCAAGCACCTCGGCATCCAGCCGCACGAGGCGCCGAAGATGGCGGAAGGCAAGGCGCGGCAGATATTGCGCGACCTTGTCTTCCAGAAAGACCCGCGGACCGAATGGCTGTGGAAGATCACGCGCCGGGACGACCCCGAAAAGATTCTCGGCGTCGTGCGCCAGGGCAAGCCCGACAGAACCCCCGGCCTCGCGCGCCGGGACGGGCCCGAGGCAGCCCCGGGCGTCTCGCGCCTGCGCAACGCCAATATCCGGGAGCGGGCGGAGAGCATCTGGCTTATCCCCGAATGCGCGGAGGACGAGGAGATTCTGCGCGAGGCGCTCACGGCCGTGAGCGACTATGCCTTCTTCATGCTGGATTTCCAGGGCATGATGTTCAAGGACGCTTTCGCCTATGCGACAGAGCCCAAGAGCATCGGCATGCTCTCCCATATTTTCATGAAGGTGGATTCGGCTTACCTGAACCAGGATATGCCCTTCGGCGCCTCTGGCTTCACCAAGGAGGGCTGGAAAGCCCTGCAGGACTGGCGCCGCACGATGTCGCCCTGGCTCTATCCGCCGGAGCCCGCGCTGCAACCCAGCCAGTTCGTCAAGACAGGGGCGGGGACAGAGCCAGACGCAAAGCCGGAGATAAAACCCGAACCCCAACCCGCGCCGACGCCGCAGCCGAAACCCGCCGCGCGCCCGAGGCCTCAGCCGCGCGCGCCGAAACTGGAACCGCCGGGAATGAAACCGCCGATGCCCGGCGAGCCCGAGGAGCAATAGACCATGAAAAGAACAAATATCAGCGCCACCTTCAATTTCTGCAGCGCCGGAAAAACGCTGAACGAATACACGCTGACACTTACACAACCGGATGCTGGCGCATTAGCACGCCCGGAAGACTTCCCCGCGCGCCTGACGCGCTGGCTGCAGATGCAGGGCGATGACGCCAAGGGGAATGCCGAAGCGCCCAAATCTCTGGAGAATGCGCGCGTATCGCTGCGCTGCACCGAGGAAACCATGGCGCGCATCGAGCGCCAGTTCGCGGGAGACATCCTCTCCGTCTCCCCACCCGCCGAACACCAGCGCGGCACCGTCTATCCGCCGAAGCTGGACCCGTGGGATATCAGCAAGTGGTAGAAAATCGTTACTCTAAAACTGGTCATTCGCGATCTGCACGGCCATTTTCTGCCCGCCCATAATCGGAGACGAGAGGCCGTGGACGGCGGGCAGCAGGCCCTCGGCGAAAAAGCGCGCGGTGATGAGCTTCGTGTTGTGGAAATGCGCGTCCTCGCCGGTGCTGAGCTTCCCATAGGCCGCCAGCGCCATGCGCGCCATCATGTAGCCGCCCGCGACCAGCGAGAACTGGCGCAGATAGGGCGCGGCGGAAGCCGCCATGGCGTCAGTGTTGGATTTCGCGTTCGCGAGCATCCATGCCGTGGTTTCCTCGAGCGCCACGACCGCCTTTGACAGGGAACCCTGTATCGCGTCGAGATCGTCGCTGGGCTTCTGCGCGAAGTTTTTCAGGAAGGTCTTGATTTCCAGCATGAAACGCTGCGCTTCCGCGCCGTTGTCGCGCAGAACCTTGCGGAACACGAGGTCGTTGGCCTGAATGCCGTTGGTGCCTTCGTAGATGGGAAGGATGCGGCAGTCACGGTAGTACTGCGCCGCGCCGGTTTCCTCGATAAAGCCCATGCCGCCGTGAATCTGCAAGGCGGTGGATGCCGTTTCGACCGCCATATCGGTGGACCAGGCCTTGACGAGCGGCACCAGCAGGTCGAGCCGCGCCTGCGCCTTTTCGTCCTTGCCCATCTTCGCATGGTCGATCATGGCGCCCGCGTAATAGGCGAGCGCGCGGCAGGCTTCGGTATTGGCCTTCATCGTCAGCAGCATGCGGCGCACGTCGGGATGCTCTATGATCGGCACGCGCTTGCCGGTCTTGTCGCCTATTTTCGTGCCCTGCACGCGGTCCTTGGCGTAGTTCAGCGCATGCTGGTAGGCGGCTTCGCCCAGCGCCACGCCCTGCTGGCCGACACCGAGGCGCGCGTTGTTCATCATCACGAACATGTTGCGCAGGCCCTTGCCCGCCTCGCCGACCAGATAGGCGACCGCGCCTCCGTTTTCGCCGTAAATCATCACGCAGGTGGGGGAGCCATGGATGCCGAGCTTGTGCTCCAGCGACACGGCGCGCGCTTCGTTGCGCTTGCCTAAACTACCGTCTTTATTGACCAGGAACTTCGGGACGATAAACAGGCCCAGACCCTCGTTGCCTTCCGGCAGCCCGTCGATGCGGGCGAGGACGAGGTGGATGATATTGGGCGTAAAGTCATGTTCGCCCCACGTAATAAATATCTTTTGGCCCTTCATCAGGTAATGGTCGCCGTTTTTCTTCGCGACAGTGCGGATGGCGGCAAGGTCGGTGCCCGCCTGCGGCTCGGTCAGGTGCATGGAACCGGTCCATTCGCCCGAGGTCATGCGCGGCAGGTACAATTCCTTTTGTTCATGCGTGCCCAGCGTCTCGATCGCCTCGATGGCGGCCTGCGACAGCAGGGGACAGAGCGACAGGGCAAGGTTTGCCGCCTGCCACATTTCGCCCACCGCCATGTTGACCGACCAGGGGAGCCCCTGCCCGCCATGTTCCTGGCTGCAGACGATGCCGGTCCAGCCGCCGTCGGCGAACTGCTTGTAGGCGTCCTTAAAGCCGTAGGGCGTCTTCACGTTGCCGTTGTCGAGCTTCGACATCTGCCGGTCGCCCGTTTTGTTCGTGGGCGCCCAGACTTCCCCGGCCAGCCTTGCGGCCTCGGTCAATACCGCTTCGACCACGTCATGCGTCGCATGCTCGTAGCCGGGCAGTTTGGAGATATCCTCCATCCCGGCGATTTCGTTCAGCACGAAGCGCATATCCTTGAGGGGGGCGTGGTACATGGAACCTGCTCCTTAAAAATAATTCCGGCAGCCTTGTGAAAGACTGCCGGAATACTAACATTTTAGAGGAATAGTTAAAGCCCGTCAGTGGTGCTTCGGGCCGCCTCTGCGGCGGGGCGGGCGGGGGCCTTTGATGGGCTTCTTGGCCGGAGCCGCTTCCGGCAGACCGGCCTGCAGCGCGGCATCGACGCTCATGACCAGTTTGAGCTGGCCGAGCGTGGTATCGAAGTCCGCTGCGGGAAGCTTTGCGACTTCCTGCGCATAGGCGCGCACCAGCGGCGCCGACTTGTCGCCCTTGATTTTATGAATATTCGTGAAGGCCGCGGTCATGATCTTTCCTTCTTCGGCGGGCATCATGGAATTGAGCTGCGCCACCATGAAAGCCTCACGCGGGGTGCCCTTGACGGCATCGATATCCGCCACGACGGATTTCAGCATGCCGATGCCGGCAGCAGCGTTCGACTGCCAGTGGCTCACGCAAAGCGTCTCGACGGCGTCGATGGCTTTCTTCTGTTCGGCGGGTTTCAGCGCCGTAATCTCGCTGAAAGCGGTATCCACGTCGGCGGCCTTTTCGGCGCGCTGGATGCGGCGGACAAAACTTGAAGCGTCAAAATCGGTCATGATGGTCTCCTGATAATATTTATGGATATTGGTACCTGTGTGGTAGCACTCTGCCTCCTATATGGCAACCCCGTTTCCGTAAAATTTTATTACCCGCCCCCGATGGCATGGCCCTTGCAATGTTATCCATATCAAGAGGGCAAAAAGCCCCAGGGAGACAGGGTTATGGGATCGGCAGCATTACACGCAGGATCTGATATCGCTCATAAATATCAAGGCGTTGCCTCGAGCCGCGTCATCAATGCCGTGCAGAAGGCCAGCGCCCGGACCGGGGCAGATTTTACCTTCCTGATGGAAAAAGCTTCCGCCGAGAGCAGTTTCAACCCCACGGCCCGGTCTCATAATTCTTCCGCCCGCGGGCTGTACCAGTTCATTTCGGATACCTGGCTGCGCATGGTCAAAAGCCACGGCGACAAATTCGGCCTTGGGGAATACGCCGACCAGATCGAGATGAAAAACGGCAGGCCCTGCGTGGATGACTGCCGGATGAAGCAGGCGATCCTCGACCTGCGCAACAACCCCGAAATTTCCGCGCTGATGGCCGGCCAGTTTTCGGCCGACAACGCCACCTACCTGAAAAGCCATACGCGCGGCGACGTCGGCGCGGCCGAGCTTTCCCTCGCGCATTTCATGGGCGCGAATGGCGCCGCGAAATTCCTGAACAGCCGCGCGACCGACGGCGATGCGATTGCCGCGGAAGTCTTCCCGCGCGAGGCGCGCATCAATAAAGGCGTGTTTTACAACGCCAGGGGCCGCGCCCGCACTTTCGACGAAATCTATAATTTCTTCGGCCACAAGTTCACCGGCGGCACCGCCACAGCTTCCGCACGTCCCCCGTCGGAAGCGCCGGCGCCCGCCAAAGCGCTCGCTGTCCTCGCCCGCTCGGGCGATCTCATCAAGCACACCCTCAACAAGGTTATGGGGACTCCGGCGCTTCCCTCTTTCGACGACGACAACCAGAAAGACGATATCATCTGGTCGGACGATCCGCGGTTCCACCGCCACCGCGGCACCAAATCGACAGGTTTCACCGCCGCCGGCAGCCACAAGGCGGCGGCCGCCGGCCAGAAGCTTTCTGCCTCCAGCATCCTCGCCATTGCCGAAATGGCCCATGCGCCCATGACGGCCAGCGCCCTCGACCGCCACGGGTATAATTCCTGACCGGCTCCTAACGGAGCCAGCCCCGGTATTTAATGTAAAGCATCGGCAAAAGAGCCGCGAACAGCGTCAGCAGGATGGATATCGGGAATCCGTTCTTCATGCTGAGTTCCGGCATGACGGCGAAGTTCATGCCGTAAATGGAGGCTATCAGCGTGGGTGGCAGGAAGACCGCGGTGATAATCGTGAAAACCTTGACGATCTGGTTCTGCTTCACGTTCAGGGAAGCGAGAATGGCGTTCTGCAGGTAGCGCACGGAGTCGTGCTCGAAAGAGGCATGTTCCTTGACGCCGCTGATGTCGTCGCGCAGCGTCCGCACGTAATCCTGCAGGTCATCGTCGGGCGGCACCTCCGCATCCAGGTATCGGGCCGCCCTTGCAAGGGCGAGCTGGCTTTCAAGGCAGCGCGAAATGAGTTCTTCTTTTTTGTTCAGCTCGATGATCGTTTCGTTGATGTCGGCGACGCCCATGCTGCCTTCGCCGGTGTTCAGCGTGCGCGTAATCTCCGAGATCGTATCCGAGGTCTCCTCCACTGAAGCGCCGATGGCGGAAATGACTTTGCTGGACTGCTCATTCAGGACATGCAGGATGAGGCACAGCAGCGTTTGCGGGTTGCGCAGGATTTCCGGATGGCGGCGTATATGGCGAAGAGCGGACTTGAAGGGCGGGAAGTTTTCAGACTCCTGAACAGTGATCAGCTGCTGGTTTCCCATGATGACCATCAGGGGCTGCCGCTGCGCGATGTTCTCGGCGCTGCGCACCATGACGCGCAGCGGAAGGTAAAGATAGTTTTCGTCATCCTGCATATCGTCAATCGAACTGACATCGATGTTGTTGTCGGTGAGCAGAATCTGCTTGTTTTCAGGAGTCATGCCGACCATCCTGATCCAGAGGTCGTCAATGCTTCGGATTTGCTGCTTGGCCTTGACCATGTTCAGTGCTGCTCCGGTTCCGGTTTCTTGTCGACGCTGAAATGGCTCTGCGAAGGCGAAGGAGAGGAGGTGACGGTCTCCTGCCCCTCGGGCTGGAGGTAGTGAATGGCAAGAACCGCTCCCATGATCAGAAGGTAAAGAATGGTGACGGCGACAATGACTTCCCGCTCAAGGCTGTCGCGCTTCTTTTCTTTTTTTTCCATTGCCCGCCTGTTTCCCGCTACACCAGTGTAATAAATACCCTTGAAAATCGCCTGTCGCAATCTCTGAAGGCCGGAGGCAAGAATCGATGGGCTCCCAAAATACCCTTAGAAACAAATTGAGCATATTTTAACTACCTGATTAATATATGTAATTCTGGTAGGGTTTGACGGGCAATCTTTACTGTGTAAGGATTCAGTTAACAAAGCGTTAACACCAAAGGAATTGAATGACCGACCTCCCCAGACCGACCATCGAAAAAATCTTCGCCCGTGAAATTCTGGACTCAAGAGGCAACCCCACAGTAGAAGTCGATGTCACGTTAAGCGACGGCAGCTTTGGCCGCGCGGCCGTGCCCTCGGGCGCGTCCACCGGATCGCAGGAAGCCATCGAGCTGCGCGACGGCGACAAGAAACGCTTCGGCGGCAAAGGCGTGCTGAAGGCGGTGTTCAACGTCAATTCAGAAATAAAGGCCGCCCTGCTCGGCGCCGATCCCTTCGACCAGAAAGGCATCGACGCAAAGATGACCGAACTGGACGGCACGGACAACAAAGCGCGTCTCGGCGCGAACGCCATCCTCGGCGTGTCTCTCGCTGTCGCCCGCGCTTCCGCCGCCAGCATGAAACTGCCGCTGCACGAATACATCTCCGGCCAGTTGCTGGGCCAGGTCTCGGTCGAGCTGCCGGTGCCCATGTTCAACGTGCTCAATGGCGGCGCGCATGCCGACAATAACATCGACTTCCAGGAATACATGATCGCCCCGATCGGCGCGCCCACTTTCCGCGAGGCTGTGCGCATGGGCAGCGAGGTCTACGCGGCCCTGAAAAAGATCCTCAAGAGTGAAGGCAAGGCAACCGGCGTCGGCGACGAAGGCGGCTTCGCCCCCAACATGAAGGACAACGAGGAGCCGCTGAAATATATCGTTCGCGCGATCGAAGCGGCGGGCTACAAGCCCGGCGTCGACTTCGCCATCGCCCTTGACCCCGCTGCCAGCGAGTTTTACGAGGACGGCAAATACGTATTCAAGAAACTGGACAAGAGCGTGCATACGACCGACGACATGATCGCGATGTATACGGAATGGATGAAGAAATACCCCATCCTCTCCATCGAGGATGGCCTCGGCGAGCAGGACTGGGAAGGCTGGAAGAAACAACGCGTCCTGATGGGCGACAAGCTGCAGATCGTGGGCGACGACGCCTTCGTGACCAACCCGAAAATCATCGCCAAGGCCATCGAGGACAAAGTCGGCAACGCGTCGCTGATCAAGGTGAACCAGATCGGTACGCTGACAGAGGCGTTGAACGCGGTCGCGATGTCGAAAGCGGCCGGTTACGGCGTGGTCCTCAGTCACCGCTCCGGCGAAACGCCCGACGACTTCATCGGCGACCTCGCAGTCGCCGTGGAGGCAGGCCAGATCAAGACCGGCGCCCCCGCGCGCGGCGAGCGCGTCGCGAAATACAACGAAATGATGCGGATCGAGGAAGCGCTAGGCGACAAGGCCACCTATGCCGGCGCGAAAGCCTTTGCAAGACGGCCACAACCTTAAAGGTGTAAATGAAAACGGACTTCACGGCGAAAGCCGCCAAGCAGACAAGGGCCAACGAAACGCAGATTGTCGCAACCCTGGGCCCGGCGACGAACGCCTACGAGACCATCAAGGACCTTTGGGAAGCGGGCGTTGACACCTTCCGCCTCAATTTCAGCCACGGCTCCCACGAAGATCACGGCAAGCTGATCGACATCATACGGCAGGTCGAAAAGGATGTCGGTTCCCCCATCGGCATCCTGGCCGACATGCAGGGCCCGAAGCTGCGCATCGGTGCCTTCAGGGACGACATGAAGGTGCCGCTGACCCCCGGCAAGAAAATCCGCTTCGACCTCGACCCCACGCCGGGCGACGAAACCCGCGTCTGCTTCCCGCATCCCGACGTGCTGGCCGCGCTCGACGTGGGCGCGCGGTTCCTCATGGACGAAGGCTATGTCGCCATGAAGATCGTGGAAAAAGGCGAAGGCTATGTCGTCGCCGAGAACATCTTCGGCAAGCAGCTTTCCGGCAAAAAGGGCGTGAACGTGCCCGACCTGTCGCGCCGCGTCGGCACGCTGACGCCCAAGGACATGGTGGATATGGAGTTCGCCCTTTCCAAGGGCGTGGACTGGATCGCCCAGAGCTTCGTCCAGTCGGCGGAAGACGTCCGCGAAGCGAAGAAATTCATCCAGGGACGCGCGAAACTCATCGCCAAGCTCGAAAAGCCCGACGCCATCACGAACCTGAAAGAGATCGTCTCGGAAGTCGACGCCATCATGGTGGCCCGGGGCGACCTCGGCGTCGAAACCCCGCAGGAAGAGGTGCCCGCCGCGCAATACGCCATGGTGACGGAGGCGATCGCCCAGAACAAGCCGGTCATCGTCGCAACGCATATGTTCGAAAGCATGATCACCAACCCGCGTCCGACGCGCGCCGAGGTCTCCGACGTGGCGCTGGCGGTGCTGCAGGGCGCGTCCGCCGTCATGCTGTCGGGAGAAACCTCTATCGGAAAATTTCCCGTCGATGCCGTGACCATCATGGACAAAACCGTCTACCACGCGGAAAACAATGACATTCACAGCCGCAAGACGCTGAAGAACAAGGTCGCGCCGCCGCTTATCCCCCGCCCCTCGCTGGAGACGAAAGCCCCCGCGCCCGTCATCCGGTTTCCGCGCTACGGCACCTGACCGGTTTTTAGTGAACGCGCAGGACCGGGCCTATCAGCATGCCGCGCGGCGACGCCAGGCTTGACGATTCGAGCTCGCGCAGGACGTCCGCCGCGCTGATATCCGGCACGAACAGGGAGCCTTCGGTCATCATCGTGATGAATTTCTCGACCACCGACTGCGGCTCCGGGAATTCCTGGACGGAGGTCTCTTCCTTCGCGTCGATCTTCGCCTGCTTTTTCGCAAGCTCGATGGCGGCATCGAGGCCGCCCAGCTCGTCGACGAGCCCCCTGGCCTTCGCCTCGCGGCCGGTCCAGACGCGCCCTTCAGCGATGGCTGAAGCCTGGTCATGCGTCATCTTGCGGCCCTCCATCACGCGCTGCAGGAAGGATTCATACGTATCGCCCAGAAGCGCGTCGAACTTCGCGTATTCGGCTTCCGAAAACGGCGTATTCGCCGACCACATGCGCGCGCGGTCGCCCTTCTGGATGCCAACCCAGTTGACGCCGAGCTTCTCCCACAGGGGCGCTATCACCATCTTGCCGCCGAAAACGCCGATGGAGCCGGTGATCGTCGCCGGTTCCGCCACGATCTTGTCGGCGCCCGTCGCAATCCAGTAGCCGCCGGAAGCCGCGGCCCCCGCCATCGACATGACGATTGGAATTCCTGTTTTGCGCGTGTCCATCATCGCGCGGCGCACGGTTTCGGACGCCTGCGGCGAGCCGCCCGGGGAATCGATGCGGAACACGATGGCGGCCACGCTTTTGTCCTTCTGCGCCTCGCGGAAGGCCTCGACGACTTTTTCCGCCGCCATGCCGCGGTCGAAGGTGCCGTGCGAGGCCTTGTACGGCACGATTTCTCCCACGCCGTAGATCAGCGCGATCTTGCGCTTCGGCTTCACGCCGGGCACCGGCGTTTCCTTCGCGTATTTTTTCAGGAAGGACGGCATCGCGTCGTCACCCTTCGCTTTGGACGGCGGCGCGTAATCGAGCAGGTCGACGGGTTTCTCGGTCGTGATCGTCGACTTTTTCTTCGCCTCGTCGAGGAGCGCCTCATAGCTGTCGACGCGGTCGACGAGCTTGAGAGACAGGGCTTCCCTGTCGTTGTAAGGGCCGTTGTTCACCATTTTCAGGAGATCGGCCTCGGGAATCCTGCGGTCGGCGGCAATGCCCTTCGCCAGCTGATCGAACAGGTCGTTCACCAGGGCCTCGGTCGCCTCGCGGTTGGGCTGGCTGGGGGCGGTTTCGGTCAGGCTTTCGGAGGCGGATTTATAGATTCCCTTGTGGCTGAACTGCGGCAGGATGCCCACTTTGTCGAGCACGCCGCGGAAGAACGGGATTTCGGCCGCGACGCCGCTGATGCCGACAAGTCCCACGGGCTGCAGCCATATCTGGTCGAAGGCGCAGGCGAGGTAATAATCCGCCATGCCGGGCGAAAAGCCGCCGAAGCTGTCGCCGTATATGTAGGCGAAGCGGCCCGTCTTGCGGAAAGCGATGACCGCGTCGCGCAGCTCCTGCACCTGGGCGATGTTGAACCGCGTGCCTTCGAGGTGCGCGACAAAGCCTTTCACGCGCGCGTCCTTGCCGGCTTCCTGCAGCGCGACCAGGATGTCGCGGAACCTGGCCGGCGGCTTGAGCAGCGGCTGGGACAGGGACGGCTTCGCTTCGTCCTCGACGAGGTTCTCGGTGAAGTCGTAGGTCAGGAGGATTTTATCCGGCATCGGCGCGTTGATCTCGCCCTCGAGCTCAGCGATGGAAATCGCCGTCATGACGATCGAAAAGGTCGTCATCACGCCGACGAAAACGAAGAACCTTGTCAGCCAGCGCCGGAAGAACCCGGGTCTCTTGTATTCTTTCTGAGGCTTCGCGGCTTCGGCCATGTCAACACCTATTTCCTTCGGGTGAGAAAATTTTTCCGGAGTTTAGCGCATCATTCGGTGTTGAACGACAATTAAATTGGGGATATATTCCTCGTCAGATTCCGAGGCTAGAAAAAAGCCCCATGTGCGGAAACACATGGGGCAATATCATCGAAGCGAAGTATTAAGGGAGGCGCCGTGGCCGATAAAATCGGGCGGCGCTTTTCCTTGAATCAAAGTTTCCCGACTCTGTGGATAAGAGTCGAGTCTTTTTTCCCTCACTCAAAAAATTTAAAAATTATCGTTTTATATCAATGATATAATTAGTTGACTCCGGAAAGCATTTTTTCGCATTTATGGAGAGTCCACGCGCCAATATCTGTGCAATCGCATCAACTTGCGATTCACCGATTCGGCAGAACCTTAAAAGATTCCGCCAAGAATCTGATTTGACTCGGCTTTGTCATCCCGGACAAGTGAGCGCATAAGCGCGAACGCTGAGCCGGGATCCAGCATTTACTCGCGCCGAAAGGCGCTCGTTAGAGACAAATTGCTACGCAATTTGGAAAACTCCTGGATCCCGTATCTCGCGACGCAGCTTCGCTGCACGCGGTACGGGATGACAGCTTATGTGCACTGAGCCTTGTGACGTAGCCAGTGATCGCACAAAACGATGGCGAGCATCGCTTCGCAAACTGGCGCGCCGCGCAATCCGACGCAAGGATCATGGCGTCCCTTTGTCACAATCTCGGTCTCGGCGTTTTTGTTGTCGATTGTTTTCATCGGATGGAGAATCGAACTCGTCGGCTTGAAGGCGATGCGCGCGACGATATCCTGCCCCGTCGAGATGCCGCCGAGAATGCCGCCCGCGTGATTGGTCAGAAAGTGCGGCCTGCCGTCCTTCATCCGGATCTGGTCGGAGTTTTCCTCGCCGCCCATTTCGACGCAAGCGAAGCCCGCGCCGATTTCGACGCCCTTCACCGCGTTGATTCCCATCATGGCGGAGGCGATATCGGCATCGAGCTTGGACGACACCGGCGCGCCGAGGCCTGCCGGAATGCCACTCGCTATGACTTCCACGACGGCGCCCGCGCTCGAGCCCTTCTTGCGCGTGGCGTCGAGATACTCTTCGAGCGTGGAAACAATTTCCTTATCGGGGACGAAGAAGGGATTGTTGTTCACCTGTTCCCAGTCCCAGTTCGTGCGGCTGATTTTATGGGGGCCGACCTGCACCACCGCCGCGCGGATGATCACTTCTGTATCCAGCTGGGACTCCAGAACCTTGCGCGCAATCGCGCCCGCCGCCACCCGCGACGCGGTTTCCCGCGCCGAAGAGCGCCCGCCGCCGCGGTAGTCGCGGATGCCGTATTTGG
This sequence comes from Alphaproteobacteria bacterium, assembly GCA_004297545.1. GTDB lineage: Bacteria > Pseudomonadota > Alphaproteobacteria > Micavibrionales > UBA2020 > JAPWJZ01. The sequence goes on from SCTB01000069.1 coordinate 20,250, forward strand.
CGTCATAGGTGAAATCGGCATGGCCGGGGCGGTATTTGTCTTTAATCTCGCTGTAATCCTTGGAACGCGCGTCGGTATTCTCGATCAGCAGGCTGATGGGCGTGCCCAGCGTCCTGCCGTCGAAAACACCGGACAGGATTTTTATCCTGTCCTCTTCCTGCCGCTGGGTGGCGAAGCGGTTCTGCCCCGGCTTGCGTCGGTCGAGGAAATGCTGGATATCGGCCTCGGTCAGGGGCAGGCGCGGCGGTACGCCGTCGACGACGCAGCCGATGGCCGGGCCGTGGCTTTCGCCCCAGGTGGTGTATTTAAATAATGTGCCGAAGCTATTGGACGACATTGTCTACATCCTGAACGACGGCGGCCTGCCATTGGGAGGTTTGGCGGCAAGCTTTGGCGCCGGAGCTATTTTAAGGAATTGCGGCAGGCGCTCCATGAACTCCTCCTGATTTCCGAAAATCAGGTCGACGACGCCATGTATATAAAGCTTCGAGCCCTCGCGGTTCTCCCGGTAATCGGGAATGGCCTCATTCAGGTCGGGAATGCCTTGCTCCATGCCTTGGGCGACTTTCATGAACAGCACGGGCCTCACGCCGAAGGTCTTCTCGATGAAATCCCGGTGATCGGTTCCCATCGCGACGACGAGATCGGCCTCTTTAATCATGTCAGCCGTCAGCAGGCGCGGCTTGTGGCCGGATGAGTCGGCTCCCCAGGATTTCAGGCGCTCCTGCGTTTCCGCACGCACCGGCTGGGTAAGGATGGCATGGGTGCCGGCTGATGAAAATGTATGCCTGCCTTCCTCGTCGGCCGATTTCAGCGCCAGTTCCGCGGACATGCTGCGGAAGACGTTGCCGGTGCAGACAAAGAGGATTTTCGCCATTATCCGGAAATGCCGGAGAGCAGCTCGGCCGTTTGCTTGGCTGAATCGACGCAGACCATGCCGACGGTGTTGTAGCCGCTGTCGACATACATGATCTCGCCCGTGACGCCCGCTCCGAGTTCGGATAGCAGGAACAGCCCCGCCCCGCCCACGTCCTGCGTGGTGACGTTGCGGCGCAAAGGCGCGTTCAGCTCGTTCCATTTCAGGATATAGCGGAAATCGCCGATGCCCGAAGCCGCCAGCGTCTTGATGGGGCCGGCGGAAATCGCGTTCACGCGGATGTTGTTCTTGCCGACATCGGACGCGAGATAGCGCACTGAGGCCTCGAGCGCGGCCTTTGCCACGCCCATGACGTTGTAATGCGGCATCACCCGCTCGGCGCCGTGATAGGTCATGGTCAAAAGGCTGCCGCCATTCTTCATGAGCGGCACGGCGCGCTGCGCCACGGCCGTGAAGGAATAGACGGAGATATCCATCGTCTTCAGGAAATTGTCGCGCGTGGTGTTCAGGTACATGCCGTCGAGCTCGTTCTTGTCGGAATAGGCGATGGCATGCACGACGAAGTCGAGGCTGCCCCATTCCTGCTCGACCGCCCTGAAGGTCGCATCGATGCTGTCGTGGTTCGTCACGTCGCAGGGGACGACGATCTTGGACTGGACGCTTTCGGCCAGCGGGCGCACGCGCTTTTCGAGCGCCTCGCCCTGGAAGGTGAAGGCGAGCTCCGCGCCGTGCTTGTGCGCCATGTCGGCGATGCCCCAGGCGATCGACCGGTCGTTTGCGACACCCATGATGAGGCCGCGCTTGCCCTTCATCAAAGTGCTCGCGTTCGTCATTGTTTCCGCATCCTTCTTGAGGCCCTGTCCCGGCGTAATGGTCATTATGAATCACTCTTTCTCAATCAATGGCGCATCCTACACATTTATATATGCGCGTCCAGTTACTATATATGTCAGCATGTGTCAGCGCTGTGAATGTTATATGGCAAAATGTGGAAAAGTAAATAGTTAATTTGTTATGCAATCCGGCTGGTTATTTACTTTGATAAGATTTGAGATTCAAGTATATTATGGTTCTCAGCATTAACCGTTCGGTTGTTCAGCGTCTTGCAATCAAAACCATTCTCGTGTTCACTCCCGGCCTAGAGTCGGCAACAAGAAAAAGGTCTTTCCGAATTGCTACACTTTAAATCCCCCCGGACAAGAATGTTCCGCAGACGCGGCATCGGCTTGCGCCATGTCGTGTTCCCCGCCCTCGCGCTCGGCATGATTTACGCCTGCGTTTCCGGCGGCCCCGAGCAGATTCCCGCAACCGTCGCTGATAGCGCGTCAAACGTATTGATGGCCGCTGCGGTTCCCGCGCCCGACAAAATTCAGGCCGAGCATTCGCAGGGGCTGAAATCCGCTTTTGATTCGACGCCGGTTGCGCCTTCCTACACCTATGCCGCGCGCGCGGAAGAACCGACGAAGCCCATCGCTCCCGCTCCGCAGCCCGCAGGACTGAGCAAGCAGCTGGCCAGCATCCAGACCGGGATTACCAAAATACTCGAGGCTTCTTCCGACTTCGTCGACCAGAAGAAGGTCGAAGTCGGCAAGGGCGATACGCTGATGGATATTCTCGTGCGCAACAACATCCCGCGCGAGGAAGCCTATAGCGCCATCCAGGCCCTCAGCAAGGTCTATGACCCGCGCGACCTGAAGGACGGGCGGGAAATTACCGTATTCTTCCACCGCGATCCCTCCATCGCGGACGCCAAGTTCTCGGGCCTGCGCATCGAGCGCGATACCGTCAATTCCGTGGTCGTGAACCGCGAGGACGACGGCTCGTTCAAGGTCAACCAGGAAGCCAAGACCGTTCATCGCGAATTGAAAGCCATCCGCGGGAAAATCGACAACTCGCTGTATGTCGATGCAGAGGCGGCGGGCGTTCCGGATTCTGTCATTCTCGAGCTGATCAAGCTCTATTCCTTCGGCGTCGACTTCCAGCGCGAAGTCCAGGGCGGCGATACCTATGAAGTCCTGTACGAAGAATACATCACCGACGACGGCAGCGTGGTGCCGGGCAAGGGCAATATCGTTTATGCGCAGCTGGGCCTGACCGGCCGCATGCTGCCGCTCTACCGATATGAGGACAAGCTCGGCAGCGTCGAGTATTTCGACCCCTCAGGCCAGTCCGCCAAGAAGCCGCTGATGAAAACGCCGATCGACGGCGCAAGGCTCTCGTCGGGCTTCGGCATGCGCCGCCACCCGGTGCTGGGCTATAACAAGATGCACAAGGGCATCGACTTCGCGGCGCCCCGCGGCACGCCCATCTATGCCGCCGGCGACGGCGTGATCGAAAAGGCCGGCAGGTTCTCCTCTTACGGCAATTACGTGCGCATCCGCCACCGCGCGGGGCTGGAAACGGCCTATGCGCATATGAACGGTTTCCGCAGCGGCATCCATGCGGGCACCCGCGTGAAACAGGGCCAGGTCATCGGCTATGTGGGCACCACGGGCCGCTCGACCGGCCCGCACCTGCACTATGAAATCATGATCGGCGGCAAGCAGGTCAACCCGGCGGGCGTGAAGCTGGCGGGCGGGCGCTCGCTTGGCGGCAAGGAGCTGAAATCCTTCAAGTCGATCGTGAACCAGCGCAACGCCGAATTCGACAAGGCCGCGCATCCGACGGCGCCGGCTGTTGCTTCCGCGCGTTAACGTGACCGATGCGCGCTGCACTCCTGATTCTCTGCCTGCTTGCCGCGACACCCGCTGACGCAGCGGACACCTCGCGGCTGACCGCCAGCCAGCTGAACGAAATGTGCTCCAGCGCCGCCAACCTCGATTACGGCTACTGCGCGGGCTATGTGACGGCGGTGGCGGACGAGCTGCTCTACGGCAGCGTCGGCGAATACCGCGCCTGCAATCATGCCGCGGTGCGCAGCCAGCAATATGTCGATATCTTCAAGAACTACGTCGCCTCATACCCCGAATCCTTAAGCAAGCCTGCCGACCTTGCGGCTGCCGCCGCCTTCGCAAGGGCGTTTCCCTGCAGTCAATAAAGTAACCCCGGCGAAAGCCGGGGTTACGAGACTTTTCCTACTGCGCCAGAATATCCCTTGTCGCGCCATCCTTGCCGGTGACCTTCAGGAACGGGGTCTGGTCGGGGGAGGAGAGGTCGAGGCCCATGACGATGCGGTCGCGGCCCTGGTTGTCCTTCATGATGATGACAGGAACTTCGTTTTCCCCGAAGATGCGGAACAGGAGCCGCAGGTGGCCGTCCTTGTCGGAGAGGCCCAGCAGCGGCATGCCGCGCTCGCCGGCGGCGGGATAGGTGCCCATCTGCAGCCTTACCTGCCCTTTTTCGTCATAAAAGAACTGCCCCGGCTGGCCGTCGTTGATATAGGACATGATGCCGCGGCTGTTCTTGTCATCCGAGATCTGGAAGGCGCGCGCCTTCTGCCAGACGTCCTGCGCATGGACGGCGGCCGTGCCCATCAGCAGCTGCGCTGCGAAACCGCCCAGGAAAGCAAAACTTGCGACCAGGATAAAATTCTTCAAGCGCGGCATGGCCGCCTCCTTTGGTTAAATGATTACTGCTTCTGCTGCCAGCGGCCGTTGTCGTCCTGCTGGAAATAGGCGGCTGTGTAGCCCTTGTCTTTATAAAACTTCCACCGCTCGCGCGCGGCTGTCACGGCGGAGTCGTCGTTGCCGTCGAACATCTCGCAGCAGAGAGAAAACTTGTCGGTGATGTCCGACTTCGCGCCGTCGGTGAGTATCAGCACATTCGCGCCGTTGGGGTTTTCATCCTCCGTCGTCAGCCAGACCGGCTGCTCTTTTTCGAAACCGTCCTTCACATATCCGTGCGGCAGGAAGCTGGCGGGATCCTGCGTCCAGAGCGCGGTGTCGAGCGCCTCGACCCGCTCCTTGCTGCCCGCCTTGATGATAATGCGGTGCTTGCGCTCCAGCGCCTTGGCCACGATTTCAGGCAGGGCCTGCTCAAGGCGTTTCTGGATCATGTGATAAAAGCGGATTTCGGTCATAAAAGCCTTCCCATCAACTTTGTCATTCTGAGCGCAGCGAAGAATCTCTCTTGCGTCCCCAGGGAG
>SCTB01000070.1 GCA_004297545.1 Alphaproteobacteria bacterium
CGGCCGATCTCCGCCGCCGCGCCAGCGGCTTTACGATCCGGATCAATGAGGGAATGTATAGCGGCGAAGATATGTCCGTTCCCGCAACCGTCACGCTCTATGAGGGCAAGCTGCCGCAATCCATAAAAGATCAGCCCGTCATCGCGCGGGGCCAGAAATTCACCTCCCCGATTGAGAGCAAGCCGAAAACGAAAGTGCAGGAACAGTTCAGCAGCGCCGCCGCCGAAACGCAGGCGCCCGTGACCGTCATGAAGCCGCTGGTCCTGAAAAAGCCGGACAATTCCGGCCCCCTCTCCGGAGGTGCGCCATGAAGAAGAATGCTGTCGGCCCGGACAAGGAGCTGATCAACCGCGCCTTCAACATAAAACTTGTGGTCAACGACCGGGAAGGCCAGATGTTTTTTGTCGAACCCATCGATCTCTACGAGAAAATCTACAGCATGGACGGGCTGACAGGCGCCGGCCGCGCGGACGGCCACGTCAAAAAAATCGGCGAAATCGAGATTTTGATGCCGGCGACGCTGTGGGGCGGCGAAGTCGGCGGGCCGACAATCGCGCAGGTCCTGCCGCAGATACCGCCGGAATGGCTGGACAAGACGGTCGCCTTTCACCCCTATATGGCCGATGACCATTCGGGCAGCAACGGCTATGTCCGCGGCGCGGTGGATTTATACGGAGGCACGCTGCCGGAAGACATCAGGGCGCAGCCGGTCATCGCCTGGCACAAGACATATAAGGAGCCTTTTCCCGAGCCCAAGCCGCCTGCGCCGCAGTTCAACTCGGTCGCGGCGACGACGCTGGATGAGGATGTGCAGGTCATGAAGCCCATAGAACTTAAAAAGAACCCGCCCCCGCCGCAGATTTTGAAATGACGCAGCAAAAGTCGCCGATCCCGAAACTGTCAAAGGACGCGCTTCTGGCGCGCGCCTTCCGCATCAAGCCCCTGAAGGCGGATGACGACGGCACGCTTCATTTCATCAAGCCCTGCGATATCGAGACCGTGGCCTTCGCCTGGGATCCGGAGCGCGTCGAAAAGGCAAAGGGACTGACGCCGCTTCGCGCGATCACGACCGTTCACAGCTACGGCGCGCCGTCGTTCTTTAAGCCGGACATCAGCGAGGTATTGGCCCAGATTCCGCCCGAACTGCTTGACCGCGTGAGCGCCTTCACGACCGAGCCGGACTACGACAACCAGTTCACGCAGGGCGGCAGCTATCATCGTGGCGTGACGACGCTCTATGAAGGCCCGCTGCCGGAAGCGGTGCGTGCGGCGCCGGTGATCTATAAGAAGAAGGAAGTCTTCCCGCCCGAGCCGTCGCAGGCGACCACGCAGGACATCGCGGTCATGAAGCCGATTCAGCTAAAAAAAGGGCCACAGCCTTAAAAAGCGCAAGAAGCGAGTACCGCTCCCTAACCTTTTGATAAAACAAAGGGAGCGCTGCGGTATCGGCCGCTGCCACCGCATGATTTGTTGCGCATCCGGCGTTATTATGGTACGTTGCGCGAATTTCAACAGTCTGGATGGGTTGCGATCCGACATGGCCGCGCGAAGGCACAGGTCCGAGAACGAACAGGAAGTCAAGATCAAGCTGTCAAAGCGCGATCTTGAAAAAGTATTCAATGCCCTGTCCAAAAAATACGGACCCGGCGACATAGACCACAAATATATGCCGCGCGCCTATTGGGACACCCTGCGCCTCGACCTAGACCAGCACAATATCTCCGTGCGCGTGCAGTACAAGGAAGGCAGTGACGGCGACATGGGCGGCCATGAGCAGACCGTCAAGCTCGACCTGCCGCACGGCAATACGCTGGCGAAAGGGGCCGTCCTGCGCCGCGAGGTCAAGGATATCATGCCCGGCCATGAGCCGGATCTGTCCATCGTGACGGACGCGAAGACGAAGCCGGCGCTGAAGCCCTTCCTGAAAAAGAAGCTCAGGCATGTCTTTACGGCGGCCATCGAGCGGCGCTACTTCGAGGTCGAGACCGGCCACGGCAAGCATAAGGGAACCGTCGAAATCGCTTTCGACCTGGGCGAGATCGTCCTGCCGCATAACGGCCGGCGCTATGCCCTCTGCGAAATCGAGCTGGAGAAAAAGTCCGGCAGCAAGGATGCCATCGACAAGCTGCGCGCGCATATCCTGGAAATCGCGTCTTCGGCCAAAATCCAGCCGCTTTCAAAGTCGCAGCAGGGCAGCAGATTTTTCCGCCGTTCCATCAGCGCGCGCCATGCGAGCAGGCGCCGGCCGCCCTCCCGGTCCCTTTAATCGGATTTACGTGCGCCCCTGCTGTACGTCGATCAGCAAATCCCTGATAACGCCAGGACCGGCGATTTTTTCGGCGGATTTCATTAAAAGAACCCTGACGGCGGATATATCCGCCGTTCTGCCCTGCATCAGCTTGTTCAGGCCCGTGCCGGAAAAGCCGGCGGCCAGCTCCTGCGTGAAAGCCTCTGTCAGCCGGGGCTGGAGTTTTTCCGCGGCGTCCCTATTGTCCGTGGGCACTTCCAGCGTGATGGTGATAATGGCCTGTTCGGAAGAGCTGCTCAGGGTTATCGGCGGCAGCTTGATGTACTGGCGCGCGTGGACATGCTGGTCCGGCTGCGAATCCTTCACCGCACAGGCTGCCTTGAACGTCAGGAAGCTGGCGCCGAAAGCGAGCAGAATGGCCAGCCCGTATATAATTATTCCTCCCGACAAAAATTCCTCCTTCGCCTTGGGGCGGCATGGACGGGGCCTGCCGGCCCGAGGGAGTGGTTGCGGGAGCAAGGCGGCAGGCCCCTGGCGCCGTTCGCCGCGGCGCGCATTCGATGCAGGGAAAGCCGCCAGCAAGGCCGTCGTCCGGCGTCACGGCCTTCACCGGCGGGTATCGATCCCCCGGAGTGGCTGCGACTTTTTCAAAGCCGGCGATGCAGTATTGGAAGCGTCCCGTTTGATAAAGATTGTGTCCCTTCAATTCAGGATAGGAAAAAAAGTTTAATTTCCGTGAAGCCGTTTGCTTAAGCGTTTTTTAACGTGCGGAAAAGCCGAGTTATTTCAGCAAAATAAACCAGGGCGATGGGCTGAACTTTCAATTACATGACGGCTGGTTTCAGCGCCCCGAGACCTTCCCCCGGGGGCGACGGCTTTTGAATCTTTCAATAAAATTCAATAATGTGCTGTCTAAGCCGGCAGCGCTGATTCGAACGCTGCTTGGCAAAACCTGTTGCGGGAGAACCTGCCATGAGTGAAGTGCGTTCAAGACTCCAGATGACCAATTACGCGATTGAAGACGCCATCAAGGCGCACGGGGAAGGGGGAGAGCCCGTGCTTGTGGCTATCCTCGCCGAAATCGCCAGAAGCGTCGCCATCATCGCCGACGCCGCCCGCGTTTCAATGCGGGAAGAGCGGCTCGGGCCTTAAAAGCCGGGGAGGGCGGGCTTAACCCTCCTGCATCGTATTGGCGATTTTCAGGGCCTCGGTCGCCTCCGACGGCATGGCCTGGATGAGCTTTTCGATAGATTCCGGCAGGCGGGTAAGTTCCTTGTTCAGGCAGTCGTTCTGGATGGCGGAGGCAAGCGCGCTCGTCTGCTGCATGCCGATAAGGCCGCTCACGCTTTTCAGGTCGTGCGAGGATTTGGCAAGCGCATCCATGTTGCCGTCCTTGTGCGCCGCGACCACCTGGTCGGTGAGCGATTTGATGTCCTCCAGGTCGTTGGCGACGGTCTGCTGCAGATACTCGAGGCCAAGCTCGTTGCGCAGCGCGATCAGCACGTCATGCATCGACTTGGGCGTCTCCACCAGCACGGTGCGCTGCGCGACAACGCCGGCGACCGGGCGCGCGGAAGGGGCGGGCGTGGCGCCCGGCGCGGGCTGCTCCTGCGGATTTTCCTGGGGCGCGCGCACGACGTTCAGGAGCGCGCCGAAAACGCTCTCCGGCGTGAAGGGCTTGGCCACATGCGAGACCATGCCGGCGTCGTAGCATTTCTTGACGTACTCCTCGAGCACGTTGGCGGTGAGGCCGATAATAGGTATCGAGCGATATTTTTCGCCGAGCGCCCGGATGGCCTGCGTCGCCTCGATGCCGTTCATGACCGGCATGTTGAGATCCATGAATATGATGTCGTAAGGGTGCACCTTGACGGCCTTGACCGCCTCCTGCCCGTTGCCGACGACGGTAACGTGGTGCCCCCTGCGCGTGAGCAGTTTCGAGATGACGCGCGAGTTGATCGCGTTGTCTTCGGCGACCAGGATATTCATTGCCGGCATTTCCGCGTCCATGACGGCTTTGCTTTCGGCTGCGACGGTCGTCGACGGCGGCTCATGGGGCACCGTATACCAGAACGTGCTGCCCTTGCCGGCCTCGCTGTTGACGCCGATCTTGCCGCCCATGAGCTTGATGAGGTTGCGCGCGATCGAAAGGCCGAGGCCGGTGCCGCCGTATTTGCGCGAAATCGTGTTGTCCGCCTGCGAAAACGCGCTGAACAGCTTGCCGATGTTTTCCTTGGATATGCCGATGCCGGTGTCGATGACTTCGACCCTGATCATCGGCGGCGTCTTGTCCGCCGCCGGCACGTAGACCGCTTTCAGCGTGACGGAGCCGGTTGACGTGAACTTGACCGCGTTGTTGAGCAGGTTGAGGGTGACCTGCTGCAGGCGGTGCGGGTCGCCGTAGACGGCGTTCGGCACGTCGCCGGCGATGTCCACCTTCAGCTCGAGCCCCTTGTCGTGTGCGATCTGCTCCAGGATGCGGGCGGAGTTGTTGAGCATGCCATGCAGCTCGAAATTCGTCTTCGAGATGGAAAGCTTTCCCGATTCGATCTTGGAGAAATCGAGAATGTCGTTGAGCGTGTTCAGCAGCGTCTTGGAGCAATCGCTGATGGTGGTCACGAAGCTGCGCTGGTCGTCGTTGAGGGGCGTTTCTTTCAGGAAATCGAGCATCCCGAAGATGCCCGTCATCGGGGTGCGGATTTCATGCGACATCAGCGCAAGGAAGCTCGACTTCGCCTTGTTCGCTTCCGCCTCGCGCCGCGTCGTGTCGATGAGCTTCACGAGGGAGATGCGGATCGTCTTGGCGATGAGGAAGGCGTAAAGGGTGAAGATGATCACGCCTGTGCCCGCATAGATGTGTTCCTGCGCGTGCACCTGCGCGTTCGCTCCATTGATGAGGCTGACGAGAGCGGCGAAACTCGCGGGCACGCCGAGGTCGAAGACGAGCATGGGCAGTACGGCGGCGCTGGCGGAGGTATAGCCTGCGATGACCGAAATCGTGAAAATATATCCCAGGATGTGCGAGTACAGGTACTGCGTCTGCAGCGGCTGGAACATGAGTATCATCCACGGCACCACGTAGGCGAGGCGGTTGATGCAGATTTCCATCATGAATTTCTTGCAGTCCTCAACCGAGGCCTTGTCCTTCGCGGAAGTGATTTTCTGATATATCGAATATTGCCGGTGGATCAGGTACAGGCACAGCGCAAGCACGACGAATTCGAATATATAGCCGGATACGGCGGCCGGCGGGCCGTACATCCAGTGCTTGAGCACGAGGAAGATGCCGACGGCGACGAACTGGTAGGGAAGCGTCGCCCGGTGGTTGTTGACGTAGACGAGCAGCGTATCCCTATTCATGCCAATAGCCGCCTCCCGCAGCCGGCTTGATGAGAACGGGGCTTTCCGGGTTGGCCTCGATCTTCTTGCGCAGCTGCGCGATGTACCATTCGACCGTCTTGTCGGTATCGGTGGTTTCGGCCTTCCAGCACCAGGTCTTCAGCGTGTCGTTGCCAACCGGCTTGCCCTTGCTGTCATAGAGCATCTGCAGGATGCCGACGTCGCGGAAGTTGAGGTCGATGGCCGTCCCGCCGCGCTCCGCCCGCAGCTGCCCCGGGAAAATCTTCAGGTCGCCGAAGGCGAAGCTGCGCGCGGCAAGCGTCGGGTCGTCGCGCTGGATGCGCGCCCGTGCGATATTGCGCATGCGCGTCGTCATGGAGGAAAGGTCGAACGGCTTGACGATATACTCGTCCGCGCCCGCGGCAAGGCCCTCCGCCACGTCCACGTCGCGCGATTTGGAGCTGATGAGCAAAATGGTCGCCTTCGCGTCCTGTGCGCGGATCTGCTTGCAGATGGAAATGCCCGAAACGTCTTCCATCACCACGTCGAGGCAGATGATATCGGGCTTGTGCGCCGCATATTGGGTCAGTGCTTCCCTGCCGCCCGCGGCCGCGACAATGGTGAAGCCTTCTTTCTCCAGCAGGTGGGAAAGCAGCTTGAGCAGTTTCGGATTGTCCTCGACAGCAAGGACCTTCATGACGCCCCCCGGTATCAACCCCCCAATTCTAGCGCAAGGCCGGGCGGTTTGTCCGCGATTTATTGTGCAGGGGCAGCATTCCTGGAACAAATCCTCATCCATTACTCGAAAAGTTTGACGCGCCGTAAACGAATCGTGCATAGTGAAAATGCGGGCGGGTGCGGTTGAGCGTATTATTCTTTTTACAGATTGAGGAAATCATGGCGTTATCGGAGCAGGAAGCCCTGCGCGCGAAATCCTATATCGTTCAGGCGTCGAAAGACACCTTCGATCACGTTGCCTGGCTTTCGGCCGTCTATTCCGAGGTCATTTCCGTCAACGAGGAGGCCCATCGCCTGCGCATCTTCCCCTTAACCGATATCCTCAAGGGGCAGTTCGAGAAGCTCGGCGCCTCTGTCATGCGGTCGGCGTCCTGCCCCGCGTAAGCTGCTTTTCACATGGCCGGCAAGAAAAAAGAGAAACCTTCCCATTCCGAGATCGAGCAGGAACTGAAAATCCAGCTCTCCCCCCGCGACCTCGAAAAAGTCTTCAGGACCCTCAAGAAAAAGGCCATCGGCAAGAAGGTCGAGCACAAGTACATGCCGCGCGCCTATTATGACACGCCGGACCTCGAGCTTTACCGGAATGCCATTTCCGTGCGCATGCAATACAAGCCCGGCAAGAGCGGCAAGATCGGCGGCTATGAGCAGACGGTCAAGTTCGACTTGCCGCATGGCGCGACGGTCGCGAAGGGCGCATTTTTCCGGAAAGAGTGCAAGGATATGCTCAAGGGGCACAAGCCGCAGCTTGCCCTGATTTCGGATACCGAAGGGCGGGCCATCGCGCGCTCGTTCCATAACAAGAAGGTCATTCATATTTTTACCGCTGCGGTCGAGCGCCGTTCCTTCGAGCTCAAGTCCGGCGGCGGCAAGAAACGCGGTATCGTCGAGGTCGCCTTCGATGTCGGCGAAATCATCCTCGACAGCAACGGGAGGCATTACCCGTTTTCCGAGATCGAGATCGAAATGGTCAAGGGCAGCGCGGAGGCCATCCTCGCCATCGAAAAGAAAATCCGCCGCATCGCGCGTTCCGCCCGCGTCCAGCCATTGTCCAAGGCGCAGCAGGGCAGCCGCTTGTACCGACGCACTGTACATCATAAAAGACGGCGATGATTCGCTTGCAGAACAGGCGTTTAAAATATTTTCTTCTGGTTTCTCTTTTATTCGTCATCCTGTGGTCCTATATCGGCGCGGCGGACAGGTTTACGTGGTGGATGGAGGCTTTCCCGGTCCTGCTGGGCCTGCCCGTGCTGATTGTTTCACGTGAAAAATTTCCGCTAACCATTTTAATTTATTGCCTGATTTGGGCCCATATGAATATCCTGCTTGTCGGGGCGCATTATACCTATGCCAAGGTTCCGCTGCTCGACGATCTCGCGCGTTACTTTGACTTAAGCCGCAATCACTATGACAGGCTTGGACATTTCATGCAGGGCTTCGCGCCGGCCATGATCGCGCGGGAACTGCTGCTGCGGAGCGCCGGCATCAAGCCCGGAAAGTGGCTGGCGGCGATCATCATCCTCAGCTGCCTCGGCATCAGCGCATGCTACGAGCTCCTCGAATGGGCCACCGCCGCCATGACGGGCGAGGCAGCAGAGGCCTTCCTGGGCACCCAGGGCGACATATGGGACACGCAGAAAGACATGCTGCTGGCCCTTATCGGCGCCGTGACGGGGCTGGTCACTCTGAGCCGCCTGCATGATCATGGGCTGAAGGCCCTTGGATGGCAGCCCCCGGCCAAGAGCGCCTGAAATTCCCTTTGTTTTCAGCCCCCTGACCGCGGAAATGGATTTTATTTGACATAATACGTAAAAATATGTAGTTTATTCAGCCAGAAAGGGCTGGCAGCCGGTAAATAAGGCCGCCCATGGAAAAAAAATGTTTTTCGCTTCAAAACAAAAACTGGATCAGATGACCGATGCGGCGCTCGACAGCCGCAAGAATACCTTTGACACCGTGAAAAAACTGGGCGAGGGGCTGGCCAAAGGATCGATCGGCGGCGGCGTCCTGTTCGGCATTATTGCTCTGCTTGCAAATGCCTCCAAATTCGCGGTCGCGGTCGCCTTCGGGGCGGGAGCGGCTGTACCTGTCGTGGCTGGCGTCGCCATCGTTATTTTCGCTGTCGTCGAACTTGGTCGGGTCGAGAAAGTCCAGGCTTCCCGCCCGCGCCCCGCGGCACCCAAAAAGCAGCCGATGAACGATCCCGTCCCCGCCGCCGCTCCGGCGCTCGCGAATGCCCCCGACCTCGGCGAGGACTTCCACGCTGGCGTGAAAGGAAACGTCGCCGCCATGAAGCCGCTGAAATTCAAGACCCGGCCCCAGAGCCCGGGCGTTATGCCATAATCCCGCGAGCTTAAATCCCGCTACAAGCCCCTGTCCTTTTGGCGTTAAATCGTCAAATATATTGTGCAGGATAATCCTTGGCATTTCGGGGGGACTAACGCCGTGAGACAAATCACCTACATTTTTGCAGCGACAATCTTCACCATGGCTCTTTGCCTTGCGCTCACCGCGCCTTCCGCGGAAGGGGCGCGGCACATGGCATCGTCCGAACCCGCGCCCGCCCAGGCTGCCGCCCCGGCGCCCGTCGCCGCCGTCAGCAAGGACCAGGAATACCTGGCGATAGTGAACGACGCCATCACGGGCAAGGACGCCGACTGGCAGAAGATCCGCGACCTTTACGTGCATACCTCGTTCTACGATCCTTACGGCGGGGCGCAGGCCATCTGGTACATGCTGCAGCGCGCGGGCCAGCAGGTCGTGTATGAGAAATCGCAGGAAGCCATGCAGGAATACAACACGCTGCTGGCGCAGCACTACGCGCATTACCGCTCGCACATGCAGGCGCTCGACATGATCGAGAAGGGGCACCTGCCGCAGACCGAAAAAGCCGCGCACGCCAAGGCGATGTCGGCCATCATTTCCTCCATCATCGCGACCGGCGACGGCAAGACGCCCGAGACGGCCTTCCGCGTCATCGACCCCGCCGAGGAAAACATCGTGCTGAAAACCTATTTCCACTACACGCTGGTCAGCCAGGAATTCCGCCAGAAGGAAGGCCATTTCTGGGACGTGCTGAACTACACGAACCCGAACAATAAGGACGACACGGGCAGCCTCTATTTCAACGTCGACACGATTTTGACCGCGCCGCATCGCAATCAGAATTAAATTTTTCGCCAAGGCGGCGCGGCGGCCCTGGACGCAGGAGGAAGTTCCGGCGTGGCGGGTTACTCTGCGGGGAATACAATCGAAGAATGATAATTGGTCATTTAGTATAGTGTCCCTACGTATTGAAGGGCGTGAGGTCCGCCGCTCTACCGTGTATGCGGCTCAAAAGAATCCAGCATATAGCTGAGTTGAAGACCTCCGCCCCAGTTCGGCGACGCGTCGGTGAAGCCTGTCATTGTATATAGCTGCACCGCCCATCCGGAGGCCAGATTGTGGGTGACGTAAGCCGTCGCCTCACTGACGTTATCTCCTGTGGCGGTCGCAGATTGCCGGAAATCATAGTCAACTCCGACAGCGGTTCCCGGCGTGACGTTGACGCCGGCGCCCAGGGAAAACTTCCAGACATCATCGAGGGGGAATTGCGCGGAACTGCCGTTGAATTTCCGTCCGACGATCCCGCTCACATGAAAATCCCGGATGTTTTGGGTTAGGCCCCCCTGCAGCGTATAGTCAAATTCTCCTGTGCCGAGATTGCGGTCCTCGTCGGCGGTCGGAAACTTCACCTTGCCCAAAATCGTGCCGATCGTATCATTGCTGTAAAGCGGCATTGAATAAGCCAGACTCGCAAGAACATCCCCGAGCCCGCTTTCGGTGCGCTTGGGGCCGGCCGTGCCGACATTCTCGCCGCCACCATCGCTTCCGCTTCCGCTTCCGCCGCCTCCGCCATCGTCACCGCCTTCGCCGCCGCTTCCTCCGACGACAACGCCGGGGCCGGTGATGCTGATGTAAGGCACAGTGAGTTTTCCTGTCCAGCGGCCGTATTTCAGCTTCGCCGTGACAGGGACGGTGATAATCTGCGTATCGATTGTCTGGCCATAATCGCCGCTGGTATAATCAAATCCCGTCGACATTGTCAGCTTGTACTTGTCAGGGGCAGTATCCGCGGCAACGGCAGCCGGAGGGGCGGAGACGAATAATGCCGTTGCACACAGCACGGGAAGAACTTTAACGAACGCCTTGTTCATGATGGATGCCCTGACA
>SCTB01000071.1 GCA_004297545.1 Alphaproteobacteria bacterium
GCTGGGATACCTGCACAGGGATGATAAAAATAAACTCGTTCCGGCGGGATGCTACGCTTTCATGTAAGCGCCGCGCCTATCCGCTAAAGCGCTTTGAAGCCTGCTTCGGTAAGGGCATAGTCGCCGCCGACGGCGGTTAGATGGCCTTGCTTGACTAAGTGCGCCACGACCGCTTTTAAATCCTCCGGCCTGAACCTCCGGTTTTTCATCCACGCCGCAACAAACGGCTGACCGAGTTGTTCATTCGGACGTAGTCCAAGCGACCTAATAATTTTTTGTACCTGTATCAGGATTTCGTCTCCGGTAGGAATAAGGCCAAGCTCCTTTACAGCGTCCGATTCAGTAAGCGTGTAATCACCCCTCAACGGCGCTAAAATATTTTTGGCGACCAGAGAATCTATTCCGGGTTTTAAATCTTCCGGCCTGAACTGCTTTTTTTTCATCCATTCCACTGCGAACGGCTGGCCCAGCGTCTCGCCGGGGCGCACGTGGATACGCTGGATAATTTCTAAAATCGCTGCTTCGATCTCATCGACCGTGGGTAAGGAGGCCATGTTTAAATCCATCTGTTAGGGGTATATGTGCAGGATACACCAACTAAGGGTCTCCCGCTAATTTTTTTCCATACAGGACGCTGCTTTGCCGCACGCGCGGCTGTTATAAGCAAGCAGCGCGCCCCAGCCGGGACGCGCTGCTTTATAGATTTGGTCAGTGGTCAGGTGCGCCACTTATCGCGACCACCTTTGGAAGTATCGCGAACGCGCTCGACATGCACCGTAGCATTGGGTTCAATCTGATACGCCCGGTCGATGGCCTTCGCTTGGGTGGAGCAAACGTCACTCGCTCTTTCCGAACCGGGCCGTCTGATTGCGTAGTCGCCGTCGTCGCGGCGCTCCACATAAAGTCTTTTATCGCTCATTTGTATTTCTCCTTCCTAAGTTAAATTACAGGCATGCCAATTAAGCAGCCGTCTTCCACTTGTTCCCCGTTAAAGACATCTCTAACTTATCCGACGACCGCTCCGGTCGCTCCACCCGACGCGCGTTGTCCAGATCGGACATTTGATTGATTAGATCAACAGCGCGTTGATTTTCTGCCAGCACTTCATAGAAGATTGCCTTCATGAAGTTGTCGGCGGTTTTAGTTAGTTTTGTCTTGTTATTTTCCCAACGCAAAACGGATTGATAGTCTACCCCCAACATTTCGCCAAAGGTTTTTTGGCTAAAGTCCAGATAATGCCGAATGAATCTAATCTCCTTCCCGTTGAGCGTGCGCCCAACGAAGACGAGGTCTAGTCCGATAGCCTTGTGCAGGCCCTTAATGTTCTCAATAAACAACGCGCCAGATTTGTCTATGCTCCAGCCGTTGCCAAGGTAAACATTATCCAACCCGCATTGCGTGTAGTGATATGGTTTCCTTGTAGCCATGATTATTCCCTTTCTATCGTATCTCATATCAGTGGTCAGTTGCTCTTGGTCCTTTTCTTCAATCGTTGTGATCATATGCATGTTCGGTGCCAGTTCTTTCAGAGTCGCTTCTTCGTTACAGTTGACAGTCATTAAATTCACTAAAAAATTTGTCATCATTTAATAATATAGACCGTGATCACCCTAATATCCTGCACCCACCGGAGGCTAACTCCTATGTTGAGGAGTTCGCCCGCCGCGCGGCTGCGTACCGTCGTTTCCCAGCCTTCCCATTGCAAGCTGGTAACCGGGTCATCAATCACATACCCTTTTTCAAGGGCGTGCAGAATCTGCATCGTGGTGATATCCCGTTTCTTCTGACCGCGTAAGGCATGGGGCGGAATGCTCACCTTGCCAGCTTCGGCCAGTTCCCTGATAATTTTCTGTGCCTCTTGTTTCGTTGGGCACTTGTGCAGCGGAACGATTTCCGCCGTCTGGGTTTTTTTATACATTTCTGCCTTCTTCCCGCCCTCGATATCGGTCTTCTTAGTCATGGTAGTATGGCTCCCTGGCCCCGCGTAGTTAAACCTACTTTTCCATATATAACACGATGTTATATATCACCATGATATATGTCTCCATGATATATGTCAACGTTTCAATGATTTCAAGGGTTCCCGGCCTTTTTTTGGCCCGATTAGCGGTATTTTCAGCACTCTGGAGAGAATCGGGCCTACCTGCTATCCCGCCTTCAGCTGCGGCCCCGCGCGCGCGGCTGCGCCGCGCCCTTCAGCGCCTTCGGGCGGCACGAGCCGCGCCAGCAGCTCTTTCGTCTGCAAGACGTTGCGCCGCAGCGCCACGGTCGCAAGCGCCGGGTTTCTGGCGATTGCCTCCTGCTGCCGCACGATGAGAGCGGACGGAGGCCCGCGCGCGGCCCGGCCTGCAGGAAGATTGAGGGCGCGCAACAGGTCGGCATTGGTCTGCCGCTGCAGCCGGACGGTATAAGCCGCCTCGTTGAACGAGGCCGACAAGGGCGCGCGCATGACGACGGTAAAGGGCGGCATCCCGTTGAGCCGCAACCCCATGCGGTATATGTCGCGCTCCAGCTGGCGATTGAGCGCCTGCGCGCGCTCGATCTCCTGCCGCTGGCGCGCAAGGTTGGCAAGGTCTTCCGCAGCCTGCCGGAAGGCCCAGGTCTTCGCCTCCAGTTCCCGCTGCCGTTCTTCGGCGGCTTTCTGGCGGCGGCTGCGCTCTCTTAACCACTCGCTTTCCTCGCGCTCCATGACGCGCGCCCATGCGCGCTCGATCAGCATACGGACGCGGGCCAAGAATCCCTCCGGCAAGGGCGCTTCCCCGATAGCGGCTTGCAGCAGCGCAATGTCATTCGCCATGGAGGCCAGCTTGGCCTCCATCCGGGCGACTTGCTCGATCAGCGCCCGGAGAGCCGGGTTCGGCTTGACGGTGTTGGCCTGTTTCTCCTGCTGCTCGGCCACGGCGTCGCGGTATTTCTGGAGCTGGATGATTTCGGCGTTATGTTCGGCGCGGGTGCGGCCTTGGTCGATGGCGGGATAGTCCACCTCCCGGCCTTTTTCCTTCTTCACCTTGCTGCCTTTCGGCTTGGTGCCTTTTCTGTGCATGGCCATGGCGTTCACGCCCACATGATGCTGCGGCGGCGTCATGATGCCGCGCGCCTTGTGGCTCCGGTGGTCGATACGGACGGAGAACCCGGCGCGCTCGAGCGCGCCGTTCGCCAGAGCCTCCCACGTTTTGCGAAGCTCGATGATTTCCTGCGGGCCGCTGCGCTTGCCGTCCAGCACCCGGGTTTTCTTCCCCAACCCGGTGCCGTCCACCTCGCGGACGGTCATCTGAAGGTGGGCATGGTAATTCCACGGATTGCCCTCCGCGTGGGGCCGGTGCATGGCGGCGTCGACCGCCACGCCGTACCGCTTCAACAGGTGCAGGGCGAAGTCACGCACAAGGGCGCGCATCTGCGCCTCGTTCAGCTCGTGCGGCAGGGCCAAGACGACCTCGCGGGCGACACGCGCGTCTTTCCGGTTTTCCGCGCGCTCTGCCGTGTTCCACAGCATGGCGTGGTCGGCCAGCCAGGGCGGCGCTCCCTCGGGCAGGAGGATGAAGGATTCCATGACGCCCTCGCGCGGGCGGTAGTCCCATGCCCGGCCCGTCTGCTCGTCGATCAGCAGCGTTCCCGTCCGGTAGGCGGCGAAGGCAACCGCGCTCCGGGTCGCGCCCGGAACTTTCGACGCGCGGCTGATCGCCTTCACGCTGCAATGAAAGATCGCCATGGGCGGCTTTCACCTTTCTTAACGTGCTGTATCGTGCCGCAGAAAGGCGCGTACAGCACAGCGGGCCAGAGGCCCGCGCCTTCGAAGCGCGCGCACCAGCGCGGGCTTCGCTCCCGGCTGGAAGTGCCGGGATGCGCGCTCTCGCGCGCCGCATGGTCAACCGCTCGACATCGGAGAGGGTTGACCGGGTTTCCAAAGGGGCGTACAAGCCCCTTTGTGTTCCGGTGTCGGGGCGAACAGCCCTGACAGTGACGCCGCAGGCGGCAGGAGTGCAGAGGCCCCAAGCATTGGGTCAGGCGAAGCCTGAGTGCCTTTGCCGCGCGTGCGTTGCCCCACTTGAGGGGGCAATGCGTAAGTGCGCCTTTAATATATCCACGGTCGCAAAATTTCGTTTTAGGCTCCGGTCGGTTCAGTGGAGAGAGGATTCTTTTGACGCAAACAGCGTCTCCGGCTGTCTGTTGATTTAACAGCCGTTGCACTTAACCCGGCGTTACGGGTTAAGTCTCGACCCTGATCGTATCAGCAGGGGCGAGTCCGCTCTCTTCCCTCGAGTCTAAGGCGCGCGTTCTTGACCAATGGTTAAAGTTCGCGGAATCAATCCGCTCGGTCGGGGGCGCTGCATACGGGGACACCGATGCAGGGGCGCGACTCGGTTTTCATGCGGCGGCGCAATATCTAGCGCCGTCTGCGCTCAGGTTTTTCAGCTTCTTCGTTTCAGGGAACGGCCACGCGCGCCAGCGCGTAGCCGGGGTTGAGGGGCGCTCGTCCAGCCGGGCGGCAGGCCCGGCGCAAGAGCGGGGCTCTCTCGCGGCCGCGACGGCCGCGACCTGGCCCCGGTCGTATTTACCGGGGCGGAATAGCGGCGTCTTTCCACTCAAAAAATGCGCCGCTCACATTCAACATCAGAAGTGCAAAATAAAACAATAAACCCGTGTTAATAATCGCGTTAGTCTTCGTTTTAAAAAACCTTACCGATGCGATATAGAACGAGATACATACGAGAAGATAAATTATTGGATACGTCTCAATAGCCTTACATTGCACGCTAAAAAAAAGAAAGACCGTAGGCGGCACATTGCCGAAGCTCTCGAATGTAACGAAAATAAGACGAAAGGCCGAGCGGCTGAACACGAAAAAAATGACCGAAATCGCAACAAAGATTAAGTTGTATTTTTGAACCAACCCTGCATCGTTCGAATCCGTTTCTCGCGTTGTCAATTGCTGCCCCCGCAGCCACATGTACCGGGTTGGCCCACAAGGTCACTGAACATCCCACTACTGTCGGATACAGTCTGCGCATAGAACTTGTCAGGGTAGTTTGTCTGGCCGATTAATGCCTGAGCAGCTTCATGAATAAATAACTTCGCTGAGGCCTTTGTAGACCAGTCCAGAGAACCTACAGTCATGCCCATAGTCTGGTCTGGCTGTCCCGGAAAACCCCACTCTGGACCAAAGACAGGCGACCAATTGGTGTGCCCGTCTCCATAAAGAGGGCCCTGATAATAGCCATAGAAATATTCCGCGCTATTGCCGTAGAACATATCCTCTAACGTCAGACCGTTGCCAACTTGCTGAAGCTGCTGCCGAAACCAATCTCCTGCCTTACTGCATTTCAGCATGTTGTAGGCTTGGTCAATGATGTCGTTAATTTGCGAT
>SCTB01000072.1 GCA_004297545.1 Alphaproteobacteria bacterium
GCAGCCAAGAGGGCGCACCTCTGCCGGCCGACCCGGCGACCCTTGAAGTCAGCTTGATGTTCGACACCGACGGAGATGAAGAACTGGCAGATTTTCCAAGATGGCAGGCGCTTATTGATGAAATCTACCCTGCGTCCTTCCGGACGCTGCATCCTCCGGCCTTATTTGAGGCGCGACCCGGTCAATATTCCTGGCTTCGCAAGGCATTAAGAGAATTACGCCACGTTTTAATTGCCTGTGAACAGGATGAAACCGCCGCAAAAATAATGGTGGCCACTTACCTTATGAGGTTCGCGCGTTTAGCAAGCGTGGATGTTTCGGATGAAAACAAGATGTTGAAGTTTCGGCGACACGCCTATGCGCTGGTCGTCGCTGAACGAATAGCCCGATCTTTGCAAACCCCACCTGCGGTAGGCACATAAAATGAAGCAGCGCGTAAGAGAAATCAAGTATCGCGGAACGGTAGAAAACCGTGACGCCGCCGCCCCGTTATTGACGGGCAATGGAGATACGGTGATTGTGGAGCGCGGTATTCCGCGCCTTATCATCATGCGTTGCCCATGCGGCTGCGGTGACGATCTGCTCATCAACCTCGATAAGCGCAGCGGCAAGGCATGGCGTCATTATCTTAATGCGCGGGGACTTACGCTCTTTCCTTCATATTGGCGCGACGATGGCTGCAAGTCACATTTTATCGTCTGGAATAGCCAGATTTACTGGTGCTTTGGCTGGGGCGACGCAGAGGGCTACGAAACATGGAATGTTTCGCAGTCGATAGAAAATGTGGTTTATACAGCCCTGCCCGAAGACCGGTTTGTTAAATATGATACTATTGCTGCACCTTTGGATGTTACGCCTTGGGAGGTTTTGCAGGCTTGCCGACAACTGGTAAAAGCGGGCAAGGCAGAGGTGGACAAGACTTCTACGGTGGGAAGTTTTCGCCGTACTAAAAAACAGCGAAAACTGAGCTGGTTTGAGATCATATTTGGGGGCAAAAATGAGTAAACTTATGCACAACCAATACACATTAGGAATTACAGATATATTTTCGAATAAATTCAATGGTATATTTTAAGCCCCCAATCTCGCCGGGGTTACGGGTTTTGACTACTGTCCACCCCCCATGCTACGACCACGGCATGAAGAAATGGATCCTTCTGACCGCCTGCTTGCTGAGCATCGTCGCGGCCCGTCCCGCTTATGCGCATGGCGGCGAGGGTTTTTTCCTGCTTATCTGCCTCGCCGCTGTCACCTATCCGGTCTTCGGGACGCTCTACATTCTTTTCTGGGCGATGCGGCTGAACCCCGTCACGCAGTATCGCATGCCTGAGAGGAAAACGGCGCTCGCGTGCTGGTTCCTGGGGCTTGTCGCCGCGGGCTTGGCGACGATGGCTTTGGACCGGCGGGGAGGGGATTTCATTGCCGCGAGCATCGAAGCGCTGCCGCTGGTTCTCCTGTTTCCGACCGCTTTCGCCGCGGCCGGCCACAGGTACGCGCAGATTGAGCGCAAGGGCGCGAAGCCGCGCTTCAGGGATTTCCTTTACGTTCCCGCAGCGCTCGTGGTCCTGTCGCTGCTGGCGGTTGCATGGGAATACACTTGGGAATGGCGCTAGGACGCAATTAACATATTATTGACTCGCCTGCCATCCCATGCTACGACTCCCTCCAGTTCTCACCCTTTCGGCTGGAGAAACCAGATGGCCAAGGCAAAACGCCTCAGCTTCCCCGCGTCCACGATGGACCGCGTGCTTGCCTGCCCCGGCTCGGTCGCGCTGGAGGCGCAGGTGCCGCGCAAGGAAACTTTTTTCACCGATGAAGGCCATGCCGCGCATACGCTCGCGCAATGGGCTTTGACCGACGGCGGCTTCGATACGCGCGCATACCTGGGTCGCGTCATCGCCCTGCATGCGCACAAGGGTACGCCGCAGGAAACGAAGTTCGAATTTCCCGTCGATGAAAAGATGTGCGGCTATGTGCAGGAATATGTCGACTCCGTGAAAGAGCGCCTTGACGCTTACAAAAGCGACAAAAAAGTGAAAGACGTCACGCTCTATGTCGAAAAACGTATCGATACCTCGGGCGTGCCCCGGCAAGCCGAGCACGC
>SCTB01000073.1 GCA_004297545.1 Alphaproteobacteria bacterium
GGAAAGAATCTGGGAGAAGGAGAAGGGCGCGACGCGCGAGAGGCTCATGGCCTGCCTTTCGACGGCGCTCGACCCGCTGGCGCCCGTGCGCTACAAGAATGTCGCCGCTTTCCCGGATGGATTCGGGCATTCCCTTGCGATGGCGATCTCGCGGAACGAGGATGTGCAGACGCATGCTGAAATCATCGCGGGCCAGTATTTCAGCACCTGGGTCAGCCAGCGTTTCGTGGACATGCCGGATGCGGCAAGCTGGGTTGGCGTCTTCGAAAAATGCCGGAACTTCCTGTCGCAGAAGATGTCCGCCTACGGCATCGAGCGCGTGCTTTATACGCTAAACAAGGAAGTCGCCTGCCTGAGCCCGGTTCTGAAGAACTACGTCGTCCTGGGGCCGGGAGGGCTGCTGCTGGCGCTCGAGGATATTTCTCGCCGCGCCGACCGGCCGGAGGCCATTCTCGACCGGCACATGATGGCCTTCATTTCGGTGCGCGAGCCGAAGATGATCGACCCGCATCTCGGTCATGTCATTTCGCACGAGCGCGGGTTTCAGCTCGTCGGAATCGCGCGCACCCTGGCGGCGATTCAGCGCCGCTTCCAGACGGGGCCGGTGCCCGGCGTCGGCAACTGGCTCATTTCCATGATCGCGCCCGCCATCGAGAAATTCAACGACCGCGACCTGCGGCAGGAACTGTCGCGGCGCATGAACCGGATGATGGACAGCGGGAACCTGGCCGCCATTCTCGACCTCATCGATAATCCGGGGCTCGTGCAGGACGACATCCAGCGCTTTAGCCTCGCGCGCCGCGAATATGCCGGCCTCTCCCGCGAGCGCGCGCAAATCGACGCGCAGCTGCGCAAGCGCCAGGTCTATGGGCGGAGCGCCGGCCGTCAGGCCGCAATGCTGGTATCGGTATTCCTGAGCTCGCTTTGCATCATGGTTTATCTAATGTACCGCTTTACGGGAGGAGGCTGACGATGGCAGAAGCCGGCGGCGAACAGCAGGAAAGAAAGAAGACGCCCTTCAGCGTCAAATTCGCCATCTTCAGCCTGATGGTGACCGCCTGCGTATTCTTCCCGACGACCGTGCTGTTCTGCGGATGCCTGATTCCCACGTTCGTGGCGGCGCTGATCGACCCTTATCCGCAGAAGACGACGTGGATCACCGTCGGCTGCATGAATTTCGCGGGCGCGGTGCCGGCCTGGTTCAGCCTGTGGGAAATGGGCCAGCATCTCGGCGACGCCCTGCAGCTGCTGATGCAGCCGCGCACGCTGATCATGGCCTACGGGGGCGCCGCGATCGGCTGGGTGATCTATTACAATGTGACGCCGTTTGTGGCGAGACTGATCGTGATGAAAAACGAGCGGCGCATCAAGGACATCGACAAGCGGCAGAAAGATCTGATTCGCAAATGGGGCCAGGACGTGGCTGGCAGCTAAAAGCTTTGATAATCAATCCGTTAGCGCGTTTATCTTTGCCTTAACGAATCAAGGCTATATTTAAAGGGAACTTGTGGCCGACATCCTAAAATTTTAAGCATATTCAATTGTTTGTTTATAATTTTTTATGATTGCGCAAGGTATGATAGAGATTGGGGTGTTCAGGGAACGGATTTTTGATTCATCTCGAAGGAGAGGAAAGCCATGTTGCGTCGGTTGAGAGCATATTTCAAATCGGAACAAGCCGCCGTGCTGCCGATGATGGCCATGATGTTCCCCATCCTCATCGCGATGGCGGGGCTGGGCGTCGACGTCAGCCACTGGATGATGATGAAGCGCAAACTCCAGATCGCAACCGACGCGGCCGCCATGGCCGGCGGATTCGAAATCGCCAACAGCCGCGGCGAAACTGCTGCGACAAGCGCGGCGACGCTTCAGGCGCAGGAAAACGGCTGGACCTCGACCGGCGGCGGCACGCTGACAGTTTCTTATGCATCAGACGCCGTCGGGACGACCGTGACGGTGAACGCGACGCAAAAAGCATATATGTGGTTTTCCGACCTGTTCCTGAGCGGCACGGTTTACGTCAGCACCGTTGCCGCCTCGTATGTCGAGACGTCCTACGGACCTTATTGCATCCTGACTCTCGGTCCTACGTCGCATGACGCTGTTTCGCTGGATGGCACCGTCACCGTGGACGCGGCCGGCTGCGGCGTCGCCGATAATTCCACGGCGACAGATTCTTTCCACATCAACGGGAACGTGTTCGTCAACGTCGGCAACGTCCATCTGGCCGGCGGCACCGAGCTGGTCGGCGGCTCTTATGTATTCAACTATACCGGCCTCCAGACCAATGCTTCGACGACAACGGATCCTTATGCCGACATCAGCGTTCCGGTGGTGTCCGTGCCCGTGTACAGCAACCAGACTTCGACTTCAACGCTCACGTCAGCCGGCAATAGCACGACCTGCACAGATGACCAGCTCAAAAGCAGCAACGCCAACAAATGGACAGCTACGCCCCCCCCGCTTCAGCCCGGTCGCTATTGCGGAGGCATTAACGTGTCGGGTGGCGGCACAAGCATTGTAATGACGCCCGGCGTTTACATCATGGATGGCGGCAGCTTCAACATGTCGGGCAGCGGGTCGGTTACCTGTCCAACCTGCGTGAACGGCGCCGGTGTTACAATCATCATGACGAAAACCAATACGACGTCAAATAACTCTGTATATGGCGCCATGAATATTTCGGGCGCCGGCGCGGTAGACCTGGTGGCCCCTAAAGAATCGCCGACAGGGTACACGGGGTATGAGGGCATTGCGGTTTACCAGGACCGCAACTGCAGTATAGCCGGTGCAACCTGCACGGGGAATGTCGTGACCGGCACCTCGACCCTCCAGGTTTCCGGCACTCTCTATACACCGAAAGCAAACTTCAAGTTCGGCGGCACCTCGGACAGCGGCAATGCCGTCTGCACCCACCTTATCGCCGATACGGTTTCCTTCAACGGTACGCCAGATATCGGCAACAGCTGCACAGACAACGGTTCAAAAGGCATCGGAACGCCGCAGGTAACATTGGTGCTGTAACATGAAAAAATTATTGCATCGCTTTTGGAAAGACGACGGCGGCGTGGCGATGGTGGAATACGCCCTGCTGGTGCCGATTTTGTCGGTCCTGATGATCGGTATCGTGGATTTCGGCATGTTTATCAATGAAAAGATGGAGCTGGATGACCTCGCGCGCAGCAGCGTACAATATGTGCTGCAGGGCGGCGACTATAACAGCATCCAGTCCGAAGTCATTGCCCAGAGCAATATATACAACAAGGTCGATCCGCAGGAGCTGACCGTCACGGTCACGCCACCCTCCCAGTCCTGCGAATGCAGCGGGGGCACCACTATCGCCTGCAACAGCGGCACCTGCCCGAGCGGGGACTATAAGCGTGGCTTCGTGACGGTGACGATTACCGCAACCTACAAGCCGATTGTGGCCTGGCCCGGCATCGCAGCCAACAAGACGATGACCGGCACGGCAAAGATGCAGTATAACTGGTGACAATAATGAAGCGGCTCAGGAGCTTCTGGAAGGATACAAAGGGCACCACCGCCGTCGAATTCGGCATGGTGGCGACGCTGATGCTGGCGATGCTCTTCGGCATCATCGAGCTGGGCCGTATTTTCTGGACGCAGAACGCCGTGCAATCGGCAATCGAGCTCACCGCACGCTACTATATCGTCCATACCAGCACCAGCGACACCGATCTGCAGACTTATGCGCGCGCAGCCATGACCAGTATGCAGCTGGACGGCAGCGCGCTGACCGTCACGGTGACGAAAACGACTTCGCAGAGCATCAAGTTCATTCAGCTGGACGGCAATTACGCCTACTCACCCCTGGGCACCAGCGTGAAGAATTTCGCGAACCTGCAGCTGAAGGCCAGATCGCGCATTTCCTACCCCTGATTAAAATCTATTCATCTCATATGCCGGTTTTCACTGTTTATTTCCGGTGAATATTGGAAGGAATTTTAGCTTGTTTTTAGAATATCGAATTTTATTCAAATAAAAGCGCTTCTGACTTAAAAAAAAGCGCCGAATACTACAAATTAACCATCTAAACACCCCTTATTTACCAGATATTAAGCGATTCGGGGGTATTCTGAAGGTATAGGGTTCAGGGTTCACACACATACAAAGAAACTTATGGAGGGTAATATGCTTAAGAAGTTCATCAAAAACGAAGCCGGCGCAACCGCAATCGAATATGGTCTGATCGCAGCCGGTATCGCAGTCGCGATCGCAGTGGTTGTCTTCGCACTCGGTTCGAAACTGAATACGCTGTTCTCGAACATCAACACGCTGCTGCCGTAAACCAAGCGGCCAATACTGGGACACCAGACAAAAACCCGCCACAAATGCTGGCGGGTTCTTTGTTGTCTTTTGCACGCATAAATATTACGAAAATTAACCAGTCCGCAAAGTCTTTTTCATCTGAATTTAAGAATACAGGCTGTAAAATAAAGATATAGGGGTTGATTTTCGTTCGGAGTCCCTTTCGACCGGAATATCAACATGGAGTGGGAAGCCATGATCAAAAAATTTTTAAAAAGCCAATCCGGAGCGACCGCTATCGAATACGGGCTGATCGCAGCCGGCATCGCCGTGGCAATCGCTGTTGTCGTGTTTGCGCTCGGCAGCAAGATGAATGCGATGTACGCGAATATTAACTTTGCGACGCCATAAACAAGGTTTTATTAACCATAATATAGAAACTTTTTTACTTTGACTTTAATTAACTCGACTAACTACTATGAAATCAATGTGCGGGACCAGGTTTGAACACGCTGTGTAACCGTACATTGAGGGGTTCAAACAAATCAGGAGCTAAAAACATGTTTAAGAAATTCATTCGCAATGAAGCTGGCGCTACGGCAATCGAATACGGTCTCATCGCAGCCGGCATCGCCGTCGCGATCGCCGTCGTCGTCTTCGCGCTCGGCTCGAAGCTGAACACGCTGTTCTCGAACATCAACACGCTGCTGCCCTAAACGGCTTCGGCATTGTCAACAAGCGCCCGCCTTCAACAGGCGGGCGTTTTGTTTTCGCTGTTAAATCTACCTTAATGGAAATACCCTAGGATAAAGGATGGGGGCCCGTCCTTGAATAAAGGACTGGCTTTTTTATTGTGAGGGGATAGATGCTTGTTGCGCTGGCCCTGCTGCTGACGGGTGTTGTTTTCGGGGTGACAATCATGGCCTGCGTGTCGGATGTCAGATCCCTGCGCATTCCCAACCTCTATTCCATCGTCGTTATCGGGGCCTTTGCCGTTGCATTCGCGGCGGCGCCAGAGAGCTTCGGCAAACTGTCGGCGCATCTGCTTGCCCTTGTTCTTATTTTCCTGATTACCTATATCATGTTCGTCACGGGCCTGATGGGCGGCGGCGACGCGAAGTTCGGATCCGCCCTTGCATTGTGGGTCGGGCTACCAGGAATTGTATCTTATGTATTCTGGATGACGCTGATGGGGGGCTTTATTGC
>SCTB01000074.1 GCA_004297545.1 Alphaproteobacteria bacterium
AGCGATTCTTCGCCGGCGCGGACCTGAAATCAATCCCGCCGATCGTCATCAAGGGCCGCGATGCCTTCTTCACGCTGAATGCCGACGGCAGCCGCACCATCATGCCGGGTTTCAACGAGGCCGCGCGCAAGGATGAGCGCAAGAACGCGCACCTGAAGAATATCGCCGCCGTTCACCCCGACGTTCTGGTCTCCGAATTCTGGCCCTTCAACCGCGCGCAGGTCGACGGCGAGATGGGGGCGATACTCGAAAAAACGAAAGAGACCGGCGACCATATCCTGAAAATCGCCTCCGTCCGCGACGTGCTGGACCCGCCGACCGAAAAGGGCCCCGAAGCCGAGGCGAAAGTCAGGGAGCGCGAGGAATTCGCGGTTAAGACGATTAACGAAAACTTCGACGCCGTTCTTGTCCATGGGGATCCCAACTTCATTCCCTTGAGCGAAACCTTCGCGGCCGCTGACAAGATCAAGGTGCCTGTCATTTATACAGGTTATGTCGTCGATAACCTTCCAAAGCGCACGGTATCCTCGGATGATCCTAACGCCCCTGTCGTCGTTTCCTGCGGCGCTGGCGCCGACTGCCACGAACTGATTTTCTCCTTCTTCACCGCCTGGCAGAAGCTGCTGGAGCGCCGCGACAGCGACCCCGAGGTCGCGAAGCTGGTCAACCGGCCGGTCCATATCATCACCGGCCCCCGCTTTGAGCCCAATACGTTCCATGAGGTGAAGGACT
Source organism: Alphaproteobacteria bacterium (assembly GCA_004297545.1). GTDB lineage: Bacteria > Pseudomonadota > Alphaproteobacteria > Micavibrionales > UBA2020 > JAPWJZ01. The sequence continues at coordinate 733 of SCTB01000074.1, forward strand.
GGGCCAAGATCGTCGAGCAGGAATCAGGGCACCCTGTCAAAGTCGAGAACTACCGCGAGGATTTCACGAGTATCCTTGCGAACGCGGCGTTCTCTGTTTCCTTCGCCGGCTATAACACGACGCTGGAAACGCTGGCGACGGGCGTTCCGGCCGTGCTGGTGCCCAATTACGCCTATTATAACGGCCATATGAAGATGAACACAGAGCAGCTTTTCCGCCTGCAACACCTGCAGGAAAAGGGTTATGCCGCCTATGCCCACCCCAATGACGTGCAGAACGGCAGGAAATTCGCCGAAATCCTCATAAACGAATTCACCCGCCAGACCTCGGGCAACCATGAAAAGCCCAGGCTGAACTTCGACGGCGCGGTCAACACGATTTCAACCCTGACGACCCTTCTGCAGAAGAAGCACGGCCCGGCTTAGCCCCCCCTCCCGCCACTTGCGTCATTCCCGCGCCCGCCGTCGCTAAAGCTATGGCGGGTCTATCACCCTTGTCCGCCGAAGCCTTGGCGTAGGCGGAAAAGCGGGAATCTCATGCCGCAAACACCGCCATTAACTGTCACGGGATCCCCGCTTTCGCAGGGGGGGGACGAAAGCATCCTCAAATTATGAATTGACATAATCTAGCGCGATATGTTAAAAGAGTGGGCGACTAAGCGAATCCGGCCAAGAGTCTATCCAATGGCTTGTTTTGGTTAGTTTTTTTAACGGCTTAAATCAAATTAATCCCTCAGGGAAATAGAAGGTGTAGATCATGGCGTACAGAGACAACACAGCTCCCCAGTCGCAGGCAACCGCACGTGAAGTTGCGCTTGAACTCGGCGGTTTTACCCAGCAGCTCCGCGAAGCCAGCAAAAAGCTGGAGCAGGAAGCCTCCAACATCCGCGCCGCGAAAGCGGAAATCAAGGAAGAGCTTGACGACACCGTCAAGACCTTCGTCAAGACGACTTTCACAAGCCTCACCGACGGCAAATTCGACGAACTGTCGCGCACCGCGCAGAAAGTTCCCGAGCTGGGCACGCAGAGCCCCTCTTTCTACGTCAAGAAACTGCAGCTCGCGCGCGATGAAGGCCTGAAGACCATCAACGCGCAGCTAGATGAAACCATCGACGCCGATGGCTTCCAGAAACGCTATACGCAGGCCAAAGAGCAAAGCCAGGAAGCAGCGCAAAAGGGCGAAACCGCCCGCGGCCTCGCACGCCAGGCATCTCAGGCCATCGAAAACTGGCACAAGACCGGCGACTATGAATTCATGCAAATGGACAAGAGGGTTGCAGAAGCCGGCAAGCCGGCGCTCACCTCCGACAACCGCGCCTTCTACGAGCCCAAGGGCTTCTTCCAGAAAGCCTGGTGGTATGTGAGCAAAGGCTCCGAATACCGCGGCGTCCGCAAGGCGCTGAAGGATTACGGCCACGGCCTCGGCGGCAAGGACGCTTTCGCTGACCTCGCTGGCTTCAAGACGAAAGACACGCAGCTCGAAAAGAGCAAGACCGATGCGAATGCCTCCTATGAGGCAGCCGCAGCCGAGCAGCAGAAGGCAAGCAGCCTCATCCGCCTGTTCAGCACGGTCGAAAGCCAGGTGAAGACCGACGACCAGATCCTGTCTCTCGCGCAGGACAAGGTCGCGACTTACTTCTCGACCCCCGCTTTCGTGACCGCCATTGAGGGCCAGTACGGCGAAGACTTCCCGGCCAGCGTCCCGCTGATGATCGCGAAGATGACCACGCTGGACAAGCTCGCGGAAGGCGTGCAGGAAAAAATCCAGATCGCGCACAAGAACTACACCGCGGCGGCCGAGCAATACCAGAAAGTCAGCCGCATCCCGGCCTACAAAAAGGTCAACGTGGATATGGACGACCTGCAGAAGCGCAACCGCGCACGTATCCAGGAATACGACAACTATACGACGGCTGCGAATCGTTCATGGAACCGTACGCGGACGTATAGCCCGTCGCACACGACTGTGTATGTGGATCGTTCTCCCAGCTTCTTCGAGCTGATGCTGCTGAACGAAATGCTGAATTCGAACCACCACAACCAGGTTTACCATCAGCACCACAACACCTATGCGCCCGACCCCATGGCTTCCTATACGACGGACCTCATGAAAGTTGACAAGTCTGCGGCGGCCAATCTCGGCATCCCGACCTCGGTGTTCGATACCTCGCCTGAAGTCGCGCGCCAGATGCAGGATCTCGGCGTTTCCAACTACAAGACGAACGACTTCCTGTTCGACTCGGCTCCGGGCATCAAGGTCGGCAGCAACGACAACAGCAGACCCGCGGCTTCCGCGGACGCGCTGTTCGACACTGCGATCACCGAAGCGGCCGCAACGCCGGCGCCGTCCTATTCCGGCAACAGCGACCGCGGCTACAGCAGCTCGCCTTCATACCGCGAGACATACAACGAAACGAAGAAGGACACGGGCTTGTTTGATACGGCTCCGTCCGGGCGCACTGAATCGCCGTCCTTCGGCGGCACCAGCTTCGGCAGCTCACGCTCCTAAAAGCCGGCTGAAATAAAAAAGCCCCGCGGCCAGAAATGGCGGCGGGGCTTTTATTTCGTCCGGAACGAGCCTAGCGGGGCCCGGCGGGCTGCACTTTCGGGCGCCGCGCTTCCTTGAAGGAGGCCGCATTCACCTGGAATATCAGGCGGTCTGCGGGCAGGTCCTTCAACTGGCGCTGCCATTCGCGGGCAGGCACGGCTTCAGTCACTTTTTTAAGGCCGCGCGGATCGCCAAGCCAGTTGTCGACGGTCATGACCTCCGCGAGCTTGCCCTGCCGCGCGATAAGTTCTATCAGGTTCTCGCGCTTGCCTTCCGGCTTCACGAAGCAGGCGTCGACGGTAAGCTTCATGCCTTCCTTTTTCAGGTAGGCCAGCAGCTCATCCACCTGCCCCGCTTCGACCGCTTGGTAGAGGCGCGGGGCGGGTTCGGGCTTGGCAAGATCGATGGGCTGCAGGTTCGTAAAATCGACTTTCTCCGCCGCCGGTTTGAACGGGCGCGGCATGGAAGCCGCCGCCGCCGCATAGCGCGCGGGAATGTCGAATTTGACCCCCGCCGTCGAAGCGGTGTCCTCGATATTGACCAGAAGCTGCGCGATATCGTCTTTCTTGCGCAGGTTGAACTCGGCCAGATGCAGGAATGCCGGCAGGCGTTCCTTGATGGACTCGAGATCGGTCTTCGACAAGACGCTTGCATCAGCCACTGCATTGGTCAGCAGCGCTTCGGCCGCCGTGCGGTTGGCGAGGCAGATGGCTTCCGTTTCCTTCGTTTCCGGGAGGAACTCGATGATGTTCGGATTTGCCTCCAGCGCTTTGATGAGCGTGGCCAGTTTGGGCTGGCCGGAGCCGCCGCCCATGCCGCGGTCGAAGGGCGGATTCATTTCCTCGAAGTTGATGCCCTCGAAGCTCAGGTGCGTGATCGACTTGTGGCTCTTCAGAAAACGCGCGAACATGCCCATGCCGAGGTTCTGCATGTAGCAGTTATTCAGGTTCACCTGGGTGATTGCCGGGTTGGCTTTCAAAATGTCGATGAGCAGAGGCATATTGTGGTCCTGCACGATCTGGCTGACCGACAGCTTGTTCACAGACTTGTTCTGCTTAAGGGCATCCGCCAGCTGTTCGAGCGAGCCGTGCGCGAAAGACAGGTCGAGTTCCTTCAGCGAGGTGGTCACGCGCAGGAAATTGCCGATCATCTTCCAGTCGCGCTCGTCGAGGGGCTGTCCCTGCAGGCGCAGGGTGCCGAGCGTGCCGTCTTTCATCTGCTTCAGCGTCAAGGGGTTGATAGGCATTTTATTCCTCCCAGAAAATGGTTTTTGTCAGGCTGTTGCGCCTCAAGATTCGTTCCATCAGATTCCAGCCGAAAGTGTCGCGCGGAATGAAGATCGCGTGGCAGTTCGCCGCCTGTAGCGCGGCGTCGAAAGCCGTCGGCGTTTCGGCCGTCACGATATCGGCTTCGTTGCGCATCCTCTCGGCGGGCCAGCCGCGCGGCACGGCGAAGACGATGGAGCCCTCGACGTTGGCGATCTTGCGGCATTTCAGCCGTGTGACGATGGGCAGGAGTTCATTGGCTGCTTGCTGCGTCTGCATGCTACACCCCCGGCGCTTTAGGCTTGGTTGCCGGCGACGACGTGATGCGCAGGGGCGCCGTGGCGCTGAGCGACTTCATGTTCGTCAAGAGCTCGCCCGGCGATTTGTCGGCATAAGCCGCTTCTTCGCCCGGAGCGCCGTTGCGCATCAGGAAGGCCGCCGACAGGCTGCGGCGGATTTTATCCTGCGCCGGATTGTCGCCAAGGCGGTCGTCGATGACTGCATTCACCGCGCGGGCGGAGTCGATGTCATTATAGTCGACATAGGTGACCCCACCGCTCTTCAGCAGCGACTGCAGGCGCTTGTCGAGACGTCCGGAAACAACCACAAGACTCTCCGGCTTTTCGTCCGTGGGCGCGGCGCGCAGGATATGGAGGGTTTCCTCCTTGCCTGCGTTGCCGACCGTCACGGTCGTCACGGCGAAGCCGCTGGCCGAGGCATTCGCCGCAATTTTCGCGCCCTCATCCGAAGGCTCGATATGCGCGAGTTCCAAAAGCGCCTTGTCCCACAATCCCGCGACCGATTTCTGGCGCAGTTCAGGGATGGCAAGGGCGGTCAGGAAGGCGTCGCGCGACACAAGATTGTCGGGCGCGCCCGGCTGCTCGCTCGTCGCAACCGCGACGAAGGGGTTCGTGGTGAAGTTGAGCGTATCCACGCCCGCCGCGATAACGCCGTGGGCGGGGGCAAGCGCCGCCGCCACTTTGACCGCTTTCTGCACGTCGGCGACCGTAATAATGTCGTCGGCGCTGCCAGGCAGCGGCTGGAGCGTGGGGTCTTTCGCGCGCAGTTCTTCGTGGTTCTTGCGCACGGCTTCGACCATCAGGTCGCGCAGCAGTTTATGCTGCTCGTTCGGGTCGTCGAAGCGGTCGAAGTTGTAAAGCTTCGCGATGCGGATGATGCCGCCGCGCGGGCTTTCTTTCAGCTTCAAATCACCAATGCCGCAATGCGCCGCGAGCGTGCGGGCGAGCCGCAGCACTTTCTGGCATTCTTCCGGCTTGATGTTGCGCGTCTGCGCGTCGGCGGGGACCAGAACCTGGTGCATCCACTGTTGCAGGTAGTCTTCCAGGCGCTTGCCGCGGTCGGCGAGGCGGTCTTCCATCTCGATGCCCGTCGACTTCGTCTTGTCGGCGGAGGTCGAGAAGGCAGAAGAGAAGTCAATCACGTCGGGCTGCAGCACCTTGGGTGTCACGACGCTCGCCTTCTCGATGATTTTCGAGACGAGGCGCAGGTCGATCTCGACGCCCTGCAGGTAGCTTTCGTATTCCTGGCTCAGCGCGAAGCTGCCGCCGCGGTACATCTGCGATTCCGGGTTAAAGACGGATTTCAGCGCAGAGAAGAATTCCGCCAGCTGTTCGGAGAGCTGGATGATCTTGATGCCCTGTTTGATGTTCAGCAGTTCTTCTTCCGGCACGTTTTTCTTCTGCTCTTCGGTCAGCCCGGCAAGGCGGAAAGACAAAGCCACTTCGGCCAGCTTTTCCGGGTGCTGCTCGAAATAGGGGCGGCCCGCATAGAATATCTGCGTGAGCGGCACGCCAGTCAGCGTCTGCGCGATGCGGTCCGCGTAGTCATGCAGCGCCGGATCGGGCACGGTGCGGATATCGAGCTCCACGCCGAAACGCGAGATAAGCGGGCGGTCCATATCGCCCGAGCCCATGCCGCGCGTCGAGGGGTTGCCCGTGAAGTTCATGCGGTAAGATACGGGCAGGTCTTCGCGGCGGAAGGTGAAGGGACGGTTTTCGCCGCCTGTCACCTGAAAGCGGTCGACCTTGGGGTCCGACAGCATCGCGAAGAATTCATACAGCTTCTGCAGCGTGCCGGGCTTGGCGCGGTTGATTTCGTCCAGCAGCACTGGGCGACCATAGTCCGCCGATTTCGGGTCTGCCGCGCGGATGGCGATGCCGTCGCGCGTCGTGATACCGATCTGGCCCAGATCGCTGTTCATCACGATGCCTTCGTTCTGGCAGACCTGCGCGATGGTTTCGCGGATGACCTGCTTCTGGTAGTTCTGCTCTTCCGGCGTATTGCCCTTCACCTGGATGCCGTTCCAGTCGATAGAGGTGAGCGTCTTCTCGCCGCGCTTCTCCTCGACGAAAGCCTCGCCGAGGCCGTGGCGCAGCATGGTCAGGCTGTCATTCGAAAGCCCCTTGCCACCCTGGTTTCCCTGCAGGATTTTGGCATCGATGGCGGCTTTTTCGCGGTTGGCCGCGTTGGTGTCGAACACGGTTTCCACAAAAATCGTGCCCATGTCGATGTCTTTGCAGTTCAGATACAGGCAGCCCTTGGGGTGCGCGAGGCGGTCGAGCGTCTTGATCATATAGCTCTTGCCGATGGAGGGCGGTCCGATATAGCCGCAGAGGAAGCTGTGCTTGTCCCAGTCCACGCGGTTGGGGTCGCGTTCCATGAGCTCGTGCATGAGGTGCGGGAGCATGCTGCGCGAGGGCAGGTTGCGCATGAGCTCGGCGTAAATGTATTCCGCGGCGGGAATGCCGTTCACGTCGTCGCGCACCGTGTGCAGCGTGATGCCGCTGTTCGGGCCTGCGAGCGCACCCGTGGTGCCCAGCTGCGGGTCCCAGACCGGCAACGGCGTCGCTTCCGCGCCCAGCACGATCTTTTTGTATTTGGTTGTATCCGGTTTCATCTGCGTCCCCTTCTGTAACTGTCCTTGATCTTCACGCCCTTGAACTCTTTTTGTTTTTGCGCCAATGGAATGGCGTCTTCGGATTTAACGGTCTTGAGGCGCTGCTGGAGGATTTCCATCAGACCTTCATGAATTTCGGTATAGTTGCGCACTTCCTTGTAACCGACCGTTTGTTTTTTGGCCTTGCGGTTGAGTTCATCCGCGAGGCGTTCGATGGCAAGCCCCGACCGCCCGTTGATGAGCACGAAGTCGAGCGTCGTATGCGGGCAATTGTCGTTGACCGATTTCACATGCTCGAGCGCGGTGGGCTCATCCGTGAACATGCCGTCTGAAATGACGAAAGCATGGGTGTTGCCGACGGGCTTGCCGAGGTCTTTCTTTTTGGCAAGCGTCGTTTTAATCATCTGGCCGATGGTGGGGGCGAGATAATCCTTGTCGCCGCCCTGCCCCGCGCGCACGCTTTCGATATTGCGGCCGATTTCCTTGTTGCTCATGCCGGGCCTTGCGATGGGCAGCGGCTCCGGGTCGCCCAGCATGGTGATATAGACATCCATGCCCGCCTCGCGCGCGGCTTCATATAATATGCAGCCCGTGGTGATGGCCATTTCGACCGGCTGGCCGCTCATGGAACCCGAGCCGTCGATCCATATCTGGATTTCGGTCGGCGCCGGAATGGTGCGGATGGGCCCGTCGAGGCGGAAGGTTTCGAAATCGGTTTCATCTATCGCCTGCCCCGAAAACTGCTTGATCAGCCTGTCCTGCATCGCCTGCGGCTGGAAGCGGCTGACATCGCCGTCCTCGGGCACAAGGCTGTTCTTGACCGAAGGGTCCTGGATGCGCACGAAAAGCTTTTCCTGTATCTTCTTCATCAATTCGGTCGTCTTCGCGATGATATCGCGGTGCGGCGCGATGATGCGCTGGTATTCGTTGAAATTGCCGTTTTCTTCAAGCTCAGGGTCTTCGTTCGACATGGTGCCGCCGTGCTGGCGCCCGCCTTCGCCTTCCAGCGCGTCCTCGATCTCTTTCAGCTCTTTCGCCTCGGAATCTTTTTCCTCGCCGTCTCCGTCACCATCCCCGTCGCCATCTCCATCGCCGTCCCCGTCGCCATCCCCATCGCCGTCGCCGGGACCCGGTTCGCCTTCGCCGTCGCCGGGTTCCCCCTCGCCCTCGCCGGGCTGCGGTTCGGCTTCGTCGGGCAGGCCCTTGGCCTGACGCGGGTCTTTGGGGGGCGTGCGCACATCGCGCGTTTTGCCCTTGTCCTTGATATCGGCAACATCGTCATCCGAAGGCTCGCCCGGCTCGCCGTCTTCGCCCTCCCCGTCGTCACCTTCCTGTCCCGGCTTGCCTTCTTTCTTGTCGCCGCCCGTCATCTGCTCGAGGCGGTCCATGACTTCCTGCGGGTTTTTCTCGGCTTCCTGCTCCAGCTCGGGGATCATCTGCGATGCAAAGCGCGCGAAAATCTTATCCGCGATCTTGCCGCGCTCGCGGGAACATTCTTCCATCTTGCGGGCGTGATAGGTGTCGGAAGCGCCGCGGTCGCTCAAGGCCGGCTGCATATCTTCCATCTGCTTGCACATAGCGGAGAGTTCTTCGAGCGCGGCGAGGCCTTTTTTGGAGCCATCCGCCGTCTCGATCCATTCCGGCCGCACGCCGACGGACTGCCAGCCCTCAACCGTGCTGTCGAACAAGCCATTATTGTGGAAGAAGGAATAATGCAGCGCGCGCAGCAAATTCGCGAATTTCGCCTTGACGGGGATGGGCCCCGCAATCGGGCGTTTCGCAAAGGCCGCGGCCTCGGGGATATTGCCGATAACAGATTCCGCATAGTTCAGCGACGACGCATAATCCTGCGCCGAAATCTTGGCGCGGTCGGCGGCGAAGCGGCTGGCGAAATTGTTTTCCGCCTCGACCGTCACGTCATAGCGCGCGAGCCACTGCGCGGCCAGGTGAATCATATGGATATGTTCTTCCTCGGTACGGAACTGCTGCGACTTGATCGCGGTCATTTCGTTGCGCACGCGGTTCATGTCGTCGGTGAAGAACAGCGTGCCGAGGCCATTGGCCGCCTCGCGCAGCATCAGGCTCCGCGAGGGCTCAAGGCCCATCAGCAGCGTCCAGGTCAGGTCAAGGTTGACCGTGCTGGTCAGCGGGTCGACGAAAAAGCCGATTTCGGGATAACCGCGTAAGGGGATGCCCCATTCGACCTTTAAATTCCCCTGCCGCTCGCGCAGCCCCGGGATGGAGGCGATAACTTGCGCGCAAAAGCGGCGTTCTTCTTCCAGCGCGTCATTCGCGGCAATCGCGCGCCACAGGTCGGTGCCGGTGACGGGCAACGGCTGGCCCATGCGGTCGGTTTCGTCTTTCTTCAGCGCACGCGCGCCCAGCGCCGTGCCCCAGAGCAGTTGCAGCTCCGGCGTGTTGAGGACGGGGTCTTCGACGAGCTGGCCGTTCATGATGGCCATGGTCGCTTTTTCGCGCTCGTGCCGGAACAGGTCGAGCTGGTCGGGTGAATTTTCCTGCAGCAGCGCCTCGAGCCCGTCGGCGATGCCCTTGAAGTCGCGCTCGATCCTGCCGCGCCGAAATGCCGACGCCGCCTTCTGGCGCAAACGCGCCAAAGGATGCTGGACGATTCCGTCGTATGGGCGCTTTGCCACCAGTGACGTATCCCGCGTTCAAGTTTACAAATTGTTTTAAGGATTTATGTGTAGGGCTTTATGCTCAGCGCGTCAATATATTGAATATTATTGAAGGCAAGTTTTTGAAATCTGGCGGGATGTTGCATAATTATTTGTCGGAAAATTTTTTCATAAGATGCTGCGCGGGAAGATGGGGTGACGGGAGGTGGGGTGTGGTGGGATAATCGAAGAAGTAGATCGTGATGTTCGATAAGAAACATTATCACACATGAGTTTCAGCACCCTGCCGCACAGAAAATGGCCGCTATAAGTCACATAAACTGGATAGGTGTTCTCGCGCTCTTGGGATTTCTGCTTTGTTGTATTGCGGGGTTCATTTGCGCGGCCAGGTATAGTTACTACACTCTCTTTAATTGGTTTAACCCGAAGGGACTGGTGCCCGGAATGCTAGCGTCGGCCTGCATAATAATCGGGTTTCTGTTTGCTGTCGCTGGGGAGTATTGGGGCGGGTGGGATTTGGATGCTCTTTTTCACAGCCTATCGTCGGTAAAAGAGTGTCCCGCAGCGGATAAAAACTGTAATCCCTATGACACGCCGGAGAACCGTGCGATCTTCAACAAGAAGCAAGTAGCCCCTGCCCCTGCGGCGAAGGAATAGCGGCTGCCGGGACGGCACATATTCCCCCTTCCCCCGTTAGGAAAAATACGCTTTAATCCCCCTATCACAGGAGAAAACGCATGACGCTGCATGAGAAACTGCAAGCCCACTTCAACGATGCCGCCAAAAGGTATCCGCAGCATGCCTTTACCTTTATGGAGGAACTCGGCATTTACAAGGGCGCGCTGGTCGACCATAACCCCCTTTGCCAGGAAATCCTGCGCCTGAGAGAACAGCCGCACATGGATATCTCCTGCCGCCCGCCCGAAGTCGTCGAGGTGTTCCGCGAAGGCCGCCAAATCTACGCCGCGCACAAAGGGCCGGGAAGCTAGGTTCAGGGCTCATTCAATCACATGATTGCCTTAATTAAACATTGCGCCAGATATTCTTCCCCTCCCCCTCTGGGGGAGGCCGGGAGAGGGGGCGACGCTCTTCGCGTCGCCGCGCGTCTGCGACGCGCCCCTCTCTCCAACTCTCCCCCAGAGGGGGAGAGGGAGGTGGCCCATGGCATTTGAACTGGAAGTCACCGCCGGCGATTTCGTCTGGCCCCGGATTGTCGACAAGGCGCGCGGGATAACCGTGATGTACCGCGGCCCGCAGCCCAAGGACGTGCCGAATGTGCTGCTCTATCTGCCCGACATCACCTTTGAGGCGATTATCTTCGACCAGACGAAACTGACCGGATCGCCGGAGCTCGACGTTCTCTGGACCGTCGCCTCCATGCGCGTGGCGGATGAAGACACGGCGGACGACACCGCGAAAAATGAAGCCATGGCCGCGCTGAAGGAAGCCCTCACCACCCTCTCCTTCCGCAAGCAGGCGATCAAGATGAAGGACATTCCTATCCTGAAATCGGTCACGGTAGATTTCAGCGCGACGGTGTGGGGGTGAGCCCTTATTGTCCTCCCCTTTGGGGGAGGACGGGACCCGTCGCTTTATATGCGCATGCGCAGCATGCGTGCGACGGGAAGGTGGGGGTACTCCGTGCAGAAATAGCTCTGGCTGGACGAAGTACCCCCATCTTTCCCACGGCCTTCGGCCGCGGGCCCCACTCTTCCCCTTTGGGGGAAGAGAGG
>SCTB01000075.1 GCA_004297545.1 Alphaproteobacteria bacterium
GCCGCAACGAGACGGATTACACGGTCAAGGCGCCGGAGAAGGAGGCCCGCGTCGTCATCCTCGAACATCCGCGCCTGGGCGCCGACTACCAGATCGTGACGCCCGATCCGAAGGACGTCGAGGTGACGGCGGATCATTATCGTATCCGCGTGGAGCTTAAAGCCGGCGAGAAAAAGACCGTCCCGGTCGTGCTCGAAAACCAGTTGTGGCAGTCCTACAGCCTTTCGGGCATGGGCACCGACCAGCTGATGGCTTATGCGACGACGCAGGGCAAGCTCGATGCCGAAACGCGCAGGGTCTTCCAGAAACTGGCCGACAAGCGCCGCGAAATGGACGCGCTCGACCAGCGCGGTTATGCGCTGGACAACGAGCGGCAGAATATCTTCAACGACCAGCAGCGCGTGCGCGAGAACCTGAAGAGTCTCACCGCCAAGTCGGAAGTGCAGCAGAAGTACCTCGACAAGCTCAACGACCAGGAAGACCAGATCGAGAAGATCGACAAGGAAAAGCAGAAAATCGCCGAAGAGCGGCAGGAGCGGCAGAAGGAGCTCAGCGCGATGATCGCGGAGATCAGGATTTGAAAATTGCGATTATCGGCAGCGGGGTCTTCGGGACCTTCCTGGCGCAAGAACTCGGGGCTTATGCGGAAATTTCCGACGATGCGGATATTGTGATCCCGGCGGTGCCGGTATCGGCCTATGAAAACGTCGCGGAAAAATACAAGGGCCGGCATCTCGTCAACGTCTGTTCGGTGCAGCGCGTGCCGAACGAGACCTGCCTGCGCTGGAGCGACCGCGTCACCGGCATCCACCCGATGTTCGGGCCGCAGAGCCCCGTGACCAACCGCAGCTGCATCGTCACCCATACCTGCGCCGAAAGCAAACCGGTCATCGACCTGTTCGCGAAAATCGGCTGCGAGATCGTGACGCATCACAACGGCAAGCCCATCACTGGAGCAGACCATGACGCGATGATGCGCAAGACGCATCTGCCGGTGCTGATGTTCGGCGAGCTCGCGGCGCTGATTGTCGAGCAGGCGGCGGATGTGCCCGACAACTGCCTGCCCACCTCCTTCAAGCGGCTCAAAGCGCTGGCCGAGCAGATGAAGGATATGTCGCCCGGCACGGTCGAAAGCATCCGCAGTAATCTCTAAGGACGCCGTGCCCCTGCGAAGGCAGGGGCCCAGTTTATAACTGGATCCCCGCCTGCGCGGGGAAACGAAGATGATTCCATGTAAAAAGGGACCGGCACGGCCGCTATCCCGGCCACTCCAGAAACTTGACGGTCGCGATGCCGTAGCTGCGCTCGTCGTGCTGGATGAATCCGGCGGGCGCGCTCTCCGGCTGGCGCCTGGCCATTTCGACGACGCAGATGGCGCCTTGCTTCAGCCAGTCCTTTTCGGCCAGTCCGGTCAGCGACTTGGCGGCCATATCCTTGCCATAGGGGGGATCGAGGAAGACAAGCGTGCGCGGCTCAACATACAGCGGCCGCGGCACCGGCTTCAGCCCGTCAAAGCGCATGAGCATCGAGCGTTCCTTTAGCCCAAGCGTCTGAATGTTTTCTTCGCAGACGTGCGCGGCGGCGGGCTCGCGTTCGACGAAAATGGCATGAAGGGCGCCCCGGGACAGAGCTTCGAGGCCGAGCGCGCCGGTGCCTGCGAAGACGTCGATAACGCGCGCGCCGTCAAGAATCTCGCTGCGCCGCCACTTTGCATGATGCAGGATGTTGAAAACGGCCTCGCGCGCGCGGTCGCTCGTCGGGCGCGTTGCGCTTCCCTTCGGGCTTCCGATCGCCCGTCCCTTCAAGTCTCCGCCGACAATGCGCATGCTGTCATGGTCTCCGGCAGAGATTGTAACATTTTCCGGAGCGCGATACAAAACGGCCCGTCTTAAATCAGGACGGGCCGGTTCTGTTTGCCCGGAAGGGCAATAATTCAGGGATACGGCATATACCGCGAGTTCGGCTGGCAGGTCGTGGCCGGAAGCGGCGCACAGCATCCCGAGCCGCCGATGCCGGCGGTATTGGTGCCGCCGCAGTCGATGACGGCGTCCCAGGCGCTGCCGTCCGGCATGACGATATAGTCAACGGAGTGACCGTTATAGGCGGTGCCGTAGTTCTTTGAGAGCAGTCCCGCGCCATTGCCCAGAATCGTCACGGCGCGTTCCACAATTTGCCCGCAATTGTTGCCGGTCAGGTCTGCGCCTTCCGCCGTCAGCTGATCCTTTGCGGTCTGAATGGCGCCGACGAGGTCAAAGCTCGGCGGGGGCGATTCCAGCATCGGCGGGCTTTGCTGGTCGCATGGCAGACTCGGTGCCCCGCCGCCCGGCGGGGGTGTGAGATAGTTTTGAGCGCCGCCAACCTGGTTGAGGCTGGTGGGGGCCTTGCTGCCCGAGCAATAGTTCTCCTTGCAGGCATAGGCCGTGGGCCCGGCCAGTGCGAAGCACAGCGCCAAGGGAACCGCGAGCTTCACCAGCGTTTCCAAAACATTTCTCCTCATAGCCCTTTCTCCTTTCGCCTTCCTTGCGGAAGACAGATCAACGGACGGCAGCGCGGTTAAGTGTGCGTTTTTCCGGACATATCGAATTTTATTAAAAATACTCCTATCCCTATTATACATGATACTGCGCCTCCCCTTAAGGAAAGATGAAAAGAGGCGGCATTTTGGCTGGAAAGATAAGGTATTTCCCAAATTATTCCATGGGTTAATTTGAAACCGGATAGTTTCGCCAAGACACGTCCCGCAAATTTTGCTAAAATAGTAGATAGACGTAAATATCTCGTGGTGTTTCAGCGATGCTTACCAGAGCCGGAAACCTGTCTTTATGCTTTGCCTTTTTCCTGGGCTGCCTGCTCTTGGCCCCTTCCGGCGCAAAAGCGCAACCTGTGGAAGGTTGCGACCAGAGAGTCCAGGAAGCGCAGGAAGCGAAATCCACGGTGCGCACCGCAACCGACGTCAACGTCACGGAAGAGCATATCGAAAAACCCGACAGCACAATGGCGACGACCTGCTTCAACTTCCTTTCGGGCATCAACGCAAGCGGCGCTGCAAGCGGCGGCGGCGGCATTTTCTCGGGGGATTTTATCAGCGCAAGCCCTTCCGGCAACGCGGGGGGCGTGAGGGCCACGATCCAGGACGCGCTCCAGACCTTCTATACTGCTTATATGGATGCCATGGGCGCGGACTCGGGCCTTGTGGATTACACGCAGACGGCGCTGAGCAACAACCCGGCCTGCACTGAAACGGCGGATCTCTGGACTCAGGTGAAGCAGGGCGGCGTCGAGCAGGGCGTGCCGATGGCGACAATTACGGATCTTATCAACGGCACAATGCCTGGCGGCGCAAATACGGATTATACGAAAAACTGGGGCATTGAGTCAGGCACCGACAATAACTTCAGCAACTTTGCAACGAAGCTGGGTGCCCAGCCGCCAGCCTTTCAACCCGCCTATCTGCCTACAAATGGCTTCTGCCAGGACCTGATTACCGCTGGCGTCACCGGGGCCTGCCCATAATTCTCCGTTTTCTTTCATCCGCCTTCGGATATTTGAGGTTTCCGGCCCGGTTTCGGGGTGCTGGTCTGTATATGTGTAAATTTTCCTTGTTTTTCTTGCGGTTAGCATAAATTTCTTCAGTTTGCCCAAGACAATTCCAGCAAATTTTGTTAAAATGAAAGATATATCTGGGTATTGGGGTTTCAGCGATGATTATCAAAGCCAGAAACATCTCAACGCGCGCCTATTTGCTTGCCTTGTCAGCCAGTTGCGCCATGCTGATCGGGACGGCTGCGCTTGCGGCGCCTCCTCCGGCGGCGGGGCAGCTGATCGAAGGCTGCGACCAGCGAGTCCTTGATGCGGCGCAGGCCAAGGCGCGCTCGCTTGTCGTCCACGACTGGGCGATGACAGAAGAAACCATCGACAAGCCGGACAGCCAGCTGGCCGTCACATGCTTCAATAACGAGGCTGGCGTCGCCATGGTCGAGGGCGGGACTATCTTTTCGGGCAACCTCGACGGCCACTGGTGGAGCACGGGCGTCACCTACCCGTATAACGCCAGCAACCCGCCCGTATGGACGAACGACACGTACTACACGGAAGACATCGAGGACGCGCTGAACGGCTTCTATGATGAATTCACGGATTCGATGGGCGTCCTCGGCACTGTCGACTATACGACGACGACCATTGTCGATTCGGCAGCCTGCACCGAGGAACAAAATCTGTGGGGCGATCCGCCGGGCGGTACGCCCACGCCGGGCCTGGCCAATGGCGGCTTGCGGGGCGAGGGGGTCCGGGGCGGCATACCGTTCCTCACCGAAGACGATATCCGCGGCGTTTCCACGCCGGGCGGCGCCGGGGCGGACTACACGCAGGATTTAACCACGAATGCGGCGGAAATCACCGCCTATGACACCGCGCTGCAGCAGCTGGCGCCCGCGAACATAAAGCCGGTGATACCCGCATTCCCCAATGGCGTGATCCAGCTTAACGCTTACAACTCCTGCAACGTCCTGCTGACCGCAGGTGTGGCGACGTCATGCCCGTAAGCAGAGGATAGAAACACATGAAAAGAATTCTTCTGTTTGCTTTATTCGCGATGCTGCTGACCGGGCTCTCGGCTACGGCGTCGCTGGCCGCCTGCCGGCCGGGATGCGATTGCCCGCCCAATGGCGGCGCCAACGACCAGGGCAGCCATAACTACGCCGACACCGGCTTCTTCGGCATGCAGGAAGCGCGCGCGCAGTCGATCATCGTGCGCGACCGTTCCACCGCCCGCCAGATTCATCACCAGAACGACAACGGTCCCGGCATGACCTGCTTCGACCACGCGATGGGGCTCACCTCGCGCCTTGGCCAGCTGTTTTCCGATATCGTTCCGCAGGGCATTCCGGCCGCCAGCACGCGCGCCTTCGGCACCGTCGCCTATCAGGCTTACGGTTCCGACCAGTGGCTCTCGAAAGCGCTGGACGTGGTCATCTATCCCACTCTTTCAGAGCACGCCAACGACTTCCAGCCCGACTCTCTGTCCTTCATACTGGGCGCAACGGCGTTCCCCTTCTGGGGCGGCTTCATGGGCGCCATCAACGGGTTTATTTCGTCCATCATGGGCGTCGTCAACCAGATTACGTCTTACGTGAACACGCTGAACACCCTGTGGAGCTATTTCCAGCAGATCGTCAATGCGCTGAACGGCCAGATACCGACCTGGATCATCGCGCTGGTTCCGACCATCACGGCTTTCTGGAACAGCGTGGTGCTCCCCATGATTAACGCCACGATCGGCGCGCTTCTCAGCGCCGTGAACGGCATCATGCAGACGATCACCAACACGATCATGGGCGTGCTCGGAAGCATGACCAACTTCATGAATCCGGCTGGCCCGGCGCCGCAGGATGAGTGCGCGCGCATCCAGAACCTGTGGGGCGTCGGCGGCGGCTTCCCGGCCGTGTTCCAGACCGGACTGATGCGCGCCCTGACCGGCACCGGCATTCAGACCGGCAACTCCTATTTTTCCTATGCGAACCTGCTGACGATGGCGCCGGCGGGCGTCGGGCAGGACTTCCTGAACGAGCTCAATCTGCCGACGCCGGCGCTGAACCAGGGAATGATGAACCGCGCGCTGTCCAACCTGACGGGCCCCTTGTCGGGCCCCGGGGCCGGCGTGCTGAGAAGCTGGACGGTGCCGCCGGCGGGCATGACGAACTTGCCGAATGCCGCGCCTGCGTACAGTCCGGGCGCGAATACAACCCTTATCCTCAACGCCATGTGAGGTCGGTCATGAAAGGTAGCATGTTCAGAACACGTTTCGCGCTTTCGGCCCTCACGCTGTGCTGCGCCCTGTTTATCAGCTGGGGCGCCGTTGCCGACCAGATCGACGCGGCATCGGGCACCACGCCGGGATGCGACCGCAAGGTGCTGGATGCCATGAGCGCGAAGGCCAACGCCCGCATCGCCTATGACGTCGCCTCGACCGAGCAGGTGATCGACAAGCCGGACAGCATTCTTGCGCTGACGTGCTTTAACAACGCCGCCGGCAATGCGGCGCTGAAGATAGGCCAGATGTTCGGCGGCGACTTTACGACCCCCCTGGGCAAGATCATTCCGGACGCGCTGACCGCCTTTTACGATGATTACAAGCTGGCGGATGGCTATGAAACAGGAACTGTCGACTATACGCAGACGGCCCTTGGCACCGGCATCACAAGCTGCGACTTCATCCAGGACGAATGGGACTCGATCAAGCAGGAAGGCATCCAGGACAATATTCCTTATCCGAAGCATTCGGACTATATCACCGGCACCCAGCCGAACGGGGTGACGACGGTGCTTGGAGGGTCGAACTTCGACAAGGACTGGAACCAGGCGGTCGCCGACAACGATTTCGGCAGCGTGAGCACGGCGATCACCAACCTGCCGATTGCGAACACGCCGACGACGTTCATGTCGAGTCCTGTGAACACCGATACCGAATGCGACGCGATGTTCAAGGCGGGCATTACCGGCTCGGCGGCATGTCCTTGAAGGGGTCAAAAGGGATACGCGCATGAAAAAGTTACTGACGATAGCTCTGTTCGCCGCCGCCCTTTTCGGCCTGTCGGTCACGGCGTCTTATGCCGGCAGCAGCACCGAGTGCATGCCGGGCTGCTATTGCCCGAACGCGGGCGCATCGCCGCCGCCCAACCCGTCCTACATGATCGGCAACTACAACCCGCCGCCCGGCCCCAACGGCATGATGAACCATGGCGGCGTCCTGGGGCTTCTTGAAAACCATTCGAACAGCATGCGCCTGCGCGACAAGGGCTATGCGCGCCAGATCATTCCGCAGAACGACAACGGCCTTGGCATGACCTGTTACGACCGCGCGCTGGCGCTGAGCGCGCGCATGGGCTCGATATTCTCGGATGTGGCGCCGGCAGGGGCCTTTCCCGGCGCGAACTCTGTCGTGTTCAAGTCGCCCATCTTTTCCCCGGCCGCAGGTACGGACAAATACCTTATCCAGGCGCTGAATGACGTCGTGCTGCCGCAGTTGCAGAACCATGTGAACGATTTCACCGATTCTCTTTCGGACAACCTTGGCGCAACGGTCGCCTCCGCCTTTATGGCGGCCATCATGGCGGCCTTCAACGCCCTTCTCGCGCCGATCATGGCGGCCATTACCACGCTGAACACCGCGATGTCCACGCTGAATACGCTGTTCGGAACGCTCAAGACGGCCATCCGCATGCTTCAGTTCGTGACGGGCGTTCCGTTCTTCCCCGTCGTGACGGGGTTCCTGGCGGCCATCAATGCGGCCTGGACCGCGGTTAGAAACTTTATCACCGCCACCATCAACGCCATTCAGGCGACAATCCGCGGCCTTGTGAATGCGTTGCTGGGATGGCTGATGGGCGGCGCCACGAGCATGGCCGCCGCCAGCGGCTCGGGTAGCGGGGATTGCGACCGCATACAGCAGCTTTGGGGCAACGGGCAGCCGGCCTCCTTCATGACAAACGCGGGCCCGAACTGGGAACGCGCGCTGACCCAGACCGGCCGCCAGGGCGGCACGCCATACTTCTCCTTCGGAGACCTTCTGTCCATGAACCCCGCGGGCGCCGGCGCCAACATGATTCAGGAACTGGGCAACGCGTCGAACTCGACGATCGTGAACAGCGTGCTGGGCGATATCGGGGCGGGCGGCGGCCTGAACAGGCCGGGCAATATCCTGAGCTACCCGACCTCTCCTCCGGCCTTCCCGCGCGGTACGCTGCCGGCAGGCATCATCAGCGGGATGTGATCAAGCTTTAGTTGCGGTTTTTGAAAATAAGTTCCGCAAGCCGGCGCTCGAAGCCTTCGCGGTCCTTATGCTCTTCCAGGAATATTTCGACAACCCGGATGGCGGCGGCGCGGTCAGAAGGGGCGGCCTGGCCGCTTTTTGTCCCCGACAACGCCACTTCCGCCGCACGCCGTAACAGCTTCGGATCGACCCTTGCCTTCTGCTCCTCGATGCGGCGCCTGAGCTCCTCAAGCGCCTTTTCCCGGCTGTTCATGTTAAGCCCCTGTTTTCATTCTAGCTTTCATGCACTCATTTCCGCAAGAAAAGCTTGCATTGCGCGCCAAAAAAACCAATCCTGTAGCATGAAAAAAAGTTTCGACAATTCGCCGAGAGGGTGATGTTGCTGAAGATATACAAGACGATGATGCAGGTGTCGACGCCGCTTCTGGAAGCCTACCTGCAAAGGCGGGCGGAACGGGGGAAGGAAGACCCCGCGCGGGCGGGAGAGCGGCGGGGCCAGCCCGGGAGGGCCAAGGGGCCGAATCCGCTTGTCTGGTTCCATGCGGCAAGCGTCGGGGAATCGCTTTCCCTGCTGGCGCTTATCGCCCGCGTGCTGAAGGACTATCCGGAATGTTCCGTGATGGTCACCACGGGGACGGTGACCTCGGCCAAACTTATGGCCGAGCGCCTGCCGGAGCGCGCCTTTCATCAGTACATGCCCGTCGATCATCCGGTCTGGGTCGCGCGGTTTCTCGACCACTGGCGGCCGGCGTTCGTCGTCTGGTCGGAATCGGAATTCTGGCCCAACATGCTCACCGAAATCGCAAAGCGCAAGATCCCGGCTGTGCTCCTGAACGGCCGCATGTCGGAGCCGAGCTTCAAGCGCTGGCAATGGGTGCTGGCCTCGGCGCGCAGGATACTCTCGGCCTTTGCACTCTGCTTCGCTCAGAATGACGCAGAAGCCCACCGCCTGACGGCGCTGGGGGCGGAGAATGTGTGCGTTTCCTCGAACCTGAAATACGGAGCGCCGCTGCTGCCGGTCAGAGAAGCGGATCTTGCGGCGGCGAAAGCCGCCGCCGGGAGCCGCAAGCTGCTTCTTTTCGCCAGCACGCATCCTGGTGAAGAGGAGATTGCGGCGGAAGCGCACCTCGCCCTGCAAAAAAGATTCCCCGACCTTTTGACTATCGTGGTTCCCCGCCACCCGGCGCGCGGCGCGGAAGTCGCGGACCTCATCAAAAAGAAAGGCCTGCGCGCGGCGCGGCGCGCGGCAGGGGCGCTGCCGGAGGAGCAGACGGAAGTTTACGTCGCCGATACGATGGGGGAACTGGGCCTTTTTTACCGGTTGTGCAACGTCGTTGTCGTCGGAGGGTCTTTCGCGGACATCGGCGGCCACAACCCGATCGAGCCCGGACAGCTGGGATGCATCATCATTTACGGCCCCGTCATGTACAATTTTATCACCATCAGCGACGACTTTTTGGCGGCGAATGCCGCCATCCAGGTGAAGGATGCGAACGCCCTGCAGGAGGCCCTCGGGCTGGCGCTGGAGCACCCGGCGTCTTTTGCGTCCCATGCGGACGCGGCGCGGAAAATGACGGCGGCCAAGTCCCGCGTCCTGGATGATCTGATGTCGACGCTGAAGCCGCTGCTCGACGCGGCGCTTGCCGGACGGGCAACGGCGCCATGATCTTCGACACTCCCCCCTTCTGGTACGATACGCAGAAGCCCGCGCACCGATGGGCCGCGCGGCTGCTGGGGCCGGTCGGCCGCGCCTACGGCTGGGCCGTGCGCAAGCGCTTCGATTTTTATTTTCCGGTGCCGATGGCGAAACCCATCCTTTGCGTGGGGAACCTCGTGGCCGGCGGCGCGGGGAAGACGCCGGTTGTCGAATCCCTCGTGCCGCTGATGCAGGAAGCCGGATATAACCCGCATATCCTGACGCGCGGCTATGGCGGCGAAGAGCCGGGCCCTCTGCAGGTCAGCCCGGGGCGCGATACCTATGTGGATGTTGGAGATGAAGCCTTGCTGCTGGTCGAAAAGGCCCCCACCTGGGTTTCGAAGAGCCGCCCCCTGGGCGCGCAGGCCGCGATCGATACGGGCGCGACATTGATTATCATGGACGACGGGTTCCAGAACCCCGCTATTTTCAAGGATTTCGCGCTGCTGGTCGCCGACGGGCAGGCAGGGTTCGGCAACGGCAAAATCATGCCCGCGGGCCCCTTGCGTGAGGAAATCCCGTCGGGCTTGTCCCGCGCGGACGCGGTTGTCATCGTCGGCGAGGATAAAGTCGGCGTTGCGCAGACGCTGAAACGCCATGCGGAGATCCCCATTTTTTACGCCGATCTGAAACCGGCGTCCGGCAATCCGGAAGTGGCCGGCCAGTCGATCTTTGCTTTTGCGGGCATCGGCAGGCCCGAAAAATTTAAGGAAACCCTCATTGCCGCAGGCGCGCAACTGGAAGGATGGGGCAGCTTCGCCGATCACTTCCCCTATACGGAAGAAGATCTCAAGGAGCTTCTGTCCGCCGCTGAAATCCGGGGGGCGATGGTCGTGACGACGGCAAAGGACTATGTGCGGCTGCCGCCTTCCTTAAGGGAGAAAGTCAAAAAATTTTCCGTCCGGCTCGAATGGCAGGATCCGTCGGCGTTGTCCCGCCTTATCGTTTCCACGCTTCAGTTGAATGCCTGACATGAAGGCGCGGCGGATCCCCTTTAAGAGAAAATGCCGGTATGCAGCCGAAGCTGCTGCGGCATATCTGTTTTACGGCGTGATGTGCCTGCTGCCGACGGAAATGGCTTCGGCTATCGGCGGCGGAATCCTGGGTTTCATCGGTCCCCGCATGGGGGAGACGCGCATCGCGATGAAGAATCTCGATCTCGCCTTTCCCGAAAAGACGACCGAAGAGAAGAAGAAGATAGTCCATGGAATGTGGCAGAATCTCGGGCGCGTGCTGGCGGAATATCCCCATCTGCGCCGCATCGCCGGCCGGATCGAGGTCGTCGGGCGTGAAAATATAAATGCGGCGCGCGACAACAACCGGGCGGCTATTTTCTTCGGGGCGCATCTCGCCAACTGGGAGATCAACGCCATCTGCGCGAAGGCCAACGGGCTGCCGCTGCACATGCTCTATCGAAAGCCTAACAACCCCTATGTGGACGGTCTTGTGCGCCATGCGCGGACGATCGGCGCCTCCGGCTACATAGAAAAGGGGCGGGCAGGCGCGCGCGCGATACTCACGGCGTTCAAGAACAACGGCGTGGTCGCGATGATGGTGGACCAGAAGCTGACGGGCGGTATGGCCGTGCCATTTTTCGGCCACGACGCCCTGACGGCGCCCGCTGTCGCGCACTTTGCCCTGAGATCGGGACTTCCCGTTTATCCATCCCGCGTCGAACGGCTGGCGGGGGCAAAATTCCGCGTGACGGTTTACGCGCCGATGAAGATCGTGAAGACGGGCGACGAGCAGGCGGACACGCGCCGGATACTGCTGGAGATGAATCGCCTGCTGGAAGAGTGGATACGCGAGCGCCCCGAACAATGGCTGTGGATTCACAAGCGCTGGCCTGAGTCTGTGTAAACGGCTGATTATATTATGTTATTCATAAAATTGACATAACAAAAACCGCTTGGTATTTTACCCTTAACAGAACAACAGGAGCAGCGACTTTGGACGGCAGTAAGGCCCGCGGGGCCAAGATTTTCTCGCTCGACCGGCGCGACCTGTGGATCGAGGCGCTCGTTCCGGGCGAGGAAGGCGTGTCGGCAGCCGACCCGATTTTGTTTTCCGCCGATTCCATCAGTTTCATCCGCGGGCTGGGCGCAAAGAACTCCGTCATCCGGCTGACGTCGGGAGTCGACATCACGCTGCGCCTGCCGCAGTCCGATCTTCTCGAGAAATTGAGGAACCCGAAAGGGGATATTCTGGACCTGAAGCGGTTCAGTTATGTCGAAAGGCAGGAGCCTCTCCTCCAGCGCCTGCGCGAGGAATTCAAGGCCGAGGCGGATGATGCGAAATATGCGCCGCTGGAAAGCCTGACCTTCCGCGCCTGGGTCCGCCCGGCGAACAAGGCGGAATTCAGGGACTTCACCTTCCGCGGCCAGGATGTGCTGATGCGTTTCGCCAGTGAGGGGGACAGCATCATGGGCGGCAGGAATATCCGCCTGAAAATGAAGCCGGGCGGACGCGTGCCGTTCGAGGGCGCCGAATTCATCATCGAGGGCACACTGCAGGAATTCCACGCCATGTCCCGGGAAGCTTACTTCAAGGGCCTGGTCGAAATCGATTTACGCGATTATTCCTTAAGAAAAGGAACGGTTCCGCCGCCGGACGACGCCCCGAAGCCGGGAAAGGCTCCCGCGCCGTGAAAGAGCTGGGCAAAGCACGCGTATTTTCGAGGGACCGTGAAAACGACCTTCTTATCGAGGCGCTCGCGCCTGTGGAGGGCAGCGATGAATTCCGCGCCATCGCTTTCCGGGAATCCCGCATCGATTATCTTTTCGCCTTCGATGAAACGCTGTCCGGCATCGCGCTGAAGAACGGCGTCACCATCCCGGTCGCGCTGCCCTTTGCCTCATTGAAGCAGAAGATCTACGGCAACGACTTCGACACGGGCGGTTCCATCGACCTGACCCTTGTGACCGGAAAGCCCGTGAAACAGGAGCAGGAACTGCGCCTGTCCAAAAAATTCAATCCCGCCGCGGACAATGCGCCGCCGCCCGACGAAAAGCCGCTTGAAATCATCGTCTTTGCGCACGGCAAGCCGACCGACCGCGAGTTCAAGCGGCTGCGCCTCAGGGAAGACCAGATCAGCCATTACGAACAGCATACGGACCGCAAGGACAGTGAAACCTTTATCGCGCTCAAGCCGGGCCAGACCGCCGACGGCTGGAGCCGGTTTTACGTCGCGACGCCGCTTCATTACTTCACTTACTACCTGACCTATGCGAAGAAGGAGGGCCAGACCGTGCTCGACCTCTCTGAGGCGACACGCCCGAAAGACACATCAGCCTTAAGGATGGACTGACATGGCGGAAGGGTTCAAACTGCACAAGCGGCTGACGGCGGAGGCGGAAGATC
Source organism: Alphaproteobacteria bacterium (assembly GCA_004297545.1). Taxonomy (GTDB): domain Bacteria; phylum Pseudomonadota; class Alphaproteobacteria; order Micavibrionales; family UBA2020; genus JAPWJZ01. The sequence goes on from SCTB01000075.1 coordinate 12,828, forward strand.
TGATCATTCGCGCCAACGTGCAGGATGCCGATGGCGGCGCGTTCCGGGCGGCGACCTTCGAAAAGTCGCGTATCGACTACATCACCGAGGTCACGCCGGAAATCTCCGGCATTGTCCTGAAAACAGGCGCCCGGATCGCGGTCGCCATGCCCCATGCGGAGCTGGAGAAGAAGATATATTTCGCGGATTTGAGCGAGCAGCCTGTTCTCGACCTGCGCGAAAGGACCGGCGCCATCGTAAAAGAAGCCAGCGTGCCGGCGGCATCGCGCGATTTCGCGGCGGCCGTGGAGCCGGAACAGCCAAAGGGATTCCCGGAGAAAAAGCCCTTCGTCGACAAGCCGCTCAAGATGGCGGTCTTCGTGCGCCAGGCAAGCCAGCAGAACTTCCAGATGTTCTTTGTGATGGATACCAATATCGACTGGTCCGGGGTTACGGGCGACGACAACGGGCTGAACGGAAAGATGACGAAGCTGCCGTTGCGCTACGGCAAGGGCCCCTTCGGGGAGACGGAAGTCATCATCGACATGCCGCGCCCGGCCTTTATGGAGATATACAACAAGGCGAAGCTGGACGGGCTCGACGAGCTTGACCTGCGCGACTGGACAAGGCGCCGGGATCCCGACAAAAACAAGCCGCCGCCGCGCCGTGCGCCGGAGCTTGGATAATCCTATAAAATATCCGTCACAGCCGCCGCATCGGTCTTTGCAAGAACAAGGTCGGATTTCAATTGGTGCCGGAACCAGGTTACTTGGCGCTTGGCGTAATGGCGCGTGGCGGCCTGCGCCAGCTTTATGGCGTCGGTCAGCGACAATTTTCCCGCGATATGCGAGGCCAGCTCGGGGTAACCCAGCGCCTTGGCAAGCGGCCATGAGGCCTGTACGCGCGTCATGAACTCCCGCGCCTCCTCCAATGCGCCTGCCTTCATCATCAGTCCGAAACGCTCGTCGCATTGCAGATACAGCTGGGCGCGGGGCGGCAGCAGCGTGACGGTCACGAATTTCAGGTGCGCAGGCGGCGTTTCGCGCGGCAGCTCCTGCCAGTCGGCGAGGCTTTTGCCGGTCGCTTCCAGCACTTCCCAGGCGCGCACAAGCCGCTGGGTATTGAAGGGATGAAGTTTCGCGGCCATTTTCGGGTCGCGCTTCGCCAGCGCCGCATGGAAGGCGGGGTTTCCCATTTCGCGCTGCACCGCCGCGATTTTGCCGCGCAGTTCATGGGGCACGTCGGGAATGGGGCTGAGGCCCTGGATAAGCGTCTTCAGGTAAAATCCCGTGCCGCCCACGACGATGGGCAGGGAGCCTTTAGCCAACGCCGCCTCGATCTCCGCCAGCGCAAGGTCGCGCCATTTGGCGGAGGAACAGACGGCCTCCGGCGGAAAATGCGCGTAAAGCCGGTGCGGCGCCGCGGCCTTGTCGGCGGATGAGGGCTGCGCCGTGAGCACGGGCAGGGCGTCATAGAGCTGCATGGAATCGGCGTTGATGATGACGCCGTTTTTCTTCTGCGCCACAGACAAGGCGAGGCCCGACTTGCCGCTGGCAGTCGGGCCCCCGATAACAAGGACGGTTTTTTGCGAAACAGCCAGCGTTACTTGCCTTTCAGCTTGAGGGCGACGAAGCGCATGTCTTCCTTGCGGCCGACGAAGAACAGGACCGTGGAATGGCCGGCTTTCTCTGCGGCCTCCACTTTCTGGATGACGTCTGCGGGGGTGGCGACATCCGCCTGATCCACCTCGGCGATGACGTCGCCGGGAGAGAGGCCCTTTTCCGCCGCGCGGCCGCCTTTCTTGACGGCGGTAATCAGCACGCCGCGCAGCGCCTTGGGCAGGCCGTAAGTCGCGCGCGCCTTGTCCGTCAGGACGCCCAGCGACAGGCCGAGGCTCTCCAGGTCGGTTGCGGGGCCGTCGGGCGCCTTGTCTTCCTCTTTCGCGCCGGTCTTCAGGATGCCGCTTTCCTCGGCGGTTTCCAGCTGCCCCAGGTTGACGGTGACGGTCTTCGTCTCGCCCTTGCGCCACAAGGTCAGCGTCGCCGTCTTGCCGACTTCGGATTCCGCGACCATGCGCGGCAGCTTGTGGACGGAATCGACCTCGCGGCCGTCGAAGGTCAGGATGACGTCGCCCGGTTTCACGCCGGCGGCTTCCGCGGGGCTTTTCTCCGTCAGGCTGGAGACAAGCGCGCCTTTCGCCCGGTCAAGGCCGAGGCTGTCGGCGATCTCCGGCGTGACTTCCTGTATGCGCACGCCCAGCCAGCCGCGTTTCGTCTTGCCGTATTTCACCAGCTGCTCGACCACGCCCTTGGCGATATTGGAGGGGATGGCGAAGCCGATGCCGACCGAGCCGCCGGACGGCGAGAAGATCGCCGTGTTCACGCCGACCACTTCGCCGCGCATGTTGAACATCGGGCCGCCCGAGTTGCCGCGGTTGATCGAGGCGTCGGTCTGGATGAAGTCGTCATAGGGGCCCGCGTTGATGTCGCGCTGGCGCGCGGAGACGATGCCCGCGGTCACGGTGCCGCCGAGGCCGAAGGGGTTGCCGATGGCCAATATCCACGACCCCACTTTCGCCTGGTCGCTGTCGCCCCATTGCACGGCGACGAGCGGCTTGGCGGGCTTTACTTTCAGAACGGCGATATCGGTTTTTTCATCCGTGCCGACGAGGGTGGCTTCCAGCGTCGTATTGTCATGGAGGATGACTTTAATTTCATCCGCGTCCTTGATGACGTGGTTGTTGGTGACGATATAGCCGTTCGTCGCATCCACGACGAAGCCGGAGCCCAGCGCGGAGACTTTTTCATCCGCCGGCGGCTGGTTGTTCTTGTACTGGTCGTAGAAATCCTTGAAGAAATCCTCGAACGGCGACCCGGGCGGCAGCTCGGGCAGCGGCGGCAGATCCTTGCGGGCCATCTGGGGGGCTTTTGCGGTCGTCGATACGTTGACGACGGTGGGCAAGAGGTTCTGGGCCAGGTCCTCGAATCCGTCCGGCGATGCGGCGTTCGCGGCAGGGGCCGATGCCACCGTAAAGGCCAGCAGGACCGCAAGCGGCGCCGCCAGCGAAAAATCGTAGAGACGATTCAACAGATTGCGCATTTTCCTAAATCCTCCATAACCTTGGTTTACAAGTGTTTTTTCTCTTATTTAAGTATGCTCGAACGCTTCACCCGTCAATATCCGCGCCGCGTCATTGCAAAAATTTAATCGCGGCGCAAACCCGGGCTAGAACCCGCGCAGCACCGCGATCATCAGGAACCCGAAAACGGCGAAGACGAGGCCCATCAGCCGCATGGTGCCGGTCTCCATCTCCAGCACCCTTGCGCTCACCCCTTTCATCCCCTCGGGGAACAGCGCATACATCGCGCCCTCGAGCACGAACATGAGCCCCAGCGCTGTCAGCAGATCCATCATCGGCTTACTTGCGCGGCGTGCCCTGCGCATCCTTGAAGTAGCGGAAGAAGTCGCCGTCGGGCGATAAAATCATGGTCGTGTTGTCGCCGGACAGCCCCTCGCGATATGCCTGCATGGTGCGGTAGAAGGCGTAGAAATCCGGGTCCTTCCGGAAGGCCTCCGCGTAAATCCGGATGGCCTGTTCGTCGCCCTCGCCGCGCGAGATCTGCGACTGCTTCTCCGCCTCCGCCAGCAGGATGGTGCGCTCCCTGTCGGCCTTGGACTTGATTTCCTGCGATATCTGCTGGCCCTCGGCGCGGAAAGTGGCTGCCTCGCGCTGGCGTTCCGTGCGCATCCGGTCATAGACGGCCTGCAGCGTCTGGTCGGGAAGGTCGGCGCGCACGATGCGCACGTCGACGATCTCGACGCCCATGTCCGCGCTCACCGCCTCGTTCGCCTGCTTGCGGATTTCGGCCATGATGTCGGAACGCTTGACCGACAGCAGGTCGTCCAGCGTCACGGTGCCCAGCACTTCGCGGGCAATCGAGTTGATGATGTTGTCCAGCCGTCCTTCGGCGAGCTGCTGAGACGTCAGCGTATTGTTGAAGAGCAGCATGTCCTTGATCTTGTAGCGTCCGAAGGTATCGACGATCATGCGCTTCTGGTCGGCCAGGATGACTTCTTCCGGTTCCGGGTCAAGGGACAGGATCATGGTCGAGAAAGTCTTCACCTGCTGCACGAAGGGCGTCTTGAATTTCAGCCCCGGCTCGGTGTGCTGCGCGACGGGCTTGCCGAACTGCAGCACCATCTTCTGCTCGCCCTGCGTCACGACGAAGGCGGACTGGTTGATGAGCAGGAAGCCCAGCAGCAGCACGAAAATGAGGAGGGTATGCGATTTAACCATGTGCCTTTAGCTCCCTTTACTGCGCGAGCGGCTGCGACGGCAGCCTGGATGCGGATTTGCCGTCGAGCGACAGCCAGGGCATCACGCCCTTGTCGTCGCCGACGATGATTTTTCTGCTGTTCTTCAGGATTTCCTGCATCGTCTCGAGGTAGATGCGCTTCTGCGTGACGTCCTTCGCCTGCGCATAGGCGTTATAGACGGACGTGAATCGCTCGGCGTCGCCCTGCGCCTTCGCCATCACGGCGGACTTGTAGGCGGAAGCGTCCTGGATGATCTTCTGCGCGTCGCCCTTCGCGCGGGGGACGATGTCGTTCTGGTATGTTTCCGCCTCGTTCTTGGCGCGCTCCTTGTCGGTGCGCGCGCGCTGCACGTCGTTGAAGGCGTCGACGACCGGGCCTGGCGGGTCCACGCTGAGCAGCTGGACGCTGTTGATAAGGACGCCCGACTTGTATTCGTCGAGCACCTTTTGCGTCTGGTCCTTCGTCTTGGTTTCGATGTCCTGACGGCCTTCGGTCATCGCTTTCTGGATCTCGGTGCGGCCGATAATCTCGCGCATCGCGCTTTCGGCGACCTTTTTCACCGTGGCGTCGGGCCCGTCGATATCGAAGGTATATTGCTTGGCGTCGCCGATATGCCAGCGGACCGAAAAGTGGATATTCACGATATTCGCGTCGCCGGTCAGCATCATGCTTTCCCGCGGGTTGTCGCTGCGCGCGCCGCCGGCCGAGGTGAAGCCCACGTCAATCTGGTTGTTGCGCGCGACGGCGACCTTGATGTCGTCCTGGATGGGCGAGGGCAGGTGATAGCCGAGGCCCGCTTCGGTCTTCGTGTCGGTCACTTTGCCGAAGGTCAAAATCAGCGCGTTTTCCTGCGGCTGCACGGTGTAGAAACCGGTGCCCATCCACAGCAGGAACACCAGGAAGATCAGCAGCAGGATGGCCTTGCCGGGGTCGAGGTCGGCCGTCGGGCGCTTGCCGCCGAAGGTGTTCTTGAACTTGTCCTGCGCCTGGCGCAGCATTTCATCAAGGTCGGGGTCGTTGTTGCGGCCGCCGGAGGGGCGCTGGCTCCAGTTCCCGCCGCCTTTGTCGCCGCCGCCCTTGTCGCCGTCATCGCCGCCGCCGCCGCCCCGGTGGCCCCAAGGGCCCTGGGTGGGAAGGAGAATCATGCCGTCCTGCGGTTTCGATGCCATTGGCTGTATCCCTTGTTATGTCATTTAGAAAATTGTATAAACCTTTAGAAGCCCGGCTACTTCAGCATGGTTAAATAAGGGCTGCAAGCACTTTAGGAAGAAGGGCGCCGTTATGTCCTCCGTGACGCCAGAACAGGTTCTTGACCGCTTGAGGCAGGTCACACATCCGGGCAAGGGCAAGGATATTGTCACGCTCGGCATGGTCACCGGCGTCAGTATTATGGGAGATCACGTTTCCTTCGCGCTGGAAGTCGACCCGGCCGAGGGCGCGAAGCTGGAACCCCTGCGCCAGCTGGCCCAGAACGCCGTCGAAAAAATTTCCGGAATCAAGAAGGTGACCGCCGTGCTGACGGCGGAGCGCAACCCGCCCCCCGCAGGCGGAAGACCGGCACAGGGCGCGCCCGCTTCTCCGCAGCATAAAATTTCGTCGCGCCCAGTGGCGCCGCAGGTGAAATACATGATCGCGGTCGCCTCGGGCAAGGGCGGCGTCGGCAAGTCGACCGTCGCCGCGAACCTCGCGCTCGCCTTCGCCGCGATGGGCAAGAAAGCGGGACTGCTGGATGCCGATATCTACGGCTCCTCCCAGCCCACCATGATGGGCCTGCGCCGCAAGCCCGAAACAAACGACGACGACATGATCGTGCCGCCCGAAGCGCATGGGCTGAAATTCATGTCGATGGGTTTCTTCGTCGAACCCGACGCGCCCGTCATCTGGCGCGGGCCGATGGTGCATAGCGCGATTCAGCAGTTATTGCGCGATGTCGCCTGGGGGGCGCTCGACGTGCTGGTCATTGATCTTCCGCCCGGCACGGGCGATGCACAATTGTCTTTGGCGCAATACGTGCCGCTCACCGGCGCGGTGATTGTTTCAACGCCGCAGGATGTCGCGCTGAACGAGGCGAAAAAGGGCCTGCGCATGTTCGAAAAAACCGGCGTGCCCGTGCTTGGCATGGTCGAGAACATGAGCTATCACATCTGCTCCGCGTGCTCGCACCGCGAACATATCTTCGGCCACGGCGGCGTGAAGACGGCCTGCGAGCGCTTAAATGTCGAATTCCTGGGCGAAATCCCGCTGCTGACCGCCATCCGCGAAAAGGCTGATGCCGGCACTCCCATCGTCGCCGCCGACCCCAAAGGCATGGCCGCCGAAGCCTTCAAAAACATCGCCGCGCGGCTCTGGCTGAAGCTGCCCGAGATGAAATCGCAGCAGAAGATTAAGGCTTAGTCAATCATGGCTAATTCCGAATTCTCATGGGACGACTATTTCGAGAAATGCCTTAATAAGTTTAAGCTGGGCGATATTTATCTCGATGGTTTTTATCATCCCACCGTATGCCTGCGTATCGATATTGATTACGAAAGAAAAGATATAGGACTGGAGGGGGTATCCTTACTCGACGGGTCCTGGCCGAGAGGTTGCAGCGTCGTACATTCTGGTCCCGATAAAATCACATGTGAAGAAGCATGGAACATGAAGGAGGAATACGAATGTAGAATAAGGCCCAGAGAAAAAACACCCGATGAGATCATGCGCTATGTCAACGGGCGGGAGGTTATGTCTGGCGACAAAGTAAGGCTGGGCGACGACGAAGGTATGGTGACGTGCCTAATGGACAGAAACAAATCCCCTTCGGCATTCGGTGAGAATATTTGGGAGGGGTATAGAAATAGAGTTGTAATACGCTTTTCGAAGCGCGGGTTTGTGCACTACATAGGGGAGCTGGGCCCTGATATCGAGTTAGTTTCTGAAACAATGAAATACGCTGACGGGCAGCAAATAAGGCTGGGTGATAGAGTAAAGTTGGGCAAGGATGAGAACGGTAAAGTTGTCTGCTTAATAGAGGTTGGCGAGTATCTTCCTGGAGAGGACTGGTTGTATCTAAAAGAAGGCATAATGACTCGCTTCCCGCAATTCGGGCATATTCATTACAAAAAGGCAGAGGAAGACCTTCAGCTAATAGCGCGTGCAGGTGAGCCGCCAAAATAGATTTTAAACAAGGGAAATTATCACACGATGAACACCTGGACGCCCTGCCCCTCCCCGGCTGTCGCCGACGTTATCCGCTGGAAGGAGCCCATATGGGCCGCGCCGAATAAAAAGCGCGGCAAGCCCGACCGCATCGGCGAGCAGATGCTGACGGCAGAGGTTAAGGCTTTGGGCGACTTCCTGCAGCTGCATGTCCGGGCGGTCGAAACCCTCTCCCTCGATGAAGGCGCAATAGCACCTCCCGGCGTCAAACCCGGCGACAGCGTGCGCCGCAAAATATCCACCATCGAACGCGGCGAGTGCCAGCGGCTTTTGTGGCCGGATGAGGACGCAAGGCCTTCTGCACGTAAATAAATAAAGTCGCCACCCCGATGCAAATCGGGGTCCAGTCTGTGAATTTTCTACCTCAATATTTAGCGGTAGAAGTTATATGAACTGGACCCCGATTTGCATCCAGGGCTATAGCATATGAAAGAAAATTTCCCTCTCCCCCGTCCGCGAAGCGGACGGAGGGAGAGGGTCAGGGTGAGGGGGTGGCGCAGCAAAAACCATATTTGGCGCTTGTTGAACCGCCCCCTCACCTTAATCCTCTCCCTCCATGCGGCTCCGCCGCACGGGGGAGAGGAGACTCTCCGGATTTTAGAACGCTGTAATATTTGTTCATATGCGATAGTTCTGGATTTTCATCGGAGTAGAGCATTCGCATGAGCGCGTTTTTAGAACCCATGTTTGGACAAAACTGGTCAGGCGTATATCCCCAAAAATAGGGGCCTCAGAATTCCGTTTTGCCAGAAGCGGAAAATTATGCGATAAACCGGACGGAATCAAAGGAGACGACCATGACCGCGCAGACCGTCGAACAGGCGCTTGAAGACATCTATGCATCGCTGCAGAACGACAATGACGGCATCGACGCGCATATCGCGTCGCTGAAGGCCGCGCTGGCCGGCAGCGGGAAGAAGCAAGTCGAGATCGACCCCGCCCGCCTCGCGCAGAACAACCGCGCGGGCCGCAAGATGATGCAGTCCTATTTCAGGAAGCGTGGCGTCGAGGTCACTTTCGCCGAAAAATAATCGGCACTCAGGAGCACAAAGAACATGAGACCAAAAAACACGATCTGCCTCTGGTTCGACAATGACGCGGAGGAGGCCGCGCGCTTTTATGCCGCGACCTTTCCTGACAGCAAGGTGACGGGCGTTCACAAGGCGCCCAGCGACTATCCCGGCGGCAAGGAAGGCGATGTGCTGACGGTGGAATTCACGGTTTGCGGCATTCCCTGCATCGGGCTCAACGGCGGCCCGGTGTTCACCCACGACGAGGCGTTTTCCTTTCAAATAGCCACCGACGACCAGGAGGAGACGGACCGTTACTGGAACGCCATCATCGGCAACGGCGGCCAGGCCAGCGAGTGCGGCTGGTGCAAGGACCGCTGGGGCCTCAGCTGGCAGATCACGCCGCGCACGCTGATGGACGCGATGGCCAAGGGCGGCGCCGAGGCCAGGCGCGCCTTCGGGGCGATGATGACCATGACAAAAATCGACGTCGCCGCGATCGAGGCGGCACGGCGGGGGTGAGCCGCACTTAATCGTGCGCGTCTCCCCGAAATTTCTTCTCGTCATACCGGCGAAGGCCGGTATCCAAGGGACATGGAATGTTCGGCGATAACAGGCCGTCAAGGTTTAGCGGCAAACCCGAAGTCCGTGGGCCCCGGCCTGCGCCGGGGCAACAATACCAGATTGCAAGGAGACGATGATGCGAAAAGTTATTGTCGGTGCGATGGTGTCGATGGACGGGGTCAAGCGGGTCCCTGCCGTCGAAAGCGCCCGACGCGAAATGCTGAAGCGGGAGGGGTAGGGTACTGGATCCCCGCTTTCGCTGGGATGACTCCCAGTCAGATTCCCATTTTGGGACGCCGAAACTTCTTGACGGAAAATTATCCGGGTTTCATCCTGCTAAAACGATTTAAATTATTCTTTGAAATTTTTTAACAGGGGGAATTCCATATGCCGACAATCGCCGAACTCGAACAATCACTGACAGATGCGGCAAACGCACAGGACATGGGCGCCATAATATCCATCGTCTCGTCGCTGACGCTGGAGGAAAAGCAGCAGATCAATCCCACGGTTTTCGGATATACCCTGACGGCCGTTGCGAACTACACGATGACAGACGCGGCTCTTGCCGCCAGCACCGCCGGCACTTTCATGCAGGACGTCGGCCTATACACTGATTCTTCTGCAATCAGCCAGAGCTACTCCATTTTCGCTCAATTCGCCAATTTGGGCGGCGTGAACGCCATGGTGGACAACACCGATCCGCAGATTTACTCTTCCCTGGATCCGTTTTCCCTTGGGAATGTGGTCTCTGGCATCTCCTTCGCCGCTTTCATGGACCCGGCGGGCGCAGTTGCCACAACAACCAATTTCCTGTCTCACCTGAGCCTTTACACGCCGCCCTTTTTCATTTCGAACGCCATGGCAAACTTCGCGCAATTCGGGTTGCTGGATGGCGTGAACGCCGTTGTGGATAACACCGACCCACAGGTTTATCCGCAGCTCGATTCATTGTCGTTGGGGATGACGCTTGGCGGCATAGCGATGAACGCATTCTTCGACCCGGCGAACGCGGTTGCAACGACAGCCAATTTCCTGTCCCACCTGAGCCTTTACACAGCTCCCTTTGGCATCACGAGCGCAATGCAAACTTTTGCGCAGCAAGGAATTCTGGCTGGCGTGAATGCCGTCGTGGATAATATCGACCCGCAGGTTTACCCATCTCTCGACTCATTCGCACTCGGGCAGACACTCGCCCAGATCTCGGCCGCCGCTTTCTTCGATCCCGCAGGAGCGGTTGCAGCGACGGCCAATTTCCTGTCTCATTTAAGTCTTTATACAGACCCCTTCAGCATCTCGAATGTCTTGGTAACTTTCGCGCAGGGCAGCAGTTTCGGACAGTCGCTTGATGGCGTGAATGCTGTAATCGATAACATTGATCCGCAGGTTTACCCGTCACTGGACCCATTTGCCCTCGGGATGGCGCTCTCCAGTATCTCGGGCGCTCTATTCTACGACCAGGCAGGCGCCATCGCGACTCTGGCCGATTTCGTTTCCCGCCTGAGTCTCTACACGGACCCCTCCTTCATCTCAAGCACCATGAGCCAGCTTGGGAGTCTCGGCGGCCAGAATGGCGCACTTGAGGCTATAATGGCGATAGTGGACAATATCGACCCACAGGTTTATCCGTCTCTCGACTCCTTTTCCCTGGGGATAGTCCTCAGCGATCTCGCTCTCTCGGTTTACACCGACCCTGCGGGCGCCGTCGCAAAGGTGGCGGATTTCCTTTCGCACCTGAGTCTTTACACGGATCCCAATAGCATCGCGTTTTCCATCAGGGCCTTTGCGGAAGCAGGCGTGCTGGAGGGCGTGAATGCGGTCGTGGATAACATCGACCCGCAAGCGTATTCGCTCCTTGATCCCGGCAATCTTGGCTTTGCGATGACGTTCATCGCCAATGACACTTTCGTCCTCGATGACCATGACGTCGCGGGCACGCTGCGGAACTTTTCCCAAAAGCTGCTGTCCTACACGGGCGAGGCCTATATCGAGCAGTCACTGCAAACCCTGGCAAATGACGGCAACCTTTCTGCCTTGGGCGGCGTACTCGACTATGTGACCTCCGCGCAGTGGGACAACCTCTCAACGTCCTTCAAGGACAGCCTGCCCGGCTTCGGCATCACGGCCGGCACTTATCTCGATGACAAATACCTCGGCTCCGGCGGCGCCGACATCTATTTCGGCCTTGGCGGCAATGACAACATCGACGGCAGGGAAGGGAATGATTTCCTCTTCGGCAACGCGGGCGCGGATAAAATTGCGGGCGGCGAGGGGAACGACTTCCTCGACGGCGGGATCGGCGCTGACGTTTTGACAGGCGGCGCGGGGTCCGATACTTTCGCGCTGAACAACTTTGACGGCGTCGACAAGATCCAGGATTTCGACAAGGCCATCGGCGGCGACATACTGGATCTCCGCGATATGCTGAGTGGTTACGACGGAAGCCAGCCTGTGACGGATTACATCCACGCGCATAGCGCGGGGGGCAATACGATCATTTCCTTCGATGCCGACGGGACGGGCGCGGGTGCTGCGACCGATGTCGCGAAGCTGCAGGGCGTCACCGGCATCGACATCCAGACGCTGTTCGACCATGGCCAGATACTGATCTGAAGGGGGGCGCTGGCCGAATCTGGGGACGCGAATCTGGAATCTGGGGAATTATACTTAGCTCAAAAATTATATAAATTCGGGCGGTCTTCTTGCGCTCCTGCCCGCCAAGGTTGTTTATAAATGCGCACGTCGTGCGCGAGATTCCGGCTTTTGCCGGAATGACGGGGCCCCGTGCGGTTTGGACTGGGCCGCCCAACCGTCACGCCGACGGCGGCTTGAACTTTGGTTTGTCGAGTGAGAGGGGTTTTTCGAGGGCCGCTGCATCGGCCTGCAGGGCGGTGACGCGCTGCTCCAGGTCCGTCTTGGCCTCCTGAAGCTGCTGGATTTTATAAAGCTGCACTTTTTCGCGAAGCGCTCCGGCGTTTTCGGTCAGCCACCGGTCGATGGGCCAATAATAGTCATGGGTGGCAGCGTCGGCGATGTAAAGCTGTCCATAGTCGCAGTCCTCCGCGTCCCACCATTTCTTGCGGGCCGTTTTGACGGCGAGATCGATGTCGGCGCCGGCGAGGCACAGCATCCCGGCGAGATCGAGGTTCTTGCGGTTTGCCGCGATGATCAGCGGGTCGCCGCCGCCGCGGTTCACATCCGCGCCCTTGTCGATGCAGATTTTCGCAAGATCGGCGTCTTCGGTGCGCAGCGCCCAGGCCAGGTGATCATTGAGCCGCGCCGTGTCGGCTGCGGGGGTCGAGTCGATGAGCGCGCGCTTGCCGGCCACGTCGAGCCGCAGCCACGCGGGGATTTCCTCCCAGCTTTTATACGCGCCATGGTCGGTCACCAGCGTGCCGAAGGACAGGGTATCCGGCCCGACATAGGAGAGGGGAACGCTCTTGCAGCGGAATTCGCCATCGACGCGGCGGGGCGCGCCCGCAAGCGACGTCAGCGTTTCATTATAGCTGCAGCTGAAATTTCCCTGCACGACGACCGAAGACAGGTCGGGCAGGGATTCCAGCTTCCTGAAACCAAGGTCAAGGTCGCGCCGGACAACCAGCGTGCCGTCGGGCTGCCTTTTGTATTTCGCGCCCCGTTCCTTCAGCAGAATTTCGACCGGCGTCAGCGGCGCCGGCGCTTTGCGGTTGAACAGAGTTTTGAAAAAATCGCCCATGTGACATCGCCTTTTGCCGAAAAACGGGGGGTTGTTTTGCCGCGTCGATCCGTGAGGGACAGGAGGGAAGCGACCCTTATGGGGAAAACCGCGCTGTATCGCAGCTTCGCCCGGTTTTGATTATGTATAAAGCTGAATCGCGCATAGCGTCAAGGGAAACCGGTCATTTTGTTGTAATTGTTGATTAAAACTGACAGAATTCCGGAATTCTGGCGACCCTTCTTGCACGCGCCGGAATGACATTTTTTAATTCCGGACACACGCCTCATTTAAATTCCAAGCCCTCCAATTTATTGATTATGTCAAATTTTGTCGTGACTTCGCGGCTCCCGGCCCGGTTTTGCGGATAGAGAGTGTTTAAGCGCGCTTCACAGGCCCTTTCTGCCTGCTCCTTGCATCATTTCCACCCCTTCAGTTGCCGCTCCGCACCTGCGCCGGAAGTGCGTTTAACCCGCATAAGACAAGGCTTCTGCGCGCATCCGGGGCGCTTTCGGACCTTTTTGAAAAAGCCGGTCAAAACGCTTTCAAGCCGCTGAAATACCGCGATAAAATGCGTGCGGAGTTTGCGCTCCCGCGATGCTGCCGGTGCGGTGTTCAGCTGCTGTTGCGCTGCTTTCGCGCATCAGTTTTCGTTAACACTATCTTGATACGATAGAATTGGAGCCATCCGCCTTTGAGGGGGGCAGCTTAAGTCATGACGGAACAAGTCACGCTCGCGAACTGGAAGACGATCGTCGCCACGATGAAATCGGATTTCGCGCTTGCGCATAAATACAAGATCGCGGGCAAGCTTGATCTGACTTTCGAATTTACGGCCAAGGCGATCAACAACGATTCCACTTTCGAGGCGCTCAAGCGCACGCGCGTGGACGCCGCCATCAATATTCACCGCATCGCGATTTCTTCCGATCCCGACGATTCAAAGCAGAAGCAGACCGGCTTCGCGAAAATCGCGTTCCTCCAAAGGGCGCTGCGCGACCTGCAGGGCGTGTCGCAGAAGGGCAAGGCCGCGGATATCGTGAAGGCCGCGAATTACCTGGCGACGGAGCTTTCCGCTGCCGTCACTTCCTATACCACCGGCATGGCGACGCTGCAGGATGCGGCGAAGGATGCGAATTTCATCGCGACGGCGCGCAAAATCATGGACGGTCTGAAATCGCTGATCAGCACCGAAGCGCCGCGCCTTCGCGCCGCGAATATTTTGTACAGCGTCGATTCCGTGAAGGGGCTGCGCACGCTGGCCACTGTGAAAACTGTTCTGGATGCCGCTTAGGCCTGCGGCGGGCGGCGCTTGGGCTGCTGCTGTTTTTTCTTCGCCTGTTTCGGCGCAGGATCGATCTTCACCTCGAAATCGGGCAGGGCGTTGACGGCAATCGCGCCGTCGGGCTGGTCTTTCAGCGTGGTGCCGTTGTCGGTGGCGCGGCTGACGACGTTGAAAGCCGCAATCGCGCGCTCGCGTAAAGATCGGTCGACGCCGGGCGCCAGCGCCGAGATAAATGTCGCGAGTTTGTCGTGTTCCGCCTTGTCGGGGCCGGGGTCGCCCATGTCATGCATTTCATGCAGCGTCATTTCAAGGTCGGCGATGGTGAGCGCCAGCAGCACGCGCTTTGAATCGGGTTCGAGGTTCTGCGTGTGCAGCAGCCGCACTTCCTCTTCGGGTTCTTCCGCCATCATGCGCAGCTCGTCGACCATGCCGACGGATTCCGGCGTCAGGTCGCCGCAGATGTCGTCGAAGTTTTCCGCATTCAGGGCCAGCGCGGCGATCATCATGTCGTTCATGCGGCGCGGCGGCAAGTGTTCATACTGTTCCCACAAAATGCCGGCGGCGATCACGCTCTGCATTTCGAGGTTGGAGAGAAGGGTGAGAACATTGGTGATCTCGTGGTTGTGGCGGAACATCGCGCCGGCGGCGTCAAAGACGCGCTCCTGCGCTTCTTCCATCGCGCGATCTCCCCAGGCTTCGTCTTCCTCGCGGGCGATGCGTTCTTCTTCGTCCAGATCGCGAATGGGAATGCGGCGGCCGGTGGAAGGCGGCTCATCCATGCCGCGATAGGGAACGAAATCGAGATCTTCCTTGGTCAGCTTGACAGGCGCGTCGGATTTCACCGGCGGTTTTGGCGGCTCGCTTTTGGTGAGGTCGACGGCAGGCGCATCCGGCTCTTCGCCGAAAGCGAATTCCTTGAACGTCTTGGACAGGCCCGGATGAGGATCCGGTTTTTTCTGATCGTCGGGCATGGGTGCGCGATTCCAGATGTTTTTAAGAGTCTCGCGATACTACAGTATTATGGAACTTGTGAAAAGAAAAAAAGCGTCGCCTCAGCCCTTTGGTAATTTTCTTTCAAGGACGGTAATGGTGTAGTCCGCTGTTTCGCCTTCCTTTTTCGGATGGAATTCGCGTTTGATCTCTTTCCAGTCGCCGCGGTCAAAGGGCGGGAAATAGGTGTCCCCCTCGGGCTTCAGGTGGATTTCGGTCAGGTAAAGCCGGTCGGCATCGGGCAGGGAAAGCTTGTAGATTTCCGACCCGCCGCCGATGAATATCTCGTCGAGACCTTCCTTTTTTGCGATGTCCCGCGCGATGCCGATGCCGTCCTCGACCGAATGCGTGACGATGACGCCCGCCGCCTTGTAGTTGCGGTCGCGCGTGACGACGATATTCTGCCGGCCCGGCAGCGGCTTGCCCAACGCCTCGAAACTCTTGCGGCCCATGACGATGGGGCGGCCCATGGTCGTGTTCTTGAAATACTGGAATTCCGACTTGATATGCCAGGGCATCCAGTTGTCCTTGCCGATGACGCCGTTTTCCGCCACGGCTGCGATGAGGGAGATTTTCACGGTCATACCGCCACTTTAGCCTTGATAACCGCATGATGCTGGTAATCCAGCAGCTCAAAATCCTCATAACGGAACGCGAAGAGGTCTTTTACATCAGGGTTCAGCTTCATGCGCGGCAGCGGCAGCGGCGCGCGCTGAAGCTGCAGCCGGCACTGTTCCATATGGTTCACGTAGATATGCAGATCGCCGAAACTATGCACGAAATCCCCCGGTTTCAGGCCTGTCACCTGCGCCATCATGAGCGTCAGAAGCGCATAAGAAGCGATGTTGAAGGGCACTCCTAAAAACACATCCGCGCTGCGTTGATAGAGCTGGCACGACAGCTTCCCTTCCGAGACATAGAACTGGAATAAACAATGACAGGGCGCCAGCGCCATCTTGGGCAGGTCGGAGGGGTTCCAGGCAGTCACGATAAGCCTGCGGCTGTCCGGGTTGGCCTTGATTTCTTTCAGCACCTCGGAAATCTGGTCGATGGCCTTGCCGTCCGCCGTGGGCCACGAGCGCCACTGGTGGCCGTAAACGGGACCTAAATCGCCGCGCTCATCCGCCCATTCGTCCCAGATGCGGACCTGGTTGTCCTTCAGGTACTTTATGTTCGTGTCGCCCTTGAGAAACCACAAGAGCTCGTGAATGACCGATTTTGTATGCACTTTCTTGGTGGTGACGAGCGGAAAGCCTTTCGACAGGTCATAGCGGGTCTGGTAGCCGAAGGTGCTGACGGTATCGATGCCGGTGCGGTTTTTCTTCAGAACGCCCGTATCCAGGACATGCTGCATCAGGTCGAGATATTGTTTCATAGCGCCTCCATCCAGGAACACGGGCAAATCGTATCATAAATATAGACCAGAGTGGGCCAAATTGGATGAACGATTCCAAGCGGTTCCCCGTATCCTCAAAAAGGGGCGGCAAGGCCCGGTAAAACTTGGCTTTTTGACCCAAATACGCTATATTAAAAGAGTCAGGAGCAATCCTGACTATGACGATAAACGCGCTGCGGAATAGGCGATACGGACCCGGGGGCGGTACCCGGCGGCTCCACCAGCCTTCGCCGTGATAACGGCAAGGCTGTCACGCCGAAGCTCCTTTTGGAGCGAAGGCGGACTGGTGCGACGTAGAACTCTGAGGCTTCGGCTCGGCGAGCCATCTCTTTAGAGCAATGCGGCGAAGACTAGTGGGGCCGAAATAGGATCGACGTGCGTAGTAAAGGTGGTTGCTTTCGTCCGGCATTGTACCGCCGTTATCGGGCTACTTTTACAAATGCTAACGACAACGCACCCGCAAGGGTCGAACTCCGTCTCGCCGCTTAATCGCGACCTGACGAGTTAGCAATACAATCCCCTGACCAGCAATGGACAGGGTGGGGCGTGGGGGCAGGCCTAGCAACAGAACTGCCCCCATTTTCTTTCAGGCCGAAATCTTTCCGTCCACGATGCGAATCTGCCGCGTCGCCATCGCGGCGAAACCCGGGTCATGCGTCACGGCGATGACGGCGCGCGTCGTGCCCGCCGATAAATCCTTGAGCAGATGCTGCACGACGCCGGATGAAGCGGTATCAAGGTTGCCGGTCGGCTCGTCGGCCAGCACGAGCAGGGGATCGTTGGCGAGCGCGCGGGCCACCGCCACGCGCTGGCGCTGGCCGCCCGACATCTGCTGGGGCAGCTTGTGGCTGTGTTCGTCCAATCCGACCGAGAGAAGAATTTCAGCCGCGCGGTCGCGGCATTCCCTGTCGGTCCTGCGCCCCAGGCGGCGCATCGGCAGCATGACGTTTTCAAGCGCTGTAAATTCCGGCAGCAGGAAATGGGACTGGAACACGAAACCCAGTTTTTCCAGCCGCAGGCCCGCAAGCGCGTCCTCGTCCAGCGGCCCTGTCGGGACGCCCTCGATCTCGACCATTCCTTCCGTGGGCTTGTCCAGCAGGCCCAGCAGATAGAGCAGCGACGACTTGCCCGACCCCGAGGGGCCCGTGATGGCGACGAATTCCCCCGCCCGCACTTCGACGCTCGCGTCCTGCACCAGCGTCACGGGCAGCGCTTCCTGCAGCACACGGGTGACATGGGAGGCTTTCAGCAGCACGGTCATGTCATTGCCCCCCGCGCAGGATATCGACCGGCAGCAGCCGCGCGCCCTTGCGCGCCGGCAGCCAGGAGGCCAGGAACGCGGCGCTCATGGCGAAGGAGGCCGCGATCAGGAATTGCACGGGGCTCCAGTCGACAGGGATATTGATGGCTTCGGTGACGCCCGGCGGCTTCATGCTGACCTGGCTTAGCGCCACCATCAGGACGGAGCCGAAAGGCATGCCGAGCAGTGTGCCGGCGACGCCCAGAATCAATCCCTGTATCACGAAGATGCGGCGGACATCGGTCGCGCGAAAGCCCATGGATTTCAGGATGGCGATATCGCGGTGCTTTTCGAGCACGATGGTCGAAATGACGTTATAGATGCCGAAGGCGGCGACGATAAGCACAGCGCTGACCACGGAATACATGATGACATTGCGGATGACGAGCGTGTTCATGAGGTCTTCGAAGGATTCCTGCCACGACACGGCCTTGTAGCCGAAGCTGCTTTCAAGATCGGCGGCGACCTCCCGCGACTGGTTCGGGTCGTCAAGCTTGATGATGATGGTATTGGCGCGCTGCGACCGGTTGGTTATCGCCTGTACTTTCTTGATGTCCGCGAAGGCCTGGTTCATGTCGTAATCGGAGCGGCCGGTGCGGAATACGCCCACAATTTTAAAGGTATGCACCTGTCCGGTCGAGGCGGCGAGCGTCACGTTCTCGCCGATGTTCAGCGACATCGTCCGCATCAGCTCCGTCCCGACGATGATGCCGTTGCGGTTGGCGATCAGGTCGTCGATGCTGCCTTCCTTCATGTTTTCTTCGATGGTCGTGATGTCGCGTATCTCGGCGGGCGTCATGCCGTTCAGCACGATATTCTGGTCGCGGCCCGCGAAGCTGAGCAGCGCCTGCCCGGTCAGGACGGCGGAAGACCTCACGCCCGGCATGCCGTGCAGCCGTTCGATGATCTGCCGGTAGCCGCGGATGCCGCGCACTTCCGTCAGCGGCTTCACGCGGCTGATGCCGACGAGGCTTCCGGCATATACCCTTTCCGCCGGCTGCAGCCGCGGGTCGCGGTAGGTGTCGGAAATAGTGATATGCGGCGCGTTGTCGACAAGCCGCTTGATAAAGTCTTTCTGCGATCCCTGCATTAGAGAGGAAATCGCAAGGAAGAATCCGACGCCGATGATGATGCCCGCAAGGGACACCAGGCTCTGCCGTTTGCGCGCGAGCAGGTGCCGCAGGGCGATGGACAGGAAGAGGCGCATCAGTTTTGCGGGACCTTCCATGTCTCCAGCCGCGCGCCGATGCGGCGGCCGGGGGAGATGTCCGGCTTCGGCTCCCGTACGACAGTATCCGACGCGGCAAGGCCCGAGCGCACCTCGACGGCGTTCTTTGTGCGCGCGCCGGGCGTGATGTCGCGCTTCTCCGCTGCGCCATCCACCACCAGCCAGACGGAATTGTTTTTCACCGCCGAGGCGGGGATGAGCAGCGCCTCTTTCTCCTCGCGGATGACGATATTGGCTTCCGCCGTCATGCCGGAAAGCAGCGGCGCATTGGCGTCGAGGCTGATGCGCACGCGGTAGCTGCGCGAGACGGGGTCGCCCTTGGGCGTGATGCTCTGGACCTTGCCGTTGAAAACCTGGTCCGGGAATGCGTCGGCGCGGATAAGCACCGTCTGGCCCGGTTTCACGGCGGCGATATCCTCCTCATCCACCTCGGCCGACACGCGCAGGCCCGCGCAGCAGGACATCCAAAACACCGGCTGGCTGGCCGGGATCAGCTGCCCCACTTCTCCGTCGCGGCGCAATATCATGCCTTTTTCGGGCGCCGCCAGCTTCAGGTAATCAAGGTTCACATGAGCCTGCTCCGCCCGCGCCTCCGCGGAGGCCAGCGTCGCCTGCGCCTGATCGAGCGCTTCCTTCGACACCGCGCCGCGCTCGGTCAGCGCCAGTTTTCTTTCGTAATCCTTGCGCGCCAGCGCGGCCGCCGCCGTTGCATCGTCGAGCGATTTCTGCAACTCCTGGTCCTCCAGCTGCGCCAGCACCTGCCCCTTGGTCACTTCCTGTCCTTCATCCGCCAGCAGCGCCGTCAGCCGCGCCGGCGTGCGCGGAGCGACGGGGACCATGACAGATGGCTCCACAGTGCCGGTGGCGTAAACCGCCTGCACGGCGGGTCCGGTCGCAGGATGAACGACAGCGACCGTCGTGGCGCCGCGGTACAGCGTGAAGCCAGACCAGAGCGTGGCGGCAAGGATCAGCAGTCCAGTGATTTTAAACAGGGTTCGAAGCACAGGGGGTTCTTTCCAGTCAAAGGGACGGCAACAGATTGCACATTTTAACATTAATGCTTGGTCAAAAAAGCGTCATGATTTTGGCGAAGTCAGCGAGCCAAAAGCCGTTTTACACTTAAGTGATTGAAATAATAAATCTTTTTTAGCGAGCTCCGGGGGCTTGTCCTGTTTCCGGGTTACCGGCAAACAGTTGCTACAGCGGTCATTCAATTGTGGATAAAGTGCCCCTCAGGACATTTGCGCACAGCGTGCAGTTGTCTTTTGCTGCGGGCCGGGCTATCTCATCCCCCTACGTGCCATAATTATGGCCACAAACCGGGTGACAGCGGTTTGGAGTCTCACTACACTGGCACGGACGAGCGTTGAGAACACCGGAGCAAGAATCTAAAATGGCCCCTCGTAATCGGGAAGACGCCTTTCGCTACGATAAAATGGTCGAAAAGGCCCTGCGCGGCGTCGTGCGCCAGGCGCTGCAGGAAGTCGTCGAGGACGGGCTCGTCGACGATCACCACTTTTATATTACGTTTTTCACCGACCGTCCGGGCGTGAAGCTGCCGTCCTACCTGAAGGACCGCTACCCGGGCGAGATGACCATCGTTCTCCAGCACCAGTTCTACGACCTGGAGGTCGACGCCGAGAAATTCACGGTTATGCTGAGCTTCAACAACGTGCCGGAGCGCCTGACCATCCCGCTCGCCGCGATCACGATTTTCGCGGATCCTTCCGTCAATTTCGCGCTGCAGTTCCAGCCGCTCTCCGAAGAGGACGACGACGAGATCCATTTCGAGGCCGAAGAGCTCGAGCTCGACAAGGACGACAAGCAGAAGAAGAAGGGCGAGGTCATTTCCCTCGACAGCTTCCGCAAGAAGGACAAGGACAAGACGGAGAAATAATCTTCTCCTCTCCCAAAGGAGAGGGGACTAAAGGCTTCCTTCGGAAGAAGTGACGATATGCCTGCCGCCATCACCGTCAAAAACCTGACCAAACGCTATAAAAAAGTCCTCGCCGTCGACGACATTTCGTTCACGGTGAAAAAGGGCAGTATCACGGCTTTGCTCGGCGGCAACGGCGCAGGCAAGACGACGACAATCGCCATGCTGCTGGGCGCGCTCATGCCGACTTCGGGCAGCATCCGCATTCTCGGCCATGACATGCTGGGCAACCGCTATCCCGCCCTGCAGAAGATGAACTTCTCCTCGCCCTACGTCGACCTGCCGTGGAAACTGACCGTGCGCCAGAACCTGCGCGTCTATGGCAAGCTCTATAATGTGCCCAACCTCGAAAAGCACATAGATAAAATGGCGAAAGAGCTCGACATGACGGAATTCGTCGATCGGCCCGTCGGCAAGCTGTCGGCCGGGCAGAAGACGCGCGTGTCGCTGTCGAAGGCGCTCATTAATACGCCGGAAGTACTGTTACTGGACGAGCCCACGGCCTCGCTCGATCCCGACACCGCAGACCGCATCCGCGGCTATCTCGACAATTACCGCAAGCATCACGGCACGACCTTCCTGCTCGCCTCCCACAACATGAAGGAGGTGGAGCGCCTCTGCGACAACGTGCTCATGATGAAACGCGGCAAAATCGTCGATGAAGGCACGCCGAAAGAGCTTATCAAACGCTACGGCCGCAAGGACCTCGAGGAAGTCTTTCTTGATATCGCGCGCGGCACTTCGGCGGAGGCGGCGGCATGATGAGGTCATGGCAGCGCATCTACGCCGTACTTTTAAGGCACCTTTACATCCTGCGCGGCTCGATCTCGCGGCTGGTCGAGATCATCTACTGGCCGTCGATACAGATGATTCTCTGGGGCTTCATCAGCCGGTTTTTCGCCGTGTCCAGCCCGGGCGGCGGGCCCAGCAGCATGGGTACCGCGGCTTTCGGGACGCTTTTGGGCGCGGTCCTTCTGTGGGACATGCTGTTCCGCACCCAGCTCGGCGTCACGTTGTCCTACCTCGAAGAAGTCTGGGCGCGCAACCTCGGCCATCTTTTCGTCAGCCCCCTGCGCCCCTGGGAGTGGTGGCTGGCGATGATGCTGTTCTCCATCTGCCGCGCGCTTATCGGCATGCTGCCCGCGGCGCTGCTGGCCATTCCTTTCTACGGCTATTCCATTTTCGACATGGGCCTGCCGCTGTTGTTCTTTTTCCTGAACATCATGTTCATGGGCTGGTGGCTGGGCTTTCTCATCATGGCTTTGCTGCTGAAAGCCGGGCAGGGGGCGGAAACGCTGGCCTGGGCGCTGACATTCTTCCTCGCGCCGTTTTGCGCCGTGTATTATCCGGTGTCGTCGTTGCCCGGCTGGCTGCAGCCGGTAGCCCACGCGCTGCCCGCCTCGCATGTCTTCGAAGGCCTGCGCGGCATTGTCCTGCACCACCAGTTTCTCGTGAACGAGATGTGGTGTTCTTTCGGGCTGAATGTCATTTATATGGTGCTGTCGATGGTCATACTCCAAATCGCCTTCAACAGCGCGCGCAAGGCGGGTACGCTGCTGCAAAGCGGGGAATAGGGCGGGTCATGAAAGTCATCGCCCTGTTCTTCTTCTATCCTCTTGCCGGATGGCTGGTTTACAAGGTGTTGCGGATGCATCATAGCAAGCACCCGGAATCCGCGAATGACGACGAGGGGCTGCACATCTTCTACGCCATCATCTGGCCCCTGACAGTAACGGGGTTCATTTTTTACATCCTTTTTCTCGGCACCCGCATCGATCTGGCCGCGGCCGATCGCGGCCCGCAGGGGCCTTTCGAACCCTGGCAGCCGAAACCGCCCGGCGGCGACTATAACAGCAATAACCTCGGCAAAGAGAAAGGAGCAGACGAAACCGAGGATATGGACGCTTTTATCAAAAGCCTCGAGCTTCGCCCCGACGCGCCGCTGCCGCACGAGCTGACCTTCAGCTACAAGCTGACCGGCATTTCCAAAACCTATCCGGCCGGGACGATGTTTCCGTCTGCGCTTTTGCGCGACTGGAAGGCAGGATATTTCATGGGTCATGCGAAGGCAGACGAAAGTTTTGAAAGCTGATCCGGCGCAGCGGCATTATTTTCCACATTATTTAATTTACGAAATAACTACCAAAAGTCTCATTCAGGGGCTTTGTGTTTTGCGTAAAGCCGTGCTACGAGTCTAGTCACTGTCCAAAAACGAATTAGAAAAAGGCTGCGGCGAGAACCGTCAGCTGGAACACGGGTTTCATTCCTAACCTTTCGAGGAGTCGCACCATGAATTTCACTGAATCCGGCCTGCCGAAGCACCAACTGGTCGAAGATGCCTTCGATTACAGCCGCCTGAACGCGCAGAACAACCAGAAGGAAGCCCTCAAGAGCTTCCAGCAGCAGATCGAGATGATCCACAACCAGAACCTGCTCATGCTCGACATGGAAAAAGACGCAGGCGACATGAAGGACGACGAGTACAAGCGCAACAAGCAGGCGCTCGAACGTATGCGCGACGACCAGCTCAAGATGGGCCCCGCGCTCATCACGCGCGAGCTCGAGAACATGTTCGAAAAACGCCGCGTCGGCCCCGCAAAAATCGCAGCTGCGAATGCGGACAACGCAACGCCCGAGCTCGTGGCGGCGATCATGCTGATCGACTGCGTGCGCTCGCCAGTCGATTATAAAAACGTCTCGGCCAAGTTCGGCGAAGGCGTTGCCGGCCTCATCGCCGAAGTCGTGCATATCGACGCCTATCCCTCGGAGCGCGACGTGAATCTGTCGAAAGCCTCTGGCGACGCCAAGCGCGCCTATCAGTCGCTGCTCATCACGAGCCTCGACCAGATCGTCGACCAGATCGCGCGCGCGGCCAAGGAAAACCCGGGTCAGAAAATCATGTTCCCGCCGGGCCAGGAAGAGCAGATCTACAACGACATCAAAAACCTCTGGGGCAACGACAAGAAGCTGGACGCGAAGTTTCTGGCCGCCTTCAACAAGGCTTCAGACTCCGCGGGCTCGCCCTACAAGCTGGAAGTCGACAACGCCGGCGCGCTGGAGCTCGTGAAGGGCTCCGTCAAGGCTGGTCCCGGCGTCAAGCCGCCCAAGCCGAAGGGCCCCGACGGCGGCATCGGCGGCGACGTGTTCTAATTCGCCGGAGCATACGTTCAAGAAAAAGCGGAAGCAGGTGCTTCCGCTTTTTTCTTTTGGGTCATTCCCCGAAATAAATTTGTTTTCCCTTGCAAAGGCGATTCGTTTTTGCGAAGGTTCGGCTCATTCGCTGGCGTTTTTGCGGAAACAGAAACGCGCCTCAAAAAAAGCGATAAACACATAAGTCCGTTCGAAGCGGGGAAGATTATGGGAGCACCACGTCACAGGCGCCAGCGCTGGCGCCGGGAGATTGACGAGTCCAAGGTCGATATGGGCCTTATCGCGCCTGTCTCGCAGGAAGCAATCGACCTGTCGCTCTATGCAGCCGTTCTGGACGGCGACCATCAGGGAATCCGCGATCTCGCTTTCATGAAACCCGACGCCAATATGCGCGTCTATGGCAAGCTCGGCGAGCCCGAAGGGACGCTTTTGCATTTCGCGGTGCGTCACGGCACGCTCAAGACCGTCATCGCGCTGTTGCAGCTCGGCGCCGATCCGCTGCTGAAGGATTCAGACGGTGCGATTCCGCGCGAAGTGGCGGCCCAGAAAGCGACCGGAAGCCGCATGCGCACCGTTCTGGAGTTGTGGGAAAAGCGCAAGAACCCGCGTCTCATCAGCTCAGGCGAAAAGGCCGCCGATGGCGGTGATGACGGTGAGGCGGAGCAGGTCCGCCGCCGCGCCTGAGCTTATATGGCCTGCGCCAGCGATTTCAGCAGAGGAATGAGCATCGCGCCATGGCAGGGCGGCGGCAGATGCGTTTTTTCCGACAGCAGGGTGGAAGCCTCACGCACATGCGCTGCGGCATCCGGCTGCAGCGCCCGCAGAATTTCCGCTGAAGCTTTTGCGGCCGATCCTTCAACAAGGACCGGGATGCGCGCCAGCCGCGCTGCGATGATAACGCCCGTCATGGCCGCAATGTCAAACCCGCCAAAATGCAGCAAGGCCTCCAGCGGGTCGGTTTTATCGGCGATAGCCCGGATTATTTCTGCGGCAGAGACATCTGCAACCGGATTGAGCGCGGAAAGCAGCAGCAGGTCGATACCAGGCTGCACGGCCATCATGCCATAGGACATCGCGCGGGCGGCAGCATGCTCATCCAGCGCCCGGCCCTTGCGAAAGTCGCCGGAAGGCAGGCTGAGGTCGAGTTCGTAAACCTGCAGATCGGCATCCGCCGCCTTTACAAGCGGGGAAGCAGGATGGTCGCCAGACCGCAAATCTGCCAGGAGACGGGGCAAATCCGCCTGTCGCTCGGGGTAGGCGCCATGTGCGGCCATGAACAGCGCGATACGCGGGTGGAGAATGCCGGGCCGGGCCTTGTGCTGTGCCGATGACAGCCACTGCCAGACCGGCGCAAGGCTCCCGAGCCGTTCTGCGGAGGCTGCAGGCGGGGGCAGGGGCGGAAGGTCGACCCGCACAAGCGTCCTTATTTCATCGAGCGGGGTGATGCGAGGCCCGGAGGTGAGGGGGTGTGCAGACATTTGGAGCCTTTAGGGTATTTTTCTGTCTTAATGTACGCCTTTGTCTGCACAGTGCAGCGCCGCCAAAAGCACCTTTCTTGTAACAGATTCGGCCCCTTAGGCGGGAGGCATATGGATAACTATGCGGCCCGATCATTACCAGATATCGGCGAAAAACTAGCTTGAAACAATTTGTGCAACATTTATATCAAATTTTATGGATAAATTATTGATATTACGTAAAAAAATGTAGGCATCTTCTGCCTTTGTTAACTTTTATATGGCAGTCTGAATACTGGAGGATTATGAGGCAGGATGGGGATTATTAAAATGGCAGAAGACGTCGCAAAGACGCCCGGCAAGACCTCGGAAAGCAAAACCCTGGTCCCGGTGGCGCCGCCCTCCATGTCGCCGAATGGCGGGGATCTTATCTCCACGGACGGCGTCGGCGGGGATGTTGGAACCTTTAACAAGGGCGGCGCAGTCGGCGGCGTTGGCGCCGGTCCCGGCCAGGCAGGGCCCACCAAGCGCATCGGCGACAGGCTCGTCGAGCGCGGACTGATCACCGGGGACCAGCTCAAGGTCGCCCTTCACGAAAAGCAGAAATCACCCAAGCTCATCGGCGAGATCCTTGTCGATCTCGGATTTATTTCGTCCGACGTGCTTTCCCAGTTCATCGCGGAGTCCACCGGCCTCGTCCAGTTCGATCCGAAAAAGACCATTGTCGATCCGGACGCCCTTGAACTCATGACCAAAAAGGACGCCCAGAAGTACCAGGTGCTTCCGGTTTCGCTCGATCGCGTCAATAATCGCGCCGTGATCGCGATGGTCGACCCTTATGACGTCGTTGCGTCGGACAAGCTGAAACAGTTGCTGCCCAAAGGCTGCATTATCCAGCCGCAGATCTGCCCGCCCGCCACGATGGGCGACGCGATACACAAGGCTTACGGCGTCTCGACCTCCATCGACGCCATCCTGAACGAACTGGCCGGCGACAAGAATGCCGCCAAGAAGAACCTCGACACGCTCTCCGACGCAGAGGCTTACAGCCATCCGCTCGTGCGCCTCGTCAACGCGCTTATTTTCGAAGCCGTCAAGATGGGCGCTTCGGACCTTCACTTTGAACCCGAAGAAAACTTCATTCGCCTGCGCTGGCGCATCGACGGCGACATGGTCACGACCCATACGCTGCACAAGGAATATTGGAACGGTATTTGCCAGCGCCTGAAAATCCTGGCCCAGTTGAACATTGCCGACAAGCTATCGCCGCAGGACGGCCGCTTCAACCTTGTCATGGGCGCGAAGGAAGCGGATTTCCGTGTTTCGTGCCTGCCTACCGTGCACGGCGAGAACATCGTCCTGCGCGTGCTCGACAAGAGCTCTTCGATCGTGCCGCTCGAGAAGCTGGGTTTCAGCGAGCATAACCTGAAGCTGATCAAGAAGTCATGCGCCCGCCCGGAGGGCATCATCATTGTGACGGGCCCGACGGGCTCGGGAAAAACGACCACGCTGTATTCGATGCTGAACGACGTGAATACGCCGGACGTGAACATCCAGACACTCGAAGACCCAGTCGAATATAACCTCGGCATGATCCGCCAGACCCACGTGCGTGACAACGGCTCCTTCACCTTCGGCGAGGGCATCAAGGCGCTCCTGCGCCAGGACCCGGACATCATCTTCATCGGCGAGGTGCGCGACCAGGTCACGGCCGAACAGGCGCTGAAGGCCGCCATGACGGGTCACCAGGTCTTTACTTCGCTTCACACCAACGATTGCTTTGGCGCCTTCCCGCGCTTGTTCGACCTGAACCTGAAGCCGACAATGGTGGCGGGCGCAGTTATCGCAACTTTCGCCCAGCGCCTTGTCAGAAAGCTTTGCCAGAAGTGCAAGAAACCGGTGACGGCGACGCCCGAGGAGTGCAAGCTGCTTGTGACGGGTCCGGACGACCAGCCCATTGATCCTTCGAAGCCGCCCACTATTTATGCGCCGGGCGGGTGCCCTGAATGCAATAATACGGGTTACAAGGGACGTATCGCCTGTGTCGAAATTCTCTATATGGATGAAGAGCTTGACAATATCATCGCGGGCGGCGGGTTAAAGGCCGAACTCAGAGCGGCTGCCCGGAAGAAGGGTTTCAAAGCGATGATCGATGACGGTATTTTGAAAATTTATCAGGGGACCACAACGCTGGATGCCGTGACGAAAATCCTCAACTTCGCCGACAGGATGTAATCTTTGCCTGTGACAGGCGTGATTTATATACAAGTGCTTGGTTTCCTTCTATATTTGGTGTAACAGTTAATAGGAGAGTTTTGACCGTAAAACGTCAACGGGGGTTAGTCGTTTGCCTAAGTTCAGTTACAAGGCCATCAACCAGAAAGGCCGCCCTGTGCGCGGCGTCGTGACTGCGCAGAACGAAAGCGAGTTGTTCGCCCGCCTGCAGGAAGCACAGCTGTCCCTGCTGGACTGCAAGGAGATGAACGAAAAGGCCGGCAAGCTCCAGGCGCTGATGGCCAAAAAGGTCCAGACACGGGATCTTATCCAGATGTTCGTGCATCTTGAACAGCTGCAAAAAGCGGGCGTGCCGTTGCTGGAATCCCTTGCCGATATCCGCGATTCCGCTGAATCGACGCGTTTGCGCGACATCATGGGCGATATTTACCAGGAAGTTTCCGCCGGCAGCTCTTTATCGAATGCGGTCGCCAAGCATCCCGGCACCTTCCCGTCGATTTACATCTCGCTGATCAACGCGGGCGAGGAAACCGGCAACCTGACGAACTCTTTCGTACAGGTGATCAAGCACCTGAAGTGGTCCGACGCGATGTCGTCGAAGGTCAAAAAAGCGACCCGCTATCCGAAAATCCTCGGCGTCGTCGTCATCGGCGTTATTTACCTCATGATGGGCTATGTCGTGCCCGAAGTGACTGGATTCCTGAGGAACATCGGCCAGACCCTGCCGCCTATCACGGTCGCGCTGATCGCGACGTCCGATTTCTTCAAGAACTATTTCGCCTATATCATCGGCACCATCATTTTTATCATTACGTTTCTGAAGGTGGGGCGTCAGATGTCGGAGCCTTTCAAGTATCATACCGACTACATCGCGCTCAGGATGCCGGTCATGGGCCCGCTGATCCGCAAGATATCCCTGTCCCAGTTCTGCCAGACCTTCGGCGTCCTTTTCAACAGCGGTCTGGAAATCCTCAAGTGTCTCGACGCCGCGAAGCAGACATCGAGCAATCTTGTGCTGACTGAAGCTCTCGAAGGCGTCAAGTCCCAGGTGCAGGAAGGCGCCGGCATTTCGCACGCGCTGAATTCGTCAGGGGAGTTCCCCTCGCTGGTCGTGCGCATGGTCAAAATCGGCGAAGAATCCGGTAACCTGACCGGGGTTCTCGAGCAGGTGGCGGAGTTCTACGACAAAGACGTCAACGAGGCGGTTGACGCCATGATCCAGATGATCGAACCGGCCATGACCGTCATCCTCGGCGGCATGCTGCTCTGGATTGCGGCCGCCGTTTTCGGTCCTGTCTACGACAGCTTCGGCAAGATGGGCGGGTAAGCATGGTCGGTTTCAAGGCGAGTCGGCGGGTGCTTCTGGTGGGCGGAGAGGGCGTTGTGCTCTACGGGCCCGCAGGCAAGGGCGTTGACCGCGAGACCTCGATCTCCTGGGAGGTTCCGAACTTCGACCAGCAGCTCGTCGAGGCCCTGGGCGGCAAGAACCAGGGCAAATCCGTCGTTGTGCTGTTCGACGGCGCCGACCAGACTTATCGCAAGGAAGAAAATATCCCCAAGCTGTCGCCCTTCGACCGCCCGCGCTTCGTCAAGCGCAAGCTCGAAGTGGCCTTCCCGAGCTACCCCATCCGCGCGTCGCTTGAGGTCAAACCGCCCAAGCTGAAAGGCAAGGCGGCGAAAGGGGCGAGCAGGGAGCAGCCGTCCTATCTTTTCGTGGCGCTGCCCGAAACCGAGCAGCTGGACCGCATCGGCAACGCGATGTTCGAGGCGGGCGTACCCGTCGCGGGTTTTGGCCTCCTGCCCCTGGAATCGACCGGCCTTGTGAACGAGCTCTCGGACAAGGTCTTCGGCGGCGCGGGCAAGAAATCGCGCTGGGCGGTGCTGATCGGCCAGCATGAAACCGGCGGCCTCCGCCAGGTCGTCATCAAGGACGGAAATCTGGCGCTGACTCGCCTGACGCCGACATCCGAGGCGGGCATCAGCGGAACGGGCTGGGTCGAGGAAGTGACGCGCGAATTCAAGGCGACGCTCACCTACATTTCGCGCTTCGGCTACAGCAACGATGACGGGCTTGACGTCATCGTCGTCTGCGGCGACGTTGAAAAGCAGTTTTTCGACCAGAAGGCGATACCTGTCACCAATTTCCGCTGCGTCAACCTGACGGAAGCCTTAAAGTTCATCGGCGTGCGCGCCTTCGGCCTCGAAAAAAGCAACTTTGCCGACGCGCTCCATGCAGCCTGGGTAGGGCGCAAGCCCGCCCTCAAGCTGGCGGTGCGTATACCCTCCATTCATCGCATCATGGCGCCGCGCCTGGCGGCGCAGGTCGCCAGCGTCCTCCTGGTGCTCGGCATCATCGGCCTCGTCGGCGTCTCCGGCAAGTCGTTTCAGGAGTACCGCGCGACGGAAGATGAAATCGCGCAGAAAGAAATCCAGAAGCTCGGGCTGGACCGGGAGTACGAGCAGGAAACAAAAATATTCGAGGCGCTGCCCGTCAAGCCCGATGTCGTCAAGGCGACGCTGGCGGTCAAGGGGGTGCTGGAAAACAATACGGCAGACATGCGCCCCCTCCTGCATACGCTCAAGAACAACATTCCCAGCGATGTCAGGTTCGAATCCCTGCACGTTGAACATAGCGCCAGCGCTTCGTTGAAGGTTGAGGGGGCTATCACGAATGCGGGGCTTTTCGGGCGCGCCCCCGATCCGAAGGACCGGGGCCAGGTCCTGATCCGGTTTGCCTTCACGCTGCCGGATTCTTTGACTCTGGAGCAGAAAGTGGCGCGCTCCGAGGATCTCGTGAAACTTCTGCAGGAGGCCTTCAAGGGCTATGACGTCAACCTGAAACAGCAATTCGAAAACGTCAAGAGAGAGGGGCAGAGCCAAGGGTATGTGGGGGACGACCCGAAGGCCCAGAAATCCGGCGGGGGACTGGTTGACACCGCCGTCATCGAGTTGAAGGGGGCGCCGCTATGAAGCTGATCGGCGTCAAGCGCACGCTCATTCTCGCCATCCTGCTTGCGATCAATCTCGCGGTCGCCGCGGTGTTTTTTCTCCAGGTCGATCCGATGCGCGAAGATTCCCTGCGGAAACTGTCGACCATGAATAGCCAGATTGCCGAGCAGAGCCAGAAAATAGCGAATATCAAGGCGGACCTGGAAACCTTCAAGGCAACGCTGCCGAAGTACGAGTTGCTCGAAAAGAAGGGCTTTACGCTCAACCAGGACCGCTTCCGCATGAGCCGCGACCTTGACGACGTGCGCATGAAGTCTTCCCTGGCCGGGTTCTCGTTCACAATCAACGATATCAGGAAGATCGACAATGCGGACGCGCTCGCAGCCCAGATGCAGCTGATCGACAGCCGCATCAAGATTGAAAACGTCGTATCGCTGCTCGACCTTAACTTTTACGACTTCATAGATATTATGCAGTGGCAGTTCCCGGCGCATGTCCGCGTGCAGTCGTTTGACGTCATGCGCAAGGACCCGCTGAATTCCGTTGCTCTGGGTCATATCGCCAAGGGAGAGCCGGTAAATCTTATCTCCGCGACCGCCTTTTTCGACTGGCTGACCATCGTTCCGAAGCTGGAAACGAAATCCGGCCAATCGACGCCGGGGGGGTTGTAATGGTAACCCGTTGCGCCGTTCACCTCCTGTTATTTCTCTTGCTGGGGGCCTTTTCCGCGGCAGGCGCGCGCGCGCAGGATCTGGGCAGCACCGCGACCGCCATGGGCGCTGCCGGCGCCATGGAGACGAACCCGATGCGCGGCGGGCAACAGCAGATGAACCGCGCGGCGGCGGTTGTCAATACCGTAAACGGGGCTGCCGCCGCTGCGCCCTCTCCAGCAACGGCGACTCCGGCAGCGCGCCCTCCTTCCGCCGCCTCTCCCGCAACTGCGCCGGCTGCGGGAACGCCGAAGGCTCCCGGCGCGGCCCCGGTTGCCGCCGCCGTTCCGGCAACGAAGGCGCCGCCGCCCGCGGAAGCTGCTGTGGACATCCATACCCCCTTCAGGCAGTCCTTCTTTTTCACCGCCGAAGACATCATTTCAATCAAGAAGGCGATGGAGCAGCAAAGGGTGACGACCCCGACCTCTTCCAACGGTCAGCCTGTATCCCCGCAGGTTATTCCGCCGGTCCGGCGGATCGCCCTTTCCGGCGTCGTCTACAAGGCCGCCGACGACTGGCTTATCTGGATCAACGGCCAGAAGGTCACGCCGACCGTTTCCATGAAGGAGATATATTCCATCCAGGTGGAGCGCGAGAAAGTCCATCTTAAATGGTACGACATCGGGGCGGACAAGATCCTTGACATCACCATGCGCCCGAATGAAACCTATGATATCGTCACGGGCGTCCTGTTGCCGGGGGTGATGAAATGACCGCGCAGCACAAGCAAAAGAACTCACCGGCTGTTCCAGCCATCGGCATTCATCATGTGGCGGCGGACTACGGCCATGGCCCGGTCATCGAGGATATTACCTTCGACATCATGACGGGGGAAACCTTCGGGCTGATCGGGCTGAACGGCACCGGCAAGACGACGCTGATTAAAATTATTCTGGGCCTGATGGAAGCGTCGAAGGGCTTCATCGAGGTTTTCGGAAAGAAGACGCTTGACCCGGAAAGCAAGAAGAAGATCGCGTATCTGCCGGAGAAGTTTGAGCCGCCGCCGTTCCTGTCCGGCCTCGAATTCGTCAGGTTCTCTCTCGATCTTTACCAGCGGCCGTTTGTCGAGGACGCGGTGATGCAGGCCGCCGACCGCGTGTCCCTGCAGCGCCCCTCCCTGAAGCGACGCGTGAATACCTACTCGAAAGGCATGCGCCAGAAGACGGGGCTTATCGGGACCTGGCTTACCGAATGTCCGCTGCTGATCCTGGACGAGCCGATGAGCGGCCTCGATCCGCTTGCGCGCGTCCTGGTCAAGGATGAAATCATCGCCTGCCGCAACCGCGGCATGACGGTTTTCCTGAGCTCGCATATACTGGCTGACATGGATGAAATATGCGACCGCATCGCCATTATCCATGATGGCGCGCTGAAGTTTGTTGGAACGCCCGCCAGCCTGAAGTCGAAGACGAAGCAGGAGTACCTGGAACGCGCGTTCCTGAAAACGATTGAGGGTTCAAAAAGGATTTATGAATCATGAAGCTGTTCGGAAAAAAAGACGATGCTCCGGCCGACGCCCCCGAGCTCGACAGCCCTGACGAAACGGCTGCCGCAGAAACGGACATGGGCGCCGACATGGGCGCCGATCCGGGGGGCTTTGCCGAGCCCAGCGGCGAGGAAATCCCGGGCGATGCGCCGACGGACGAGACGGCGCTGGCGGCCCCGGCCCGCGGGCCAGTCGGCGGCGGCGGAAACAAAAAGAAGATGATGGCGGCCGGCGGGCTGCTCGCGCTGCTGGTTCTGGGGGGCGGCGCCGGATATTACTATTTCGTGATGATGGATGAAGGGACGGCTCCGCTTCAGCCCGCGCCGCCCGCGGTGGTGGCGGCGGTTCCGCCCGCGCCCGCGACTGCGGCCCCCGTCGCCCCGGCAAATCCGGCGGCCGTGCAGCCCGCGGCGACGTCCCCCGCGAACGACCCTCTCAATTCCGCCAATCCGGGCAATTTTGCAGGTTCTCCCGCGCAGCCCGCCCTCGCCGAAGCCCCTGGAGCAACTCCTGCTGCAGTTCCGGCGGAATCTGCGCCGGCGGCCACAGCCCCTGCCGGGCTTGGCCCGACTCCGGGAGATGAGGCAACCGCCGTTCCGCTGACGCCCGGGGCGCCCCCGCCCGCCGGAACGGAAACGTCTGCTGCGGGCCCCGCCGGCATTGAAGCGCCTGCGGAGGAGCCCCCGCAGGACCTCCCCATGCCTGCAATGCCCGCGGCGACGGCGCCGGTGGATAACAGCGCGGCTCCCGTTGCGGCGATGCCCGGAGCCCCTGCCGGGACAGGCGCTGCGCCGCCCGCGGCGGCGGCAAATGGCGGCGCAACTGCAGGCGGGACGGCGGTCCCGCCGAACGGCGCCCAGGCGACGGCCGTTCCCGGCGGAAAGCCGGCAGCGCCCGGAAAGCCCTCCGACGCGGAGATGGCGATCGTGCAAAACGCCGCCGTGCTGGATCAGCTCAGCACGCAGGCAGCGCCCGGCCAGCCAAATCGCCCGTTCGACCCCAACCAGGCTCCGCCGGATCAGTCAACGGCGCTCAGGACGGTAGACCAGCTTCTGGAGCAGCCGGCGATCGTCCGGCCGCTGCCGCTTGGCTGGCTGACAGTCCGCAAGGAACATGAATCCGAGGATGTCGACACCCGCCTTACCGTCGCACGCGCGGCGCTGGCGCAGAACAACAACAAGTCTGCGCTTCAGCTGTTCAACGACCTGAAAAAGAAATATCCGAAGGACAAGCGCATCCTGATGGGCAGGGCTGTCACGTTGCAGAAACTGGGTCAATATGACGCCGCGCTGTCAGCTTACGAGGCGGTGCTCAACAACGATCCCAAAAACCTCGAGGCGCTGACGAACATGCTGGGCCTTCTCAAGCTGAAGGATCCGGCACTCGCGCTCGAGAAACTCGAACAACTGCGCGACGCGTACCCTTATAACGGCGATATCACCGCCCAGCTGGGCATCGCCTACGCCGGCGCCGGCCGTTTCGAGGACGGCCTGCGCCTTCTTGAGATGGCGGAGGCCCTGAATCCCGGCAGCGCATATGTGCTCTATAACAAGGCCGTGCTCTACGACAAAATGGGCCGCTCCCGGCAGGCGGGAGATCTTTACCGCCAGATTATGCGTCTTGCAGCCAACGGAGACCTTGATCAGGACTTGCCGCTCGACGCCATACAAAGGCGCCTTGCGGTTCTGCGCTAGCAAGGGATGCCGGCTGCATTTTATCTCTGCGTGACGGTTTTCCTCGGGCTTTGCCTCGGCAGCTTCGCGACGGCCCTGTCCTGGCGCCTGCCGCGCGGCATTTCCGTTTCCTTCGAACGGTCGAAATGCCCGAAATGCGGGCGCATTTTGGGGGTTGCCGATCTGGTGCCGGTCTTCTCATGGCTGCTCATGCGCGGACGCTGCCGGTCCTGCAGGGCGCCGATCGGATGGCGTTATCCGCTGATCGAGCTGGCCACGCTTGCCCTCTGCATCGCCTTCTATGAAAGGTTCGGATTCTCGCCCTCAACGGTTCTGCTGTTCTGCCTTGCCCCGGTCGTCATCGCGGCGGCGGATATCGATTTCTCGCATATGATCATTCCTGACGGGTTGAACCTTGCCGTTCTGCTCCTTGGGATGGCTGTTCTGGCGGCCAATTCCTTTTCCGCCAGCGATCCGCCGGAATTTATTCTCGCGCATGGGGAAACGGCGCTGGGCGGCATGGCCCTTTATGGCATTGGATCTCTTGTTCTCAGGCAGGGAGGAATGGCGCTTTTAAAGAGGGAGCCGCTGGGGTGGGGCGATGTGAAATTTTTTGCCGCAAGCGGCTTCTGGATGGGAACGAATCCTGAAGTTCTGGCGCATTTTCTGATTCTGTCAGGCACGGCCGGTGTTGTCATTGCCCTGTTGTGGAGGAAATTTCACAAGGAGGCGGCGTTCCCTTTTGGGCCGGCCCTCTTGCTGGCTTTCATCATTATGCTTATCGCGGAGCCGCCAGCCTTTATTTTTCAATAATATGTAAAGGATAATTTAGCGTTTTTTCAACCAATTTGGTCTATCTTTAAATGTGGGGTCGGCCGCCATCCGCGGCTTTCTGAGAGCTGCAAAGGCTGATAACTCAAGAGGGGGAACTGCCGTGGAAATCACCGAACTGCTGAAATTTACGCTGGACAACAAGGCTTCGGACTTGCACCTGGCGGGGGGCAACCAGCCTATCGTGCGCATCGACGGCGACTTGCAGCGCATCAAAACCGACGTTCTGACCCCTGACGCCATCCGGGCAATGCTTTTCTCCGTCATGTCGGAGGAGCAGCGGGCCATCTACGAAGGCGAACTCGAGCATGACTTCGCCATTTCATTCGGCGCCGATGCGCGCTTCCGCGTGAACGCTTTTACCAACCGCGCAGGATCGGCGGCCGTGTTCCGGGTCATTCCCACGAAAATCCCGACGATGGAGCAGCTCGACCTGCCGCCGGTCATGCGGCGCCTGGCGGAGCTTGAAAAGGGTCTTGTGCTGGTGACAGGCCCCACGGGCTCGGGTAAATCCACGACGCTCGCGTCGATGATCAATCATATCAATACGAGTTATCCCTATCACATTCTCACGGTCGAGGACCCGGTTGAATTCTTTCACAACTCCAAGACCGCGCTCGTCAACCACCGCGAGGTCGGGAACGACACCAAGTCATTCGCCCGCGCCCTGAAAAGCGCGCTGCGTGAAGACCCTGACGTTATCCTCGTCGGTGAGATGCGTGACCATGAAACCATTTCGCTGGCGCTTACCGCTGCCGAGACGGGCCACCTTGTCTTCGGCACCCTGCACTCGAACACGGCGTCTAAGACCATCGACCGTATTATCGACGTGTTTCCCGCCGCCGAAAAGGAAATGGTGCGCGCCATGCTTTCGTCTTCCATTCAGGGCGTCATCGCGCAGACGCTTCTGAAAAGAGCGGGAGGCGGCCGCGTGGCGGCCCACGAAATCATGGTGGGCACCAATGCCGTGCGCAATCTGATCCGCGAAAACCAGCTGGCGCAGCTCTACTCGATGATCCAGACCGGTTCGCGCTACGGCATGCAGACGATGGAAGATTCGGTCAATGACCTTGTCGTTTCCGGCTCTATTACGGAACAGACCGCGCATGACGCGCTGAAGGACAGTGCGGAATCCGAGGACGACCTTCCCGATCCGGCAGCGGGGGCCGCAGGCGCGAAGAAGGGGGGGCCGCTCACCGGCGCCAAGGCGGTTCCCGGCAAGCCTGCGCCCGGCAAGCCTGCGGCGATACCGCAGCAAAAGCCCGGCGGCGCGGCGCCCGCCGCTGAGCCGGCCGAAGGCGAAAAAGCTGAAGGAGGATATTCCTTTTGAGCGGAGTCGCGATATACGCCTATCTGAATGAAATGATAAAGCGGGAAGCGACCGACCTCTACATCACGGTCGGCGTGCCGCCCACGCTGCGCATCGAAAACGAACTCCACGCCCTGGGCGAGCAGCAGCTGCAGGAAGAAGACGTCCAGGCGATGCTGAACGAGGTACTCACTTCCCGCCAGCGCCGCGAGTTCGATTCGAACCAGGAGCTGAACCTGGCCTTCGACATGGGCAAGGAAGGCCGTTTCCGCGTCAACGTCCTGCGCCAGCGCCAGCACACGGGCATGGTCATCCGCCGCATCACCAGCGAAATCCCGTCTTTCGAAAAGCTGAGGCTGCCCAAACTGCTCGAGACGCTTGTGCTTGAAAAACGCGGCCTTATCATGATTTCGGGCGTGACGTCCTCGGGGAAATCGACGACCCTGGCGTCCATGATCGACTTCCGCAACCGCACCGTCGGCGGCCACATCATCACCATCGAAGACCCGATCGAATACTATCACGAGCACAAAAAAGGCGTCATCACGCAGCGGGAGATCGGCATCGACACCACCTCTTATCAGGTCGCGCTCAAAAACGCGCTGCGCCAGAAGCCTGACGTCATCCTTGTGGGCGAGATTCGCGACCCGGAGGTCATGGAACAGACGATCACGGCCGCAGAAACGGGGCACCTTTGTCTTGCCACGATCCACACC
The DNA here is from genome assembly GCA_004297545.1 of Alphaproteobacteria bacterium. GTDB lineage: Bacteria > Pseudomonadota > Alphaproteobacteria > Micavibrionales > UBA2020 > JAPWJZ01. The sequence continues at coordinate 50,241 of SCTB01000075.1, forward strand.
AATAACGCGCCGCAGGCGATCGAGCGCATCATCAACTTCTTTCCCGAAGACCGGCAGCAGCAGATCAGGATCGCCCTTTCCATGAACCTGAGGGCCATCGTTTCCCAGCGCCTGGTGAGGTCCATGAAGGGGGACATGGTTGTTGCGCTTGAAATCCTCCTGAACGAAGCCCTCATCAAGGAACTGATCCTGAAAGGGGAAACGGTCCGTATCAAGGAGATTATGGCCAACAACAACCCGACGGGCATGGTCGTTTTCGACCAGTCGCTGCTCAAATTGTATTCAGAGGGCATGATTTCCGAGCAGACAGCCATCGCGGAAGCCGATATTCCGGCTGATATGAAAATGAAAATCCAGAACATCAAAATCGGCTCGACCTCAAAAGGTTCCGCTAACATTGACACGTCCAAACTGTCCCTGTAACAATGGTGTAATATCAAAACCATAGTCTAGGTTTTGGCGCGTCAACTCTTTTATAATAAAAGAAAGTCGGAACACTTGACATGACGGCACCCGGTCGTTTTGGCCGCCTTGGCGGTTTTATTTTCGCAATCGCTATCATGACACTCGCTCTTGTGAGCTGCGAAGCCACCAGGAACCAGTTGAAGCAGGACCGTCCCGCCGAATTGGATGCCCAGCAATACCGCGACGCGCTTGCGCCACTGCCGCCGGCGGCGGCGGACGCGACGCCGCCCCCCGACTTCCAGCCAATCCTTTCCACGCCGCAGGAACTGAGGCTGCCGGCGCCTCTCGTCACGGTCGAGGTCAACAACACCGTCAGCCTGCGGGATCTCCTGTATCAGCTGGCGCGCCAGGCGGATGTCGACATCGAAATGGACCCGCAGATCCACGGCACGATCATCTTTACAGCCAAGGATCGCCCCTTTGATGAAGTCGTGCAACGCATCTGCGAAATGGCGGGGCTGCGTTACAGATACGCAAACAATGTTCTCAGCGTCCAGATCGATCGTCCTTACGTCAAGGACTACAATGTAGGATTCCTGAACGTGGAGCGAAAGGGCGACACTAAAATCAGCGTGACGTCGTCCAGTTCCTCGGGCTCCGTCACCAACAAGATAGAGCCTGATCTCTGGAAGGAACTTAAAGAAGGGCTGGACGGTCTTCTTGCGGCCGCCGATACCTTCGTTCCGCTGGCGACGCTTGCCGACCCCGTGACGATTCCCGTTAATCCCGCGCCTCCGCCGATGCCGGTTTCAGACCCGAACGCGCCCCCGCCCCCGCCGCCGGCGCCAGGGTCGCCCCAGGTGGCCCCCATGCCGGCCGCCGCGGCGCCGAATCTCAACATTACGACGCCGCCTGCGGAGCCCTTTGTGGCGAATGCGCCCGCGACCGCCTCCATCAGCAAGCAGACAGGCACCGTGAGCGTCTTTGCAACCGAGCGCGAGCAGAAGCTGGTGGCGCGGTTTCTTGACGAATTCCGCAAGCGTGTCATGACGCAGGTGCTGATCGAGACCAAGGTGCTCCAGGTGGAGTTGAACGACGAATTCGCAACCGGCATCGACTGGAAGACCTTCAACGTGACGGGCCTTGCCAATGTGGCCCAGAGCTTTCAACTGCCCGGGCTTTCGTCGACCGCCAACGGCGCTTTTGCCCTGACGTTCAATCCAACCAGCGATTTTGGCGCGGTCATTCATGCGATCAGCCGCTTCGGCACGGTCCGCGCCCTGTCAAGCCCGCGCGTGACCGTCATGAATAACCAGCCTGCAGTCGTGAACGTGGCCAGGGACAACGTGTACTTCAACTTTACCGCGACCGTGACGCCCGCGACCACGACCTCCGGCGCGACGGCGACGGTTACCGGCACCCAGAAAAACGCCCCGGAGGGCGTCATCCTGACTGTCGTGCCGAACGCCAACGCCGACACCGGCGAGGTTTCGCTGGTCGTGCGCCCGACCGTCTCGAAAGTTGTGGGGCGCCGCACCGACCCGACCATCTCCCTGACGCTTGCGCTGAACAACTTCACGTTGCCCTCCGGCTTTACGCTGCCGGACAACCAGATCCCCGAGCTTTCCGTTCAGGAAATCGATTCCATCCTGCACATGCAGTCTGGACAGATGATGGCTCTGGGCGGCCTGATGAAGGACGAAAATATCACGACCCAGGATGGCGTGCCGCTGGCGAAGGACATTCCGATGGTGGGTTATCTTTTCAAGAGCCATTCGGACCGTATCGTCAAGTCCGAGCTCGTCCTGCTTATCCGCGCGACTATCGTGTCGGGGTCGAATGTTGACGATATGGAGCGCAAGACATATCAGGTTTTCGGTCTTGACCGGCACCCCTCCAATCTCTAGGAGGCGTAAACCACAGGGATACCTGAATGATCTCACGGCCGCTTGTTAAATTCGTCCTGACCGCCGCCCTGCGCGACAAGCTGATGATCACCCTCCTGACGATGATTGTGGCCGGGGGCGCCCTTGCGGTTTTCCTGGGTGGCGCCGCTATCACGGAAAAGGAGAGTTTTGCGCTTGTTTTCGGCGCCGCCGGCCTGCGGTTTTTAAGCGTCATCGGCATCGTGCTGTTTTGCTGCTTTTATGTGCGGCGCTGCTTTGAGACGAAGGAAGTCGAATTCCTGCTCTCGCGGCCCATTTCCCGGCTGAACTTCCTGTTCAGCCATGCCGCCGCTTTCATGGTTTTGTCGCTGCTGGTTGCGCTGGTTGTATCCGGCGTGGTCTTTTTGCTGGGCAAGCCCAATCCCGGCGGGCTTGTCGCCTGGGGAATTAGCATCGGCGTCGAAAATATGGTTATGTCCGTCGCCGCGCTTTTCTTTTCGATGGTTCTGTCGAGCGCGGCGGGGTCGGCGCTTGCGACGCTGGGGCTTTATGCGCTGTCGCGGCTTATCGGCACGCTCCTGGGCATTGCGTCGCTGCCGCCTGAGAAAACCGTGTATGCGGTGCTCAATAATGTCATGGATCTTGTCTCTGTCGTTGTGCCGCGCCTGGACATGATGGGCCAGACCTCCTGGCTGGTCTATGGTGTGGAGGGGTCCGGCGGCGTCGGTTATCTCGAGCGTTCGGGCGCCTACGCGCATGCGATGATGGCGCATCTGGGCGTCGTGGGGTTCCTGTCGCTGCAGGGCGCGCTGTTCATGGCGCTTCTGCTGGCCGCCGCCGCCTTCGACTTCCTGCGGCGGCAATTCTGATGAGCGCCGCCCGCGAAAAAAAAGCTGTCAACAGGGCGCTGCTCGCGGTGCTGGGCGTCAACTTCCTGTTCTGGCTGGGCTCTTCCGACATCTATGCGAAATGGGAGGGGGTGCCGCCGGTGCCGACCGTCGACGGCGCGCTGATGATGACGCTGGGAGACCCCCAGTTCTCGTATCGTTTCGGGGCGATTACGCTCCAGAACCTCGGCGACACCGGCGGACAGACGACGCCGCTGAAAGACTACAACTACGAAAAGCTCGGGAAATGGTTCTGGCTGCTGAACGAACTCGACCAGGCGTCTAACCATGTCCCGATGCTGGCCGCTTATTATTTCGGGGCGGTGCGGACGCCCAAGGACGTCGCCGTCATCGTCGATTACCTCTCCGCCGTCGGGGTCAATCCGGTCGGCAATAAATGGCGCTGGCTGGTGCAGGCGATATTCCTGGCGCGGCACCGCCTGCACGACCTGCATCTCGCTCTCGATCTTTCATACAAGCTCGCGAGGATGCAGCCGGTAGGAGATACGCTTCCCGAATGGGCGCGGCAGATGCCGGCTTTCGTGCTGACGGAGCAGGGGGACAGGCAGGCGGCGCGCAAGATCGTGGAAGACCTTCTGATCAGCGGCAGGCGCTTTCATCCCAACGAAGTCAATTTCATGAAAGCGTATCTTGTGGAGCAGCTCGGCGTTGACCCGCAGGAGATCGACCAGATTATTAAAATGCGCGGAAAAGAAGACGAAGGGGCTTTGCCGCCGGCGCCGCTTCCGGCGCCGTCCCCGGAGTGATTGAAAGAACCTGAAGGATGAAATTCGACTACACGACGACTTTCAGTCTGATTGAATGGCTCGCCGTGACGGGGCTGATCCAGAGCGTTTTCATTCTTGTTTTTATCGTCTTCAACGCGCGCAACTGGCGCCAGGCCTCCATCGCGCTCGCCTATTTCCTGTTTCTCGCCGCTTCCTTCGGCTTGCAGTTCGCCCTCCGGCTCGAGGATTTCGAGGGGCCGATCCGCCTCGCCCTCTGGGTGTCGCGCGAAATGGGCGCGCCGCTCTGCTATCTTCTCGTGCTGCAGGTCGTGAAGCTGACGGATCTGCCTGAGCGCCGCCACTTCCTGATCCTGCTTGTGCTGCCGGCCGTGGCTATCGGCGTTTTCCTGCTGGGCCAGGCGCGCAACTTCTGCGATGAAGGCGGCTGGCGCTGCCAGCGGGTCATGGATATTCTTTACTGGATCGGCTCGATGGCGAGCGCCCTTTGCATGCTGGCCCTTTGGGCGCATAAGGACATTTTCGGCAAGCTGCGCCGGCTGCGCGGCGGGCGGGAAAGGTACTGGCTGGTCATCACGCTGGTTGCGGCGAACGTCCTGCGCGTCGTGGTCAGCCTGCTTCTGGCGACCGGCCACCTGACGATGCGGGACTCCGATGCGCTGCAGGTGACGCTGGGCATCGCGCTTGCCTATCTCGCGACGACGACATTATTCCGCGTCTATCCGCTGCCGGTGCCGCTGAATGCGGCTTCGCGCGCGCGAACAATGCTTTTCAGCGACGAGGAACGCAAGATCGCCGAGAAGGTGCAGAAGCTCATGGAGCTGGACAAAGTATATCATGAGCCGGAATTCAGCCGCGCGGATCTCGCCCGCGAGGTGGGGACGTCCGAAAATACGCTGTCGCGCGTCATCAATCGCGCTTTTGGCAAAAGTTTTCCCAAGCTTCTGAACGAGTTGCGTGTGGAAGACGCCAAGCGCATGCTGCACGATCCCGCGATCCCCATCCAGGTTCTGGCCTTCGAGGTTGGCTTCAATTCGCTGGCCTCCTTTAACCGGGTGTTTCGGGAGGTCACCGGCGAGACCCCCTCCGAGTACCGCTCTTCTCATAAGATCGACGAGTCGAAGTCTTAAATCGAACCGGTGACGCGGAGACTCGCGCCTCAAATCATGTCCCAGGATGGAATATCAATATGAGTTCACTGTTTATGAATAAAAAATCCGGTTCGGAAGGATGCGTTTTAACAGGGCTATCGATGTACGTCCGCGATGCGGTTTTACGCGCTTTCAGATGCTTGAGGCGCTTTCCTGTGACCATTTTGTCGAATTAGGGAGGGGGAGAGGTTCTGTTAATCAACCCTTCATTTTTTTAGTTGCAAAATTGTAAGAAACGCACGACGATTTGACGGTACATATGCCCGTTTGACACATCTAGCGGCCTGGGGGCAGTTTACAAAACCAGGTTTTTTAATCCAAGGGGGAGATAAATCAATGAAACGACTAAACACACAAAAGGGCTTCACGCTCGTCGAATTGGCGATCGTGATGACCATCATCGGGTTGCTCATCGGGGGCATTCTGAAAGGCCAGGAACTGATGCAGAACGCGCGGATCACGGCG
>SCTB01000076.1 GCA_004297545.1 Alphaproteobacteria bacterium
CCTGAAAATTCTGAAATAAATACCTATGTATATTATACTATACATAATTAATCTTTCGTGTATGATGTGGCCGCGCGTTCAAAAAAGGCTTGAAAAACAATGTTTTTTCAATAGGGTGGCGCGGGACTTCAAATAACAAGAAACGGCTGACGGGATATTATGACATCGAAGCTTCGGAACATCGCCATCATCGCGCACGTCGACCATGGCAAAACGACCCTCGTCGACGCGCTCCTGCGCCAGTCCGGCCAGTTCCGGGACAACCAGCAGGTCGCGGAATGCGTGATGGATTCCAACGACCTCGAACGCGAACGCGGCATCACCATTCTTGCCAAAGTGACCTCCGTCATGTGGAAGGACACGCGCATCAATATCGTCGACACCCCCGGCCACGCCGATTTCGGCGGCGAGGTGGAGCGTATTCTTTCTATGGTGGACGGCTGCATCGTGCTCTGCGACGCGGCGGAAGGCCCGCTGCCCCAGACCAAATTCGTCCTCGGCAAGGCGCTCAAGCAAGGCATCCGCCCCATCGTTCTCGTGAACAAGGTCGACCGCCCCGACGCGCGGCCTGAAAAAGTGCACGAGGAAGTGTTCGATCTTTTCGCCGCGCTGGACGCGTCGGAAGAGCAGCTCGACTTTCCCATCATGTGGGCCTCTGGCCGGCAGGGCTGGGCCGCCGCGAACCTGACCGACGAGCGCAAGGATCTGGCGCCGCTGTTCGACCTCGTGGTCGATTTCGTGCCGCCGCCGACGGTGGACGACACCAAGCCGTTTTCGATGCTGGTGACGCTGCTCGAAAACAACCCCTATCTCGGACGCCTGCTGACCGGGCGCATCCTGTCGGGCTCCGTGAAGCCGAATACGGCGATCAAGGCGCTGTCGCATGACGGCAAACAGGTCGAAACCGGCCGCATCACGAAAATCCTGGCCTTCCGCGGCATCAACCGCGAGCCGCTGGAGGAAGCTTCGGCCGGCGATATCGTTTCGCTGGCCGGCCTGTCGACCGCCACGGTCGCAGATACCATCTGCGATCCTATCGTGACGGAGCCGCAGCATGCGCTGCCCATCGACCCGCCCACGATTTCGATGTCCTTCCGCATTAACGACGGCCCGCTGGCCGGGCGCGAAGGCACCAAGGTCACCAGCCGCATCATCCGCGAGCGCCTGTTCCGCGAGGCGGAAGGCAATGTCGCCATCAAGGTGAAGGAAGGCGACACGGCGGATTATTTCGAAGTCTTCGGCCGCGGCGAATTGCAGATGTCGGTTCTCATCGAAACCATGCGCCGCGAAGGCTTCGAGTTGTGCATCGGCCGTCCTCAAGTGTTGTTCAAAACCGATGAGACGACCGGCGAGCGCCTGGAGCCCATGGAAGAAGTGGTCGTTGACGTCGACCAGGAACATTCCGGCACCGTCGTGCAGAAAATGGCGCAGCGCAAGGGCGAAATGATGGCGATGGTGCCGTCCGGCGCCGGCAAGGTGCGCATGACCTTCCTCGCGCCCACGCGCGGGCTTATCGGCTATCACGGCGAATTCCTGACCGACACGCGCGGCACGGGCATCATGAACCGCATTTTCCACGGCTACGAGCCCTACAAGGGCGACGTGACGGGCCGCCGCACCGGCGTGCTGATCGCCATGGCGAACGGCCAGGCGACCGCCTATGACCTGTGGAACCTCGAAGAACGCGGCGTCATCATGGTCATGCCGGGCACCGAAGTGTACGAAGGCATGATCGTGGGCGAGCACAGCCGCGACAACGACCTGCCCGTGAACGTGCTGAAAGGCAAAAAACTCACCAACGTCCGCGCTTCCGGCTCCGACGAAATGGTGAAACTCATCCCGCCGCGCATCCTGACGCTGGAACAGGCGATTACTTTCATCTCCGACGACGAACTGGTGGAAGTCACGCCGAAAACCCTGCGCCTGCGCAAACGCGTCCTGAACCCGCATGACCGCAAGCGCATCGAGAAAGCGGCAGAGGCGGGTTAGATACTACGCCACCTTCATCCCGAATGATTTCACGCCGCGCTTGTAGGTGTTGTCGAATTCCGTCTCGAGGCCGGCGTTGACGCCGCGGCAGCCGTCGACGACGTTTTTCGCCCAGTCGAAGTATTGCTGCTTGCGCGCGAGGTCCCAGTCGGGGGGCGGGGAGTCGAGGATGGAGCGCAGGTTGGAGATTTTATCCGCCATCTTGACCATCTTGGCCTCGTCCGACTTGTGCGGCGCGTTGACGATCTGCAATCTCTTGCGCTCGGCTTTCGGCAGGCTCTTGTCGTCGGTGCATTCTTTCACGATATCGGCCACGTTCTCGCCAAATTCCTTTTTCAGTTCTTCATACTTCGTGCCCGTGTCCTCGATCGTGTCGTGCAGGATACCCGCGCAGATGAGATTAATATTCTTGCCGTCCGTGTGCGAGGCCAGCAGATCGGCCACTTCGACCAGATGGTTCACGTAGGGTTCGGCGCGCTCGCCCTTGCGGCGCTGGTCGGTGTGCTTCTTCGCGGCGAAGAGCATTGCCTTTGTCAGTTTCTGTGCGGGTTCGGTCATCGTTCAAGTCCTTTCAACAAGAAATGCGAACGCCACCATTGGCGCTCTTCTGATTTTCACTTTTTCATATACAGACGATGATAGGACGCGGGCGCGGCGAGTCGCAAGAAAATACGGGCACAAAAGTTACGGAAAAATATCAAGGCTTTGTTTTTTCTGCTGAAACAGCCTGAAAATAAAAAGAAGCCGGACTTCGCAGCCCGGCTTCTTGCATGACGAAAGCCAAAAAAGATTAGCTGCAGGAGCCGCCTTTTTTGCCCTTGTCAGAGCTGCTGCCGCAGGAGCCCATATCGCTTTTTTTGGTCTCCGAGCCGCAAGAGCCGGACGACTTTTTCGTGTCGCCTGACGTACAAGAGCCTTTCATCTGCTCTTTCTGGACGTGTTCTTTCTTGGTGGGTTGCATGGCATCCTTCCTTTCAAAGATGTTTTGTGAGGGGAGCTTCCTTGTCTCCCGAGGAAAGCATATAGAGGCCGGAAAGGCCTTGTCCAGATGCTCGCAACAGGCTGAAAAACATGCCCGATTCCAGCTTATTATGCCAATCGGTTTTTGTTCTGCTTTTATCCACAGGCGCTTGTGGCATAATGATACCGGGGTTTGGTTTCGTTTTTTTTTCGACGCGGGGAGTTCATCCATGGCTTCACGATTATTTTATCTTTTTGTGATTGCGATGCTGGCAGCAGTTCCGGCGCTTGCGGCGGACAAAGACGATGCAGGGGCGGCGCCGGTTCCTTCCATTCAGAAAGACAAACTGAAAGACGAGGGCCCCGAAGAACCTGTGGATGACAACCGCATGCAGATGCCGGATATGCCGAAGCAGCATCCGGAAGAAAAACCGGTCCATGCGGAGGCGCATGGCAAGCCGCATGACGCCGCGGCGGAAGAAAGCTACGGTCCCGTGACGCTGGGCGCGCGTCTTGAGCCGGAAGGAAAGCTGGAAAAGGGCAAGGAAGCTTCTTTCTTTCTCACCCTCCTGAACAAGGACCAGGCCGCGGTGAAGCCGGACGAACTGGTGGAGCGTCATACGAAAAAACTGCACCTGCTCGTCCTCGACGACAGGATGACCGATTACCAGCACCTGCATCCCGAGAGCGCGGGCGACCGCTGGCGCTTTTCCTTCACGCCCAGGACCGCGCATGACTACAAGATATGGGCCGATGTGCAGGTAAAAGGTGAGGCTCCGCAGATGATGGCGATCCTGCTGAAAGGCGCCGAGCCGTGCAAGGAAAGCTGCGTTGACAACATGCCGGTCATGAAGGCTGAATTCTCCGGCAACAAGGCGGAACTGAGTTTCACGGGCGGGCCGGTCGCGGGGACGCCCGCGGAAGGCAAGGTCTCCATCGTTTCGGCGGACGGCAAGCCGCTTGAAGATCTCGAGCCCGTCATGGGCGCTTATGCGCATATCGCCGCCTTCACCGGCGATTTCAGGAACCTGGCGCATGTGCATCCGATGGGCGCCGCGCCTGAAAAAGAAAAGGATCGCGGCGCCGCGCCGCTTTCCTTTATGCTCCATCCCGAAAAGCCCGGCGTGCTGAAACTGTTCGTCCAGATAAAAGTGGACGGCGAGAATGTTTTCCTGCCCTTTTCCGCCGAGGTGAAGGAACCCGAAGCCCCGGCAGCCGCGCTGCCGCCCGCCAAATAAATGTTCAATGCCTCCGCCCGGTCCCTGATCGTCCTGTTCCTTCACCTGGAGCAGATGGAGAAGGCGGGCGTCCCGATCACCCAGTCGCTTGCGACCGCCCGCGATGCGGCGGAAGAAAAATATATCGCGGCGGCGCTGGGCGGCGTGCTGCACGAACTGAAGAATGGTCATTCGCTGCACGAGGCGATCGGGTTTTACCCGAAGGTCTTCGATGAAACCATGATCGGTCTTATAAAACTGGGCGAAAAATCCGGCAAGCTGGCGCGGGTTTTCGGCCAGTGCCTTGAATATGTGCGCCGCCGCGACGAGCATGCGCGCCTGATGCGCAAGGCCACGCGCGAGCCCAAGATCAGCGGCGCCGTCATCCTGGGGCTTGCGGTTTTCAAGAACCATACCGCCTTGCCCTGGGCCGCGGCCATCCTGGCGGCGTTCATCACAGCCTTTGTGCTGGCGCGGCGCGTCCTGCCGCCGTTCCGCTATATGACGGACCGGCTGTTCCTGGCCATCCCAAAGCTCGGCGCGCTCGTCGCGCAGGATTCATGGGCGCGCTTCGCCGATAGCCTGGCGATGCTTTTCGAGGCGGGCGTGGATTTGCGCGGCGGGTTGCGCATCGCGGCGGCTTCCATTCCCAACCTTGTCATCCGGGCGGCAGCCGAAGACGCGATCCCGCGCATCGAGGCGGGGGCATCGCTGCATGCCGCCTTTCGCGATACGAAGCGGATGGACAAAATGGCGCTGGCCATGATCAAGGCGGGGGAGGACACCGGAAACCTTTCGCAGACGCTGCGCGAGCTTGCCGATTACTACGAGAAGCGCACCGCCGAGGCGCTGACCGCGCTGCAGCAGGTGAGCACGCCGATATTGACGATCATTCTGGGCATCGTGCTGTTCATCACCCTTTGATTCACCCCCTCAATTATTCAGAAGAAATCCTGACCCGGCATGCGCGACGCTGCGCTGCTCAAGCGCCCCATGCCTTTGAAAACACGCGAAAAGACGCCCAATCATTGCACGGAGTTAACTTGAGAATCGGGCCGGGCAGGTGATAGAATGGATTTATGGGCAGAAGATTATCTTTTGGCCCCTTCATCAAACGAACAGGAATATCAGGAGATACCACCATGAACTCGAAATATGCACTTATTGTCGCGGCGGCCTTGAGCCTCGCCAGCCTGCCGGCCCTGGCCGACAAGCCTGCCTCGAACGATCACGGCGCGACCCCGGCCACGGCAGCGACGCCCGCCAAGCCCGCCGCTGAGGCGGCCGCCGTGCCCGCCACCCCGGCCGAGCCCGCAGCGCCCGCCGCATCCGAGGACAAAGGCAGCTTCGCCACGATGGATAAAAACGGCGACGGCTCCATCTCCTCCGACGAATGGCCCGCGAAGGACAAGGAAGACAAAAGCTTCAGCGGCAAAGACAAGGACGGCGACGGCAAAATCTCCAAAGAAGAATGGGAAGCCAAAGGCGACAAGTAATTTTCTTAACTATCATCCTTAGACAACTCGACACCCCCTTCGGCCTTGGCTGGAGGGGGTGTTTTTCTTTGGAGGGGGGCGGACTGCTGTTCTATTAGGAAATCAGAAAATCAATTTACCTTGATCCCTTATCACAGAGCGCCTAATGGAAGAGAGAGTGGTTTCGCTAATCGGCCTTCCGCTGCCTTGGAGAACAGCTCGATCCATCTTGCGATAAAGCTATCTTCGTCCTCTCCGTCTATGGGGGTTACCGGATGGGCTAAATGATGCGAGCTTGCAGCTCCAAGAGCTTTTGCTAACTCCGAAACATTATTGAGAGAATAGGGCTCATTCCGATTGTTAGCAAATCCCCAGAAGGACACTTCATACCATCTATATTCTTCTGTGCCGGGCGGGCGGGCTAATATTAGATCTGCGCTGCGAACGTATAGACGCTCTTGAAAGTTTTGCTGAAGTGAAACTGTCATATTACCGACAATGTCCCATCCGCTTTTTTGTCCTCGAAAGTCTTGGCTTGCTGCCGGAGGACCAGAGAAGATAATTCCATTTAACGTGTCGATTTCAAGTGATCCATTACCCATTCTCACTTTGCAGGAGTTGAGATCAATCTGACATAAAGTTCCTGCCGCCTTCTCAATTTGGTCAAACATGTTTTGTTGAATTTTGACTAGGACTAATTTCATCTCCTGAAACAGTTGCTCGCGTTTTCTGCGCGCTTCGTAGATGGCGGCACGTTTTGCTTCTTCTATCGCTGTCTGTTTTGCAACCGTATCTACTGCCTTAGCTAATGAAGCGAGGGGGCCTGTAGTGACAGTAGTCCCTGCACTTTTTAGTACACTTATGCAGCGTGGACGTGCCGGACGAGCAGACTGATGTTTTCTTAGCATTTGAGATACCAACGCACTAACAGGCGCAGGCAGCATTTCCAAATGTGGGGGTGACACTTCGAGATGCTGTTTCTTAAAATCTCCATCCTGCGGGTTGAAAGGTGGAGAGCCTGTAACTAACGCATGCGCAATACAACCAAGTGCATATATATCCGTCGCTGCCGTAGGGCGCTCCGAGAGCCATTGTTCGGGGGCTGCATATGCGCGTGTAAGAAAGCCCCGCAGGGTTTCTAGGGAAGTGCTGTCTTCAACGAACTTCGCGATTCCAAAGTCAGCAATCTTCCATCGACCTTCATGAAATAAAATATTGTCGGGCTTTAGGTCTCGATGGGTTAAATCTTTCACCTCTTCCAAGCCGTTTAAAATTTCTAATAGAACGGAAATTGCTTCAGTTGTACCAACGGTCCCCTGTTTGTCTATATATTCTTGAAGACTCCTATCGCAAACGGGCATAATAAGAAAATACCCATCAGAATTTGCATCCTGTCCGTAGTCTAAAACGGGTACTATATTTTGAAAACTCTGCTTTCGTAGTTCAGCTCCTATTTCCATCTCTCGATGAGCTGCCTGCGATGCGTTGATGCTCAGTTTTTTCACTGCGACATCACCGGATTTTCCGAGCCCCCTAAAAACCTGTCCGAACCCCCCTTTTTTTCCTATTGGAGACGAAAAGTTTATTTCCCACTCTTCATTTTGAAGTTTAATTTTTTGCAACATGATGTTCACGGCTGTTATGGTTATGTGCGCCAAAATAACATAAGCGCAATAGAAGGACAAACTGCACACCATAGTACGCAGCCTCTCTATTTCTTCACAAACAACCCCTTCATCTTCGCCGTCTCTGGCTTCCATCCCGGATTCTCCGGCAGTTCCGCCGCGGGCGGGGAGGGGCGGTAGGCGGCGAGGTCTTTGTAGGCTTCGGCGTTAAAGCGTTTCCAGTCGCCTTCCTTCTGCGCGAGGCGGTCGAAGATGGCGACGAGGGAGGGCGGGGCGAAGGTGAGGCCGACATGCGTGGTGCTGACCTCGATATTCTCGCAACCCTCCGCAGCCGGATTCAGGCAGGCCTGCCATTTGATGATCGGGTCGTCCTTTGAATAGATCGAGCTCACCGGCACGGGCGGCGGGGTGAGGCCGCGTTGGTCGAGCTCGGGGTTGTTCTGCCATTCCGGATTTTTCGTGAAGCGGTTGAAGATACGCCGCAACAGATCCGGTATCGCATCGCCGCCCGACATGCCGCCGATGGGGGTACCCATCGTAATCACATCGCGCACCATCTCCGGAAATTCGCGGGCGAGCTCGCGCGCGTAGATGCCGCCGAGGCTGTGGCCGATGAGGGTCACTTTCTGCCCGCCGCTTTCGGCGTAGACTTCCTCAAGGCGTTTTTTCAGGCGGGCGGCGGTCTGCCGGCTCAGGCCCATGTTCACGCCGTTGTTCCAGGGATGCGCCCTGTAGCCCTTTTCCTCGATATGGCGGCGGAAGTTCTTGTAGAAAAAATCCCCGGTCAGCATGCCGGGCAGAACCAGCACCGGGTGCCCGTCGCCCGCGGGCAGCCTGTCCTTCAGGCCCTTCCACTGGCGGCGGAAGCGCACGTATTCGCGCAAGGTGCCGGGCACGGCGGAAGCCGAGCGCCACAGGTGGCTGATATGCTGGCGCAGGCTGGCCAAGGCTTGACTCTCGTGGTTCGTTGAACGGAGAGGGGAATTTACACCGCTTTATTTCCGAAACAAAGTTAAAATTAGATGGCCGCTGGCCTGCACCGGTTACGCCTGGAGGCATATAAATGACGTTTTCCCGGGGAAGAGACGATTGTTAGATAACATATTTTATTTGACATAATGTATTCCATTTTGATATAAAGGACATGCAGCGTGCTTGTCTCAGCCCATTAAGGACTGAAAACAATGTGCCGGATGGTTTAGAGGTCGGGTTTCACGTCCGGGTCCACCACAGCGACGAACTGCAAAACAGCCAGTATCGATAGCGATATCAACGCATGCTTCTTTTGCGAAGGAGGGATCGTGGCGACAAAGACGATTTCAGAGATGGCCGATACCGTGAAACGTGAAATCAGGTTCGTCAGCGCCTATATGCGCGACGCCGACCCGGAAGGCTGGATACAGCTTTTTACCGGTGAATTCATCGACGACATCCGGTCGTGCCAGCCCCATACGCCGGGCTTCCGCGATTTTTACGAGCAGACGAAGAAAATCATCGATGAATCGCTGATTCCCGCGAACCTCCGCGAGGCGCTGGAATTCCTCAAAAAGACGATGCCACGCGTGCTGGCCGCTGTGGCGGAGAAATGTCCGGCCGTCGGCCTGGAAATCCTGGACGACCTGAAAAAAGATTATTCAGGCAGCGAAACCGCCGAGGTCCGCTGGTTTGCGGAAGAGGCGGCCTTCAGGATTGAACGCCTTCTTCCGCTGCCCGCCGCCGCTGCGGAATTCGCCGCCGCCGCGGCGAAAGACCTTCAGGCAGCAACCGTGCTGCAGACGCCGATGAAGGTATCTGCCCCATTGAAGCTGAAGTTCGGCTGATGGGGCATGCCCCTTGCGCCGTCTGCCGGGAAGAATGGCATTGACCGGGACTTCAGGCATGCTATTGGTTACGCGGTTATCCACTGCGGCATTTGAGAATAATTCTTATTACCGGGAACCGTTATGGGGCACGCCCACGCGCACGGACATTCTCACGACCATGACAGGGTCAGCGACACGCCGCTCGGCAAAAAGCACGCACGCGTCCTGAAAATCGTCTTCGGCCTGAACGCCGGCATGGCCGTGATCGAGGCGACGACCGGCTATCTTGCCCATTCAAAGGCGCTTGTCGCCGATACGCTTGACATGGCGGGCGACGCGGTGGCTTCCGCCAGCGGCCTCTTCGTCCAGAACAAGTCCAAAAAATGGCAGGCGGGCGTTGCGCTCGCCAAGGCCGCCGTCATGGGCGCGATGGGCGTCGGCGTGCTGGTCGGCGCGGTCCTCGCGATCTCCAGCCCGGTGCTGCCGGTCATGGCCGCGATGGGCATCGTGGGCGCGATGGCGTTCGCCGCGAACGCGGCCTCCTACCTGCTGCTTTATCCGTACCGGAACGACAATATCAACATGAAGTCCACCATGATGTGCATGAAGAACGACATGGTGTCGAACGTGGCCGTGCTCGCGGCCGCGGGCGCCAGCCGCCTTCTGCTGTCGCCGATACCGGATATCATCGTGGGCATCGCGATATCGGGGCTGTTCATCAAGTCGTCCATCGAAATCGGGCGCGAGTCCATCAAGATGCTGCGCGAAGCCCAGGCCGAGGAGAAGAAGGACAACGCGGCCCCCGCGCCCGCGCCGCGCGCGGAGCCCAAAAAATCCTTCAGCCTCAAAAAGGCCATCAAGGGTATGTTCAACCGCAAGGCGGCCAATGCCAACGAACAGCCGGCGGCCAACAACGCTCCTGCCGCCAGCAAGCCGGCTGCCGCCCCCAAAGGCAATAACGGCTGAATATTTTCGAACAACGGATTTTACGGCTGCGGCGGCTTTGGCCGCTTGGGCTTTTTATGGCCCTTGCCGGGCCAGATGGTCCGGATGGCCCCGGCCATCTTTTCCGTCAGCGGTCGGAATTCCTTATCCGGGTTGTCGTTCGCCGCGCGGAAGAATTTGCGCCTCAACCCCAGCTCCTTGCGGCGTTTCCGCCAGGGCACGACGTTCCAGTCGCCATCCCTGTCCATCGTGAGCGCGGTGAAGCCGTCCACCCAGTCGCCGGAATTCATGTAAGACAACCCGTCCTTCGTCCTGCAGGCGGCCTTGTGGGTATGGCCGCAGATAACGCCGTCATAGCCCTTTTCCTGCGCGTGCTTCAACGCGTTCTCCTCCAGGTCGCGGTGGCCGCGCTTGTCGCGCTCCAGCAGGGAGCGCACGCGGCCGGCCAGGTTGAAGCGCGCCCGCAAGGTGGCCTGCGTGACTTTATCCACCGCCATGCTGAGCGTCGTCATGGCTTCGTTCGCGCGGCCCAGCGCCGCCATGAACCAGGCGGGCAGCGTCTCGGCGCGCTTTTCGCGCCGGTCGAACTGGTCGCCGTGGAGGATCAGGAATTTGCGCCCCTTCGGGTCGGTGAAATCCACCGACTGCTCGATTTTCAC
>SCTB01000077.1 GCA_004297545.1 Alphaproteobacteria bacterium
GCACCAGCACCTTCATGAAGGACCTGACGCAGGCCCTGACGCCCAGCCTCTATACCGATAGCGATGATTTCTTTTCGCCTACCGTCACGCCCGGGCCGGTCGGCCTGACGCCGGATACATTCACCGATGGCGATACATTCTTCGCGCCAACGGTCGGCTCGACCTATCCGCTGACGCCCGATCTCTACGCCGATACGGACACTTTCTTCGCCCCGACTGTGACGGCCGGTGCTGTCAATCTTGCGCCGTCTCTGTTTACCAATGACGCGGCGTTTTTTTCGCCCACGGTGGAACTGGCTTCGGGCGCGCAAGATCTTGCGCCCGCATTGTTCACTGACAGCGATACGTTCTTTTCACCCGCGGTTGCCGCAACCTATGCCCTGGCACCGGCGCTCTACACCGATGCCGATACGTTCTTTGCTCCTGCGGTGGCGGCAAGTTACGGCCTGACGCCAGCACTGTTCAGCAACACCAGCACTTTCTTTTCGCCGACAGTGACGGCAGCGGGCGCAACGCAAGACCTGCAACCAGGGCTGTTCACCAATGCGAATGCTTTCCATTCGCCGGAAGTATCGACTGCCGGACCGCAAGAACTCATCGTGCCGCTATTTGTAAATGAAAATATTTTCTATGCGCCTGCCGTTTCAGGCTCGGTGCGCAAACTTACAGGCGCACGGGCGGGCTTCGGCGCTCCTGAAACGCCGCGAGATGCAACGCCGGTCGCTGCGCCACGGTCAAGCCAGCAGGCAGCAGGAATTGAAAGGTAGGCCATGGCGCTCAAGCTCAAGATCGCACCGTCAGTAACGCCGGTCACTTTGGCGGAGGCGAAGGCTTGGTGTCGCGTCGATCACAGCGATGAAGATGCCAAAATACAACTTCTCATTGATGGAGTGACATCATATGTCGATGGTTATGCCGGAATACTCGGGCGATGCCTGATTGAACAGACGTGGGAGCTTTATTATGATGCTTTCCCATCCGGCGATTTGCTCATACCGCTTGGCAACCTGATTTCAATTACTTCTGTTGAGTACGTCGATCCGACAACATTGCTTTACGTGACGTGGGACCCGGCAAATTATGAAGTCGATGCCGTGTCGCTCGACGGCTGGGTTATCCCGGTTGATGCCTGGCCAACGATCGCCGATACCAGCAATGCGGTGCGCGTGACCTTCAAGGCAGGCTATGGAGCGGCTGCAACGAATGTTCCGGCCGCAATCCGCGCTGCACTAAGCATGCTCGTCGCCATGGGATACAAGAATCCTGAAGGCTTTGACTATGACCAGCCCTTTGAAGGCTTGCCGCCTGCGGTTCAATCGCTGATCTCGCCATTCCGCCGCGTCAGCGTCTGATTTCACTTAAACCAAGGAGACTAAAATGGCCGATATTGTCATCACCGTTACCGCCGTATTGCCAGGCAGCAACGCCGTCACTGAAAACGGCACAGCCGCGGCGGCCGTCACCGCCGGGCAGGTGCTCTATAAATCGTCCACGACCGGCCAGTGGGGCCTGGCCGACGCCGACGGGGCAACCGCCGAAATTCGCCAGGGCACAGGTATCGCGCTCAACGGCGCCGCTGCCGGCCAA